>JBDSIO010000440.1:0-23717 GCA_039917895.1 Fibrobacteria bacterium | reverse complement strand
CGCCCTGGGGCAAGTACACAGCGGGGGGATATTCCTTCTGGCTGTCCCAGGCCTCAACGGGGTCATGTTTGAAACCGTAGAAACGGCCTTTGCGGATATTGATGAGCTTGTTGGCGGGGAGATAGTTACCTTGCACGTCGGGTACGAAAAGTTCATCCTCGGGACCAATCCCGATGCCATTGGGCTCGCGCAGCCCCATGGCGAATAATTCGAAGGTGCCGGTCACGGGATCCACGGCCATACTGGTGCCACGGTTGGGGTTCTTCTGCTTCCCCGCCGAATTGGCGTTATTGTCCTTGGCCGAGGAAGGGTTCATCCAGAACTTCCCGTCCTTGAAGACGAGACCGAATAGGAACTCGTGCCTTGAATGGGTGCCCGGGATTTTGCAAATGATTTTGGCCGCTTCGGCTTTGCCGTCCTTGTTCTCATCGGGAAGCTCGATGAGCTTTTCGCCGCCCGAAACGTAGATCTTGTCATCCTTAACCAGCATGCCCGTGGGATCTTCAAGGGATTGGGCGTAAGTCGAGACGACCGGCGAAGGAGTGTCCCCGGTCACGCCGGAAATGATGTACACCTTTCCCTGGGTCTGGAGATTTTGCAGAAGGTCGTGGTCGCCTCCCCAATGCGCAACCACCAGGCGCCCGTCCGAGAGGAACCCCAGACCGGTCACCATGGGCTGGAAATTGTTGTCCGCACGCAGGTTCACCAATTTGAGGCCCGGATTGACGGTTTCCGGAATAGCGGCGTAGGCCCCTGAGAACCCGAACACTATTGCAAGGGCTGCAAAGCGTTGCCGGTATACCTTGTTCACGATTGCGTTTCGCATGACAGTTTCCCTTGTGATTTTACGGTCCGAGTTTCCCAACCCACCAACCCACCCGGGCAATTTAGCTCTTTGACGGGCTTTCCGCATGCGGAAAAAAGGAAGCCGGTTGATGGTATGAAAGCCTTCCAAAACCCAAATCTCGCCATCTTGCTTCGGATTTAAGCGGGAAAGTATACGTCGGAATGCAGTGCGGAATCCATTCGGATGGATTAATATTTACCCGACATCGCCGAATAGGAGAGGCTGGATGCGCATCGGTGCCAAACCACCTTCATCCTCATTCAAAAGGAACCTTAATGCTTCGAATCCGCCCGCTTGGAATTCCGGTGCTTAACCGCTTTTGCGCCCCTCGCAATCTCATCCTGGCGGTCTCCTTAGCAGGTTTCGCCCATGCCGCCCAGGCTGCCGACAAGGTCAAGGGCGATCTCATCCAGTTCACCGAAAACGGCGGCTGGTGCTGGTATCAGGACGAACGGGTAGTGGTGGACGTCAAGCGGGGCGAGATGGCGGTTTCCGCCCTGGCCAACGCGGCCGGAGTGGGCGGCGCGGCGCGCAACGGAGACGTGGACGTGGTGCTCTTCGATCTCAAGACCCGGCAAAGCAAGCGGAATACCCTGCGGGAGGCCCTGTTATCTTACGGAGGCGGCGACGATCACAACGCGGCCGGCCTGATGGTCCGCCCCGCCGGCGGCTACCTGGCGGTGTACACGGGCCACAACAACAACAAGATCAGCTACCACCGCATCTACGACCCCGCCAAAGGCACCTGGGGCGCCGAAGGCAGCTACAACTGGGATACCCAGCCCGGCGGCGCGGACTTCGAGAACAGTTATGAAAACCTCTTCTACCTTTCCGCCGAGGACAAGACCTACAACTTCTCCCGCGGCGACCAGCAAAGCCCCAATTTCGCGATCTCCTCCGACCAAGGCGCCACCTGGACCTATGGAGGCCAGCTCACGACCTTCTCCGCGGACGTCGGATATGTCAACGGCTATTTCAAGTACGCTTCCAACGGCGTGGATCGCATTGATTTCACGGCTACGGAGCATCATCCCCGCGACTTCAACACCAGCATTTACCATGGCTACGTCAAGGGCGGCAAGAGCTATAACACGGTAGGCACGGTCATCGACGAGAACGTCAAGGACAAGGACTGCCCCATTCCTGAAAAGTTCACCAAGGTCTTCGCGGCCAACACCGTGGTTTCCGGCTCGACCATGACCCGGTGCTGGAACATCGACATCGCGGACTATCCCGATGGAACGGTCGGGATGTTCTACAAGTGCCGGGCCGGGACCGGCGACACGGACCACCGCTTCTTCGTCTCCTTTATGAGGGATGGGAAATGGACCTACACCTACCTGGGCAAGGCCGGCTCCAAGCTATTCGGAAGCGAGCAGGATTATACCGGGCTGGGCGCCCTGCACCCCAACGATCCAGACGTGCTTTACATGTCCACGCCTTTCGACCCCCGCGACGGCAAGTCCTTAAGCAACCACGAGATATTCCAGGGCAAGACGACCGATAAGGGCGCCACCTGGACCTGGTCCCCCATCACGGAAGAATCCGGCCGCGACAATTACCGCCCCAGCGTACCCGCCTGGGACAAGGACCATACCGCCCTCGTTTGGTACAAAGGCACTATGAGCGCATCCCAGAACTTCGACGGCGCTATGATAGGCCTGATTATGGACGCCAATTCTTCCGTTGGAAAGAAGACCTATGTGGACGCCACAGACGAAAATACCGCCTTGGCCGCCGGCGGCGCCCTGGGCGCCACCGGGCCCTCCGCCGCCAACGGGGCCGCGGACAGCAAATGGCACTGGCGTTCGGGCGAGGGAAACGGCGGTACCGTGCTGGCCTCCGCGGAAGCAGGCGGCGAGGATGCTCCCGCCATCCGGACCAAGGTGACGGTGCCGGGCGGCATTTACGACGTGTGGGCCGATTTCTACGGTGATCCCGCTGCCGACTGGCGCATCCGGGCAGGGTTGTCGACCACGGGAATGCAGGTGTACCGGCAAAAGTCCGGCGAGCAGGTCGACGGTGCGGATTACGGAACTGCGCCCACTTTGACGGCTGGATCCGCGGCTCTTTACCAGGCTTATCTGGGCCGGGTGGAAGTGCCTACCGGCGGCAGCCTGGAGGCGGTGGTGGATGACTTCGCCATTCAAACCGGGTCGGCCTCTACCAGTGTAGGCAGTTCCGCCCGCGCTTGGTACGACGGCATCAGCTACGCGCCCGTACCCATCACGCAGACCGGGCTACAGCATCGGTCCGGTCCCCGACCGTCCGGAGCCATGGAAATACCGAGGTACGATCTAAAAGGCCGGCAGCTCAAATCGGCGCCGGCAGGCATAACTGTGCCTTATAGACCGAAATAAAGACCGAGATAAGAGGCTGAAATAAGAGGCCGAAAAAACAGGCCCGAATAAGCTCCGACCACGCTTGGGTATGGAAATGAATTCGTTTACGCCCGTAAACGCCGGAATAATGTGGATTTTCCCACGATAATTGGAAGCGTAACCAAGCCGTAACCTGGGAATTTTCCCATTTTGCCTCAAGAACCGGGCAGGAAGACGCAAGGATTGTTCTGCGCGTTTCTCACAATCGGCATATATATAAGCAGGAATAGCGAAGTACTGGGGTGGGACCACCAGTCCATTTCGTGAAAAAAGTCACGATCCGCTGAGTACCAAGCCGAAGACCCTGATTTTCCAGGGAAATAAAATACATTCAAGAGGACATCCCATGATTTTCAGATTACTCGCCGCGGGGCTGCTTTCGCTTCCAATCATCGCATTATCCACTCCGGAAGCAAAGCTCCCGGTCCCGCCGGCGGGTTGGGATGCCGTCGGTTCCGTTCCGCATGGCATGGTTCAACCGAGTCTAAGCTATAAAACACAAACTCAAGGGAACCAGCTTTATTCAATTTACTTGCCCCCAGGTTATTCTACCGAAAAAAAGTATCCGGTGGTCTATCTGCTTCACGGACTTGGCGATGACCAGACAACCTGGACCAACGGGTCCAAGGGCAACGCGCACCACATCATGGACAACCTGATTGCCCAAAACAAGGCCGTCCCCATGGTCGTCGTTATGCCCGACGGCGCAATGGGCGTTAATAGCAATATGGGCAATTTCGGCACTTTTGACGCTCCGCTGACCAAGGATTTGATCCCGCATATCGAAGCGACCTATTCGGTCTCGAAGGAACCGATCGATCGCGCCATTTGCGGTTTGTCCATGGGCGGGGGACAAACCTTGAGAATTGGGTTCGGCAACCCCGATTTGTTCTACTGGATTGGTCCTATCGCCCCAGCCTCGAATACGAGTGGAGCGGTCAAGGATTTGGCTCTCGTCAAAAAGAATGTGCGCTTCACCTACCTCGCTTGCGGTTCGGCCGACGGCTTGACTAAGAGTGGTACTCAAAATTTCCACGATTATATGGACCAGAACAACATCAATCCCCATATGATGCAGTGGGAGGTCGGTCAGGGCCATTCCTGGACCTGTTTCAATCGCAGCTTCTACAATTTCTCCCAGCGCATCTTCACCGGTTCCTCGACCGGGGTTAAGTTGGCCGTGGACAACAAGAACGGAAAGGTTCCGCAAACCACCCTCCTGTTCCAATCCGGTCGGCTTGTGGTGCAGCGTCAAGACCTGTCTGGCACCATTCCATCCGCCCGGTATTTCCTCGATGGAAGGTCGGTCGCGATTCGGGATATGGCATCCCTTCCGGAAATCCCCAACCTGCGCTAATAGGGAAGCCGACCCGGGCCTAGAACGTCTATAAGTCGGGGGCTATCCCCCTTCTCCTTAGTCATCGGCGCAGTAACCAGGCGCAGATGTGCCTCAGGGCTTCAGAAGTACCTTAGTCGCCGGCCTCCCGGTTATCCTACCTTTCAGGTCCAATATCGGATGCCCTTTGGCAAGGAGAGTCAGGGTCGAGCCGTCGAAGCCCAGGCGGTATGCTTCAGAGGCCCTACGAAGCGCGCGGGACCCTTCTCCGAGGCGCGTGGTGTAGAGGGAAGCGTATAGGGGATCTTCCGGCAACAATTTGATGCGCCAGTTCCGGTACCAGACGGGTGTGCCCTCCGACTGCACCGACAGCATGCCCTCGGTCAGGTATTTGACGACCTCACTGCCCTTGTCCCTCGGGGCGATGCGGGGATTGCGGTATTGCATCACCTTGATTCCGTCGACGAAATGGCGGGTGGTGTCCTTGCCGTGGGATTCGACCCGGATGGTGACCCACCCTTTGTTGTCCAGGGCGGCGGGCCGCGGCTTTTGCCAACCCGGAAAACCGATGATAAGGTTATTGCTCGGCGCGCCCACGCCTCCATACTCGATCTCCGGCTGGGTGCTGTCGGCCTGCGCCGCCGTCACGCCCCCGCCGAAAGGGTGATTGGCCAATTTCGCGCGCACGGTAATCCAGGTCCCGCCCATTTTCCCTTCTATGGTACCGAGGGCCCAGATCTGGCCGATGCCCTGAGAGGGATCCCCTTGGCATTCGATGGCGCGGGGAAGCCCGCCGCCTTGGCCGGCGTCGTTCCATTGGATCTTGGTCATGACCCCCGTATTCCCGAGGTTGTTCGGCCAACGCAGGTCCACTTCCATGATGTAATGGGAGAGGTCCTGCTTGAAAATCAGTTGGCCGTTGGGCGCCCCCGTGGTGCGGATGGTATCGCCGCCTTGGACGACGAAGGGCCCGCCGAAAGGGGCCTTGGAAGCTTCCTGAGCGGGCGAACCGTTCCCTGTATACAGGGAGAAATCGGATGTGTTGTCGCCTCGGAAGATCTTGATCCAGCCCTGCGCGTCCGGCTTGGGCAGACTCACCTTAGGGTTGCTTTGCGCGCGGGCTGATCCGATGCATAGGCCCAACAAGGCGGCGGCCATGACCGTTTTCCCCCCGGCAACGGTCTCCCGGATGTCATGCCTCATTTCCTGTTCTCCCCTTTTGATTCCGATAAGATTCCGATAAAGCTTCCGGTAAAAATAACGCTAATGCCCCCGAAACGCCGCGTCCATTCCGGAAATCGCCGTTTTGGGATAAATCAACGGAATTCCGCTTCGATAGGCGCCCTGAATCCTTGACACCCTTGGGGGGGCGAGGCCCTAGCGCAGACCCCAAGTGCGGGACCAGGCGCAATTCACATTCCATTGCCAAGGAGTGGAAAAGGCAGGGGCCGTCCGGGGCAGGTTCGACCACCCAAATTCAGCGGACGTGCCCAGAGTCAGGAACTGCCCGCCAAAGAACCGGGACAAGCTGAAATCCAAGCCTGCCTTCTGATCTAACCGGCGCATCTTGCGATGCTCCAACGGGCTGGATCCGTAATATTCTCCGAGCCCTTCCTGTTCATCTATCAGGACTACCGCGTATCGGCGCCCGTCGGCCCGGTTCAAGGCGAGGCCGTTGAAGTCCCCGGAAAAAGGCTCCAGGCCCACGGGGCCGGGAGCCTCGTCCCAGGCATATTCGGGATAGAGATCGATTCCATAATGCGTTTCGGCCCGGGCTTGCCATCCCGCGAAAAGGGAAAAGCCATAGCCTAAGGCGGACGTGGCTGAAAAAAAGGTTTGGGGCGCCCGAAGCGAAAGCGATTGCGCGCCGGTATGCAGGACATAAAGCTCATAAGGTGATGGGTCATCCTTGGACAGGGTATCGCGGAACTCGGGTCCTTGAAAATGGGTGGGCCGGATACCTGCGACATTGTCCACATAAAGCTCCTGGGCCTGGAACCCATCCGTTACCGCGCTCCGGCTTAGGATGGCGCCATCCAGGGAAAAGTCAAGGTAACTTTCCCCCGCCAGGTAGGTTGACCGAATGAAACCCATCCCCGCATTTCCGTTCATCATTCCGCCGTGCTTTTGCCAATCTCCACCGACGTATGCCTGGATGGAGATGCTTCCCATTTCGGAAGGCCAGAACCGGGAGGAAGAGAGACTGAAGGAGGCCAGGTACTCCTGCCCCGCAACCTTTCTGAGGCCGGCCGATCCAGCCAGCGAGAGGTTTTTCCGGAATACGTCAAAGGCATTCGCCCGCAACACCAAATCATGGTCGGGTGAAGTTTGGGAAGGGGAAAGCCTGGCCTGCGCCGCAAAGCTCCCTTTCTGTCCATGGAGGGATAAGGGCCAGGTGAGGCAGGCCTGGGTATGGAAAAGCCAGGCACGCGTGCTGAACCCCATTCCGTCCTGGCCATAGGGAAAAACCGGTCCCGCCTGGTAGAAGCCGCGGAAATGACCCGAACCGATCTCCCATTCCAAAGTGGGTCGTGAAAATGCCTCCTCCTCTGAAAGCACGGTAGTTGGCCATATCCGGTCGAAGATCCGGGCTCGCTGGGCCAGCACGCTGTCCCGGAAATTACCCGAGGCCGGCAAGGGAATGGAGAGGTGGATGCCCAGGGCGGAATCATAGGCCTCTCGTAGGTAATCCAGTTCCCCGAGGACATACTGCAGGCTGTCCACGCGACGGGTTTCAACCTGGTAGCTTCGCAGCGATTTCCGGAAGACTTCCAGGCGGTCCCGGTAGATTCCGGGTTTGGGCGTGGGAGCGCCGTAGAGAGCCATGGACGGCAAGGCCAGGAGGATCCCCAGGAACCAAGCTAGGGCGGGAGGGATCAATTCGGGCAGACCCGGGTATTGCAGCGCGGATCAAGGAAGGGGTCCTGCCTGGGCCGCTCCTGTCTTTCCCGGCAGCGATGTCCTACCAGGGCGGGGCAATAGATGGGCTTCCTGCTCGCGGGTTTCTCGATTTTCTCCGCCTTAGGGAGAAGCGCGGCATGCGCGGAAGCAGGGGTGAAGGCGACCACACCGCCGAGCAGGGCTAGGGCCAGCGAAGCCGAGGCGATGATTTTGCTGACGGCCCCTCGGAGGTTCAGGTTCGGAAGGTTACGTGACATACTTAACATTTCACACCGTACCGTCCCGAAGTCGCAGGGTTTCGTCCCTCGTGAACCAGTTCGCGAATCAGCCCCGGATACTCCTTGTGCAAGCGGGCGATGATCAGGGCGCGGGCCCGATGCAGTCGCACCCGGACCAAGGCAGGCGTGAGACCGAGGGCTTCCGCGGTCGCCTCACCGCTTTTGCCTTCCAGGTCCCTCAGCTTCCAAACAGCGCAGTACAGTTCCGGAATGTAATCCGCTGCGGCTTGGATGCGCGCGATAAGCAAACCCTGGTGCGCGGCCTCATCGGGAAGGGGATTGGCGTCCTCCAGATTCAGGCAGATATCCTCAGGCGAATTCCGACCGCCTGGCCGGTAATATTCCGCGAGCCGATCCATGAGCTTATGATACGCGAGTGAATACACCCAAGTCGTAAGGCTGGATTTACCTTCAAAACGCGGGAGGCCCCGGTGGACGCCAAGGAAGGTTTCCTGCAGGACATCCTGGATTGATCCGGAATCCCGCAGCCACCGTCCCAGGTAACGGGTAAGCGGAGCTTGCATGTGAATCACCAGGTAGCGGAAGGCGCGTTCAGTGGCCGGGGCTCCGGCTTGCAGGGCGTTCAGAAAATGCGAGGAATTGATTTCCAGAAATGAGTTATCAGGCTTACCCGCAATGCGGACTTCGACCTGAACCTCATTCGTATCCTTAACCGCTTGCATTCCAAACTCCGGTTCACCGTCCCATCCATGCTCGGGGCGTGGAGCGAACTTACACCCGAGGATGGCGGCCGGGAATGCATGCCGGGCCAGATTTCGTGCACATTTGTGAACGCTAATACGGGCGCGTAAAACCCAAATGCTTCAAGGAACAAAAACATCCATGGGAATAATTCCGCGACTTTGTAGTAAGACGCATTGATTAAGGGGATTAACGAATTTCCTTGGGATCCTTTAGCAAGGAAGGGGAATGCCTCGGCGGCCGAGTGGCTGCTCTTTTGTGAACACTGAAATTGGCATGACTCGGAGAGCTTCCGCCTTGGACGGCGATGACTGAAGGGTTAGAGCCGCTTCCTGGGAAGCGGCCCATGGGAGATTAGCGCGGGCATCCTCTTCCAGGTTGGCAAGCCTCGCGCTTGTCGAAGCCCGGCTTATTGAAATGGTCCGACTTGCAGCTAAACGTCAGAGCATGGCATCTGACGACAGATTTCTTCGCCGCGGCTTCCACGGAGGCGGGAGCGAAGGCGGCGATGCCTCCGAGGATGGCGATGGCTAGGGAAGCCGAGGTGATGATTTTTCCGATGTTCATTTTTCGATCCTTTTCAAAGTGCGATTTGTTATGGGTTCCTGATGGGAGCCGGGAGTCAACATATTGAGTCAAGCCGAGGTGCTACCGTAAGAAATGTGTCAATAAAAAGCGGATGGGATCAAACCCGAATGAACAATCGCCCGCATTCCTTCAAATTTCCAAAACGCATCCCTCTGTGGATCCTCACTTCCGAGGCCAAGCTGGCATCGGTGGCGCCACCACCTCAATGCGGCACCTCCGGCGGATCCACCGGATTTCCATCAGGCTCGTACGCTCTGGATCCGGATTTCCAGGCAGCGGAATCCGAAATGATTTCCTTTAGCGAGGGGGGGGAATCCCGAATGCCGGTTCCCGGATGCAAATCCGTGTTACCAATCCATTGCAACCCGGGCGCAGGACAAAACTAGGGATTGGCTGCCGCTTCCGCCTCGGATTCCGACTCGGAACGGCCGTCGCCTTCGTGACCGCCGCCGGGCGCGCGGCCCATGGCCATGTCGCAGGCGTCGAGGAAGCGGCGCCAGACATAGTCGCTCTGGGCGCGGGGCACGGCTCCGATGCGGCGCCATTCGCGCTGCAGGTTGGCCGCATGGCGCGCTGATTCCGGTCCCGGGTTCTGGGCCAGGGCTTCGGCGTCGGCAATCAGGTCGAGCTTCTTCTCCAGGTTGGCCTGAGGATCTTCGGGGCGCAGACCCAAAGCCACGCGTCGCTCTTCGAAGAATCCGTCGCAGGCGGTATGGAAACGTTCCCACAGGGAATCGCTCACGTCGCGGGGAACGGGGCCGATGTTCTTCCATTCCTTCTGGATGGTCTTGACCTTGTCGGTCGCGACGTTCCAGTCCATGGGGCCGTCATTGAGCCGGAAGCGCGCCAGGTCGACAGGGAGGCTTTCGCGTTCCCATTCGCGGCGGGCCTTGGTCTCCTCCTCCGTGAGCGGGCGGGAGAGCATGCATTCCACCAGGAAGCACAGATCGGTTTTGCGCTTGAGGTTGCCGCCGCGCTCCTGATCGCGTTTGGCGGAGTTTTCCTTGAGGCGGTCGAAAAAGGCGTCGCAGGCGGCGCGGAAGCGCTTCCAAAGTTCGCGGTCCGATTCGCGGGGCGCCGGGCCCGTAGCCTTCCAGCGTTCCTGCAGGGTCTTGATCTTCTCGATGGTGGCCTTCCACTCGGTGGATCCGATGATGGCTTCGGCCTCGACGCAGATGTCTTCCTTGAGCTTGGCGTTCTCTTCGCGCATCTGGCGCTCTTCGCCCATGCGGGCTTTACGGCCTTCGAAGTAACCGTCGATGGGCTTGCGGAAACGCTCCCACAGGGCGTCGTCGGCTTCGCGGGTGCCGCCGGGACCGACTTCCTTCCAGGCGGCCTGGACCTCCTTGATGCGCTCGAAACGCTCCTGGTCGCCGGCCAGGGCGTCGAGGCCTTCAACCGCCGCGATCAATTCTTCCTTCTTCGCCAGGTTGTTGGGTTTTTCCTGCTCCACCTTTTCGATGTGCGCGCGCCGCGCGCCGTAGAACTTCTCGCAGGCGCCATGGAAGCGGGACCAGATGGCGTCCGCCTGGTCGCGGGGCACCGGACCGATGGACTTCCACCGCTCCTGGGCTTCCTTGATCTGGGTCCCGGCGGTCTTCCATTCGGTCGAGTCCTGCAGTGACTCCGCGATCAGGACCAGTTCCAGCTTGCGCGCGAGGTTGTCCGCGTTCTGCCTGTCCTTGCGTTCGAAGAAGGCGTTGAAGGCGGAACGGAAGCGCGTCCACACCGCGTCGGATTGGGCCTTGGGCACGGCTCCGATGGCCTTCCAGCTGCTTTGCGCCTCTTTGACGGTTTCCATGGCTTCGCGCCAGTCCACGTCATCCTGGGCGGTCAGGGCCTCGATGCGGGAGCAGAGCTCTTCCTTGAGCTTGAGATTGCCTTCGCGCTCTTCGTCCAACTCGGCGAAGTATTCGCGGCAACGTTCGTACAGTTTGTCGGACACCGCGTGGTACCGTTCCCAAAGGGCTTCGGAGCTTTCCCAGGGAACCGGGCCCAGGGATTTCCATTCGGACTGAAGTTCCTTGAAGCGCGCGACCATGGCCTTGCGGTCTTCCTGGCCTTCGCCGGTTTCCTGGGCGGCGAGCGCCTCCAAGCGATCGCACACCGACGTCTTGGCGCGCAGGTTCGACCAGCGCAGCCAGTCGGAGGCCTCGCGGAAACGGTCCAGGAAGGACTGATAGCCGCCCAGCACGTGATCGGCTTCCGGGCCCACCGGAACGGGATGCAGGGATCGCCATTCGGCGTTCAGATCCTTGAACCGCTTTTCGGCCGCAACCATGTCCGGGCTTTCCAGCAGGGCTTCCAGCGACGGCAACAGATCCTTCATGCGTTCCAGGTTGGTTGCGCGCATCTGGTCCAGGGAAGCCTGGGTCGAAGCCACGGCTTTCTCGAAACGCGCGCGGTATTCCTCGCGGCCGGCGTAATTACCCGCTGCCGACAGGGATTTGTTCCATTCGCGACGGAGTTCACGGAATCGATCGGCGGCCTGGCCGGCGGGGATTTGCGCCAGGGCTTCGGCCTGGGCGCACAGGGAGCCCAGTCGTCCGCCGTGCTCCTTTTCCTCGGAATTGCGGCGCGCGAGCTGATCGCGGTCGCGGGTGCGGCGTTCGATTCTGTCCAGCGCCATGCGGAAGCGGTTCCTTAGTTCGCCCTCCGCCCCATCGGGGGTGGAGCCGATGTCCTGGAACCGCTCGCGGAGCGAACGGAGCACGGCGGCTTGGGTATTGACGGGTTCGGCGGGTCCGGCGACGGCGGGAACGGGCGCATCCGGCGTGTCGGTGCCTTCGGTCCCGGTACCGGGAACCGAAGCGACGTCGGCTCCGGCATCGGGAGAGATGGGTGTGCCGTCACCGGGTTCGGCGGTTGCGGATGGCGCGGAATTCACGGAGGGGGCGGTGGCGGAAAGCGCGGTCGGAACGAAGACCACCACGGGCTCTTCATTACCCTTGGCCCAAAGGTTCTCCGCTTCCAGGCACAGCGCTTCCTTCAACAACTTGTTCTCGGCGGCCTGCTTCTCCTTGGCCTCGGTCTCGGCGGTCTCTTGGCGCCAGCGGGCGTAACGCGCGCGGAACTTGGCGGCGCCATCCCGGAAGCGGGCGAGCCTGGCGGCGTCGACGGAAACCCCTTGACCGGAGAGTTCGGAGAGGGCGGCTTCCGCATCGTCAAGATGGGTCCTGCCTGCTTCCCAATCGTATTTGGGCGGGGTCTCTTCGGCGGCGACGGCCAGCTTTTCGACGGCGGCGAGCACGAGACCGAGCTTGGCGCGGTTGACGGTGGCCGCGTCCGGGCCCTTTACGATGTTGAGCGCCTTCAGGCGTTCCTTGGCGGCGATGCGTACGGCTTTGCTTTTGGCGTTCTTGGCCAGACTCTCTATTTGACCTTCGCGCGAGACCTTGTCCAGCGCCTTGAGAGCCAGGCCGTTATCCTCTTCGGCGATGGCGACGGCATGGAACGCGCCCGCGTGGATCAGCTTCGCGAACGCGAACTTGCGGATTTCCAGAGTGGCGGCATGCTTGGCGATATCTTCCAAGGCGCGCTGGTCTTCGCTCATGGCTTCGATGTCTTCCCGGGCCTTATCCACCGACTGGGAATCCTTTGTGGCGGTCTTGATGGCTGCGACCCGGGCGTCCACCCACGCCTTTTGGGCCATTTCCTTGATGGAGCGGTCGGTAGTGCGATCCCGCAGTTTCTTCAGAAGTTCAGGATCCTTCAGTTTCCGGGAGGCGATGAGACGATTGGCCGGATCCTGGTCTTCCAGCGCCAGGGTCAACAGCAGTGGTTGCTGGTCCTCTTCGAGGGCTCGGATAGCCGCCGCGCGCACGCCGGGCTCGCTGTGCTTCCATTGCGGTTTGAAAAAATCCATGAATCCCATGAGCGCTCCCAAGTCGGTTTGGAGGACCCGTCCTGACCGCGGCATGCATCGGCATGGGCCGCCGGCCGGGACGTAGTCCACCCGGGGATCTTTTCGGGATCCCGAGGGATCATATTGTAAAAAATCCCGACCCTGTCGCAAAGGTATGTAGCGAAAGAGCAGGGGAAACGTTTAAGCTGAGGGGGTGCAAGGGATGAGTTGGTTGCCAGGGACGGGAGGGATGTATTTCGACGGGAATCAGGCTTTGCGGGCGCGGGCGCCATGATCAGCGCCGGATGGTTCAGATTCGGCCTCCGAAACGGAAGGAACGGCGGAGCGACGGGAAGGTTCTTCGCAATTGTTGAGACAGTCGTCATCGGCGCATTGGCCCACCTGCAAGGTGATGTGGTCCATGCGGAAATCCCGGCTCAGAGACCGCGTCAGCGCGGTGGTGACCGCCTTGTCGGCGGCGCCGGCGGCCGCCTCGACATGGGCGCTCAGGTAGAGATCCCTGCCGTTCATGGTCCACACATGCAGGTCGTGGACGTTGCGGACCAGCGGGTTGGCGAGCATGGCCTTGCGCACCGACTCTATGGCCACGCCCTCGGGTGTTCCTTCCACCAGGATATTTCCGCTGCGGTGCATGACCCGAGCGCCGGCCACCGTTATCGCCGCGGCAATCGCCAGGCTGAAAGCCGGATCCGCCCAGAGCCAACCTTTTAGAAGAATCAGCGCGCCGGCGGCCACGGCGGCGAGCGAAGCTCCAATATCCCCCAAGACATGCCAGAAGGCGCTTTCCTCGTTGATGGTTTTTTCATGGACGCCGCGATGCAGCCACCAAGCGACTACCAGGTTCACGACGAGCCCCAGGGACGCCACCCAGAGCATGGCGCGAGCCTCCACGGCAACGGGATGGATGAGCCTGTCCACGGCTTGGACGGCGATGACGATCGAGAGCAGGATCAAAGCGAGACCATTTCCGAAGGCGGCGAGAACCTCCACGCGTTTGAAGCCGAAGGTTTTGGCACCGGTGGCACGGCGGCTTCCCAGCGCGACCGCATAGGCCGCGAGGCCTAACGCGACGGCGTCCGAGAGCATATGGAAACCGTCGGACATCAGGGTGAGGGAATGGAACAACCAGCCGCAGATGATTTCCACGAGCATGAACCCGGAGATGATCCAGAAGCTGACGAGGAGCTTGCCGTAGGAGGCATGATGGGCATGCGTGTGATCGACGTGATCATGGGATTGGCGGGCGCCGTTTCCATGGGCGTGCCCGTCCCGGTGATCGTGCCCGTGTCCGTGCGGATGAAGATGCGGTTCGTCGGGTCCCATGGTCGTCTCCCCTTAATATACCCTATGGAAAGGGGTGAAAGCTCACTCGGATGCGTGGAAAATCGTAGCCGAACGGGGCCGATCCGGACGGATTGGAGATCCACGGAAAATCGGGGGCGGTTCGCCGGCTGATTCGCAGGCTAGGCGGCGGCTAGTTCGCGGCCGGAGGGGGAGCGGCTTGGGGCGCGCCCGGAGCGACCGCGGTTGAATCTTGGGCCGCGGCGGATACGCTCACCAGGTACTGGGTGATGGCCCGCTGTTGATCGGCGTTCACCTTGGCGTTCTCGGCCATACGGGCAACCATCTCCGGCCACTCGGCCGGTGTTAGGGACTCGGGAGCCTCTAGGCCGTGGCAGGAAGAGCAGCGGCTGATATAGAGCTTACGGCCGACCTTGAGGGCAGGCAGGGTGGTAACTTCACCGTGACGTTCGGCCAACGCTACGTTCTTGGCGGTGGGCGCCGGTACTTGGCTCGAGCCCGCGCAACCGGAGAGGAGCAGGGCGCCGGCGGCCAGGCAGATGGCCAAGGCCCAGGAAAGGTCCCAGGCCGGGTTTTTATGGGCGCCGACTCGGCGGAAACCCAGGAATTCAGATATGGAAGGAAAAAAGCAGCCTGGCATTGTACCTCTCACCGTCATCCAGGACAAGTATAGATCCCCCGGCCTCCTTGGCCAAGGCCGGCAATTGGGGCAGGAAGCTGAAGGTCATCCACCAGGACTCCGTGGCATAGGAAACCACCGGTCCCAGGTATAGGGCCGAGAATTCATGTTCCATTTCCTCATCCGATGTCTTGACGAAGGCGTTGTGGTTGCGGGCTTCCAACCCGGCATGGAAACCCTTGCAAACCTCAAAGGTCGCGCCCAGTGTGAGGTCGGGGGCGATTTCCTCGAGTTCCATTTCGTCGCCGGTGGCCTCGTATTCGAATTCCGCGATCAGGTTGGCCGCGAACAGCCAGCGTCCCACCTGCTTGTCCACCAGGATTTTGGGCTCCAGGTCCATGCCGTCGGTGTTGTAGGAGATTTCGCCGTACAAGCCCAAACCCAAGGCGTCCGCGACGGGGTCCAACAGCTTGTACTTCCATTCGCTCGAGACGCCTTTCCAATCAAAGGCGGTGTTCATTCCGCCCAGGGCGTCGGCCTCGCTGGTGTTGCGCATATTCAGGTAGAAGGCCGTCATCAGGTTCTCGGCCACGCCCACTTCGAAGGCGATGCGCTGATCGAGGGCGGAATAGTACCGTTCGCGCCCCGCGCGCAGGGTGGTGTAGACCTCGATCTCCTTGGCGCCGGGCGCCAGTATGCCGGTCTCGTAGACATACCCGAAGCGGTGCTCGTTGGCGCCGGACAGGGAGGCCGCGGCCAGGATGGCGGCGGGAACTATGCGGGAAAACACGGATGGAATGGATTGGAAGGATGACATGGCGGCCTTTCGCGAGTTTAGTTCGGGACAAAGTTAAATTCGAGTTCCGATAAGATCAAGACTGAATCTCAATTTCAAAACTGCCGAAATGTCGGATGCCACAGTGGAAATTACGCAAATCCCACAAATTCCCGAAAAACCCGAAAGCCCTACCTGGAGAATCAGAAGCGGGGAATCAGGGAAGGGTGTCGACTATCCATGCGGTCAGCTTGCCCATGGCCTTGGAGATGGCCTCGACCCTTCCCGGCAAGGGGGTCTGGGTGTCTTCGTCGAGATAGAGGCCGCGGTTGATTTCGATCATGACGCCGGGCGCGGCGAAGGGGGCCTGGGAATACTTACGGAGGATGTATCCGCCGTTGAAAGGATGGTTGAGTGCGGGAACATCGGGTAGGCCGGATTCGGCGAGCGGACCTTTGAGCAGGTCGGCCAGTTTGTCGCGGATGCCGCGGGCCAGGGGTGGCGGGCAGGATACGGGCCCATCGTCCGGATCCCCGTCGGCATCGCCAAAATTGCCGATGCAGATAGCCGGGCGCGCGCGGCCCTGATCGGGGCCCAAAGCGGGTCCGAGCGAGGTCATGGAGTGCCCGTCGATGAAGAAGCGGATGCGGCCTGTGCGCAGTGCCTTTTCCATCGCGGCGTGGTAGGGGTCGTAATAGAGCGAGAGCCGCATCTCCCGTTCTTGCGGGGACAGCGAATAACCGGTGGGATAGAAGGCGCGGCGATCGAAATCGGTGAGTTTGATGACGCCGTTCTCGCCGCCCTCCTCGCGAGCCCGGTTGAGATCGGCCACGAAGCGTGAGGCGGGCGCGTTCAGGGTGGTCTCGGCGTCGGGGATGTGGAAGAGCGCGTCCGTGAACGGATCCCCTTCCTTAAACAACCGCCGCCGCAAGCCCGCCTCGCTTTCCCCGGTCCCCAGCATGCGGGCCAGGATCCAATAGGGAACGTGGCCGGAACAGTGGGGGGTTGAGATGAGGATGGGGAGCATTTGGCTTAGGATACCTTTCGATCAGTGAGATTTCAAAGTGAAAAGTGAAAATTGAAATGTGCAAAATGGAAAACAGTGTGGCCTCGCCAGTGAATCATTGACCCTTGGAAGCGGCATTTGATCGCCCTGCCAGGTTGCCGAGCCGACCCTCTTAAACTTTGAACTTTTAAATTTTCACTTTTCACTTTTCACTCTATCTCAATACTTCCCAGCCCATTTCCTCAGCATCGGTCCGAAAAATCTCTGGGCGTCTCCGTTGGGGGCTTCGAAATTATTGGCGGCGATGGAGAAGGCTATCCAGCGGCCCGAGGCGCATTTGAGGTAGCCGGCCAGGGCGCTTACGCCTTCAAGGGTGCCGGTTTTGGCGTAGAGTCGGCCCTCCCAGCCGTCGCCGTAGCGATCGAGCTTACCGGTCGCTCCCGGGGAACCGATCAGGCTGGCGCGATATTCCGGGAAGGCTTTCTGACGGTAGGCGTAAGAGAGCAAGAGCGAGGTCTGCGAGGGTGCGATCCAGTTGTAGCGGGAAAGGCCGTTGCCGTCCTTGAGGTGGACGCGGCGGCGATCGAATCCGTGGGCATCGAGCCAGGCGTAGGCCGCTTCGAGGCCGCCGCGCCAATCGCCCCTGCGGCCGGAGCCTTTGCCGAGCAGGGCGAGCATCTGGGCCGCGTAATTGTTGTCGCTTTTCTGGTTGACGATGCGGATAAGTTCCTTCAAAGGCGGAGAGACGTGGCGCGCGCCGGGAACCGCCGTGGCGCCTACGACGGTGGCGAGGCCGGCGTGGTTGGGCAGGGACAGGGAGTCTCCGCAATCGGCGTCCGGAGGGCCGGTGACGGTGATGCCTTTCGCGGTGAGGACGTCGCGGAATTCGCGCGCACAGGTCCAGGCGGGATTGGGCAGGCTGCCTTTGATGGTGAAGGGCATGCGTCCGGCCGGGTAGGTGCCGCGCAGGTCGCGCACGGGGGAGGGGAACCCGCCGATGATGTAGGCGGAATCCTGGCTATCGGCGGGGCCCGTGACGAGGCGGTTGTCGAAGCGGACAATGCCCGTGTGCGGCGGAAACGCCCCTTGAAAGGAAACCGCTTTTCCCGGCGAGGAAGCTCCGGAGAAACGCGCATGAAACAGGTTGTCGTTGAAGGCGAGGCCCGAGACGGTGCCTGCGTAATAGTTGCCCGCGTCTTCCCACAGGCTCGCGGGATGGGGCCCATCCTCGGTGAGAAAGGATCCGTCGCCGATGACGCAGCCCTCCACGCGTTTGATGCCGGCCTCTTTGAGGGCTTTGGCCCACTGGGTGAAGATGGCGTTGGCGCCGTGTTCAGGGCCGAACTGCGCGCCGCCGAAGGACGGGTCCCCGCCTCCTTTTATGATCAGATCACCTTTCAGGGTCCCGCCCTCGACGGATCCGCTGCGGAACAGTTCCGTGACATAGGTACGATCGCCGCCGAGAAGTTCCAGGGCGATCCAGGTGGTGAAAAGTTTCTGGGTGGAGCCCGGAGTGAAATTCTGATCCCCGAGATGCGATTCTAGCAGGGTGTCGCCGGCGGTGACATCGCGGAGAGCCCAGCCCACCAGGGCTTCGCGGGCGAAGTTGGGAATCTCCTCGGTATCCGGACGAGGCGAGTGCTCCGTACGAGGCAAGTTCATTTTGGTTTTCGACAGGGGTTTCCCCGCTGTGGATTCGGCGGCGGCGTCCTGAAAATGCAGCGCGCTTGCGAAGGCGATGGCCAGTCCGGCTGAGCGCAGCGCCAGCGGAAGCCGCAAAACCGATTCAATGATATTCCTTTTCATCCGGCTCCAAGATAACCAGGAACCCGGAGGATTACCACCTTGCCCGGGACCGTCTGAGCGAGTACCGCGCGTCCGCACATGGCGGCAAAGGACGGAGGATTTTGCCGGATGAAGGGCGGAGGGTTAACTTTAGGGCATGGAACATACGGTAGCCGCGACCATTACGGAATCCTCAGAATTCATCCTCTCCGGCGATCTGAACAGCCTGGGCTACCTCTTCGGGGGCAAGCTGGTGTCGTGGATCGACAAGGTTGGCGCCATCGCCGCCATCAAGCATGTGCGTGGCACCGTGGTGACCGTCTCCATCGACAACCTTATCTTCAAGAAACCGGTGACGAACGGATCGGTGTTGACCATCCGGGCCAAGGTAAACCGCGCTTTCGCCCATTCCATGGAAGTGGGGGTGGTGGCCACCACCTTGCCACCGGGCTCGGAAGAGCCGCAGCATGTATGCACGGCCTATCTCACCTTCGTGGCCCTGGACGACCAAGGGAGGAAGAAGGACATTCCAGCCGTGATCCCCGAGACCGAGGACGACATGCGCCGGTATGATCAGGCCATGATCCGGCGGAACCATCGCTTGAGCTTGGCTGAGAAGCTTGGAAAAGGGTAGTTGGGGAAAGAATAGAGTTCAAATTTAAAAGTGAAAAGTGAAAAGTTCAAAATGAAGATCGAAGAAATGAGGAGGGGCGGCCCGGCAACCCGGCAAGGCAATCTGCAGCCGCTTCCAAGGGTCAATAATTCACCAGCGAAGCCAATCTGTTTTCCACTTTGCTCTTTTCACTTTTCACTTTTCACTTTACAATCTCTCTTCAACCTCCGCTTTTCGCCCATCCGGCCCTGCAAATGACCGCACTCACTCCAGAATCCACTCCCCAATCCGCTCCCAACTCCGCCATAACCCTCGCCATGGCCCAGCTAGAGGTCTTTCCCGGCGAACCCGCCCGTAATGGCCAACGCATGCTCGACCTGATCGCTGAAGCGCGCACACAGGGCGTAGATCTGCTGGCCTTTCCGGAGATGGCTTTGCCGGGTTACCTGCTGGGGGATATGTGGGAGCGCCCGGCGTTCCTGCGGGAGTGCGAAACCTGGTCCGAGAAGATCATCGCCGCCACCGCGGCGGAGGATGGGAAATCCGCCTCCGCTTCCGGCAGGAACCCCGGAATCGCCGTCGCTTTCGGAACCGTGATCCCGGATTGGGAGGCCAAGGGCGAGGACGGCCGGCCCCGCAAGTTCAACGGCTACATCCTGGCCCAGGACGGCAAGGCCGTGCGGCATCCCGGATTGGACCGCGACTACGGCGTCAAGACCCTGCTGCCCAACTACCGCGAGTTCGAGGACCCCCGTCACTTCCATGATACCCGCAAGCTGGCCCTTGAGACCGGTAAGCCCTTGGAATCACTACTCGAACCCATGGTCCTGGACCTGGGCGGACGGTCATGCCGGGTCGGCATCCTCATCTGCGAGGATGCCTGGGAGGACGATTACGCCCAGAAGCCCCTGGCCATCCTCGGCGGCAAGGGCTGCGATTTCCTGCTCAACCTGAGCTGTTCTCCATTCACGGGGGGCAAGAATGAAAAGCGCAACCGCGTGTTCTCCTACCGGGTGCGGAACCTGGGCATTCCCTTACTTTACGTCAATTGCGTGAGCCTGCAGAACAACGGCAAGACCGTGTATACGTTCGATGGGCGCAGCACCGCTTACGGCGCGGACGGCAAGATCCGGGCGGAAGCCGGGGCGTATGTCCAGGAGCTGGTGCGCTTGCGTTGCGAGTGGAAGGCCGGTAATGCGGGGGGGGCGCCGGACCCGATAAGCCGGACGTGACGTTGATTGCGCCGGCGGTTCCCACCGCCGCGGAGCAGATAACGGCGCCGGCCAAGTCCTCGGCCAAAGAACCGGGCAAACCGGTGCGCAACGATCCGGGCGAAAAGCATATCCGGGAAATCCATCAAGCCTTACGATACGGGGCCAAGGCCTTTCTCGACTCCATCGGGCAGGATCGCGTCGTGATCGGCGTATCGGGCGGCATCGACAGCGCCGTGGCCGCCGCCCTGTACGGGGAAATCCTGCCGCCGCAGAACCTGCTGCTGGTCAACATGCCCAGCCGGTTCAATAGCGGCACCACGCGCAACCTCGCCAAAGAACTGGCCGCCAAACTGGGCGCCCTGTACGCCGAGATCGGGATCGAGGAAAGCGTCGCCGTGACCAAGGCCCAATTGGACGGCCTGGAAATCACCTCTCCGGACGGTGCCCGGTTCGCCTTCATTTCCATGGCCGGCTTCGTGATGGAGAACGTCCAGGCCCGCGACCGCTCCAGCCGCATCCTGGCGGCCCTGGCAGCCTCTTTCGCCGGGGTGTTCACATGCAATGCGAACAAAGCCGAACTAACCGTCGGTTACAGCACCTTGTACGGCGACCTCGGCGGGTTCCTGGCCCTGCTCGGCGATCTGTGGAAAAGCGAGGTATACGCCTTGGGCCGTTACCTGAACAAGGAGGTCTACAAGCGCGAGGTCATCCCGGAAGGAAGCTTTACCATCGTGCCCAGCGCGGAATTGAGCGAAAGCCAAGCGGTAGACGAAGGCAAAGGCGACCCCCTGATCTATCCCTACCACGACCGTCTGTTCTTCTCCTGGGTGCAACGCTGGAACCGCGCCACCCCGGAGGAAATCCTGGAATGGTACGTTTCCGGGACCCTGAACAGGGAATTGGGTTTGCAGGGCGTGGACGTCCGCAAGCTTTTCCCCGGGGCCGCGGCCTTCGTCAAGGATCTGGAACGCTGGTGGAACCTGTACGGCGGCATCGCCGTGGCCAAACGCGTGCAAGCCCCGCCCATCATGGCTGTGAGCTCGCGCGCCTTCGGGTTCGATCACCGCGAAGCCATCGGCCGGCCATTCTACTCCGCCCGGTACCAGGAATTGCGTAAGGATTTGCTCGGGAATTCCGGTAAAAACTGACAGGACCACGGGACGGGCGTCCCAGGTCCCGGGATCGAGGAAGTCGATGGCACGGGCGCTGGCCAAGCATTATAATGATCCCACTATGCTGCATATCCTGAATGGCGACGCAACTCTGGGCCTGATCAAGGAATCCACCGTCAAAGGCGATTTCCTGGTGTGGAAGGACATGCTGATGGAAGGCCCGGTCGGTTCGGCCGCCGCCAATCCCAACCTCAAACCCAAAGGCAAGGGCGCCGGCAAAACCGGCGGCCTCGCGGCCAGCGTGGACTGGAAGGCCCGGGCGGCGTTCCTCAACCGCAACTACGGCATCGACCCGGCCAAATACCTGGCTGACATGGCCGGGTTTTTCAAGACGTTGGACAAAGCCGCCATAGGCAAAGGCGAAGTGGTCTTCTGGTTCGAAGAGGATTTTTTCTGCCAGATCCATCTCGTATGCCTTTTGGCCAACCTGCCGGAACCGTTACAACGCAAAGGCCGGGTCTCGATCATCTGTCCGGAAAAACCGCTGGGTGTGCGCCTGGCGGGGGCTTTCCCAAAACTTCTCGAGGGCCGCATCCCGTTGGAAGCGCCGCTCCTGAGCCTGGCCGCCAAGGTCTGGAGCGCCTATTCGGCTGCTTCGTCACAAGGTTGGGATCTCTTTTTGAAGTGGGCGCGTTCGGGTAAAGGTTTTGAGCCCTGGCCTCTGCTCAAGCGGGGGCTGCGGTCCCATCTCGGCCGCCTGCCGTCGGCCAACGGCGAGCCCAACGCCATGGAAACCGCCCTGTTGCGTTCGGCTTCCGCCGGGCATGTGCCCTTCGGCCAGTTCGTGCGCCGGGTGTGGAGCGAACCCCTGGTCCGCCCACTGGGCCTTGGCGATCTGCAAGTGGCCCGTTATGCTTTGGATCTGGCGCAAGGCGAAGCTCCGCTCCTCGCCATCCAAGGCCCGG
Organism: Fibrobacteria bacterium; assembly: GCA_039917895.1. Lineage (GTDB taxonomy): Bacteria > Fibrobacterota > Fibrobacteria > UBA11236 > UBA11236 > Chersky-265. The sequence continues at coordinate 1,428 of JBDSIO010000440.1, read as the reverse complement.
ACAGTTCCCCCGAACCCGGCAAGTCCTTCACTTTCGGGGATTGGAAATTGACCCTGACGGAAGCGGGCAACGCCCGCCTGGCCCAGACCGGCCCGGCGCCCGTCCTCGAGGCCGAAGGAAAATCCAAGGCAAGGGCCGGCGCAGGGAAGGGCGCCAGGAACGGTTCGAAGGCTAATGTTAAGCTTAAAGTTAAGCCGACGTCGAAACCGGCGGTGAAAGCGAAGTAGTTTCCCCCCAAGGCCGAAGGCAGTGGCGTTGAAAGTCGCCCGCTCCTTATTCGCCCAGGTAAGCTTCCTTCACCCGGGGATCCTTCGCCAATTCCGCCGAAGCGCCCTGCATGATGATGCGCCCCGTCTCCAGTACATAGGCTTTTTGCGACCGGCGCAACGCCAGGTTGGCGTTCTGTTCCACCAGCAGCACGGTAGCGCCTTCCTGGTTAATGCGGGCGATGGCGTCGAAGATCGCATGCACGATCAAGGGCGCGAGCCCCAGCGAAGGCTCATCCAGCAACAACAGGCGCGGATGCGCCATCAAAGCGCGGCCGATGGCGAGCATCTGCTGCTCGCCGCCGCTCAGGGTGCCCGCCATCTGGGCCGTCCGCTCCTTGAGCCGCGGGAAGACCTCGTGGACGTGATCAATATCGCGCCTTATTTTATTTCCGTCCCGGTTCAGGTAGCCGCCCAGTTCCAGGTTTTCCCTAACCGTTAGGTTGGCGAACACGGCCCGGCCTTCCGGAACCAGGGCGATTCCCATGGCCGCGATCCTGTGGGTCGGGATCTTGTTGATCTTCTTTCCCTCGAACAGCACATCGCCGGCATAGGGTTGGCACAGGCCCATGATGCTGCGCAAGGTGGTCGACTTTCCCGCGCCGTTGGCTCCGATCAAGGTAGCCACGCTGCCCTTTTCCACTTCGATGCTGACGTCGGTGAGGGCGTTGATGGATCCATAGCGGGTTGAGATGTTGCGGAGGGTCAGCATGGGGGTGCCGGGAGAGAGTGCAAAGGGCTGAGGCTGAGGAGAGAGTGAAAAGTGAAAAGTGAAAAGTGAAAAGTGCAAAGTGGAAAACAGAGTGGCTTCGCCAGCGGATGCTTGATCCTTGGAAGCGGCTGTGGAAAGCCCGCGAACAGCCCGGAGGCCTGTAAGCCGGGAGCGAGCCCCCCGGCGAGCGGTATCGACCGGACAATATGCCGTCGGCCCGAGCCGCCCCGCTTAATTCCTTCGATCTTCATTTTGAACTTTGCACTTTTCACTTTTAAATATGAACTCTATTCTTTCCCCAAATACGCTTCAATCACCGCCGGATCCTTCCGAATCGCCCCAGGATCCCCCACCGCAATCCCTTCGCCGTGCACCAGCACCTGGATGCGCTCGCACACGCCCATGACCACTTTCATGTTGTGCTCCACCAGCAGGATGGTGACCTTGAAC
>JBDSIO010000439.1:0-12330 GCA_039917895.1 Fibrobacteria bacterium | reverse complement strand
GGACCTGGGAAAAACATAGCTTCTTTAGTAAACTTACCGGTCAAGATAACGCCCGGTATTTCCCTAAGGGGATGCGTGGCCGGGCCTTAAGGAGTTCTATCATGCCGCAGATTAAAGGTAAACGGGTCGTCGTCACTCTGGAATGCACCGAGGCTCGCGCCCAAGGTTTGCCCCCTTCCCGATACATGACCACCAAGAACAAGTCCAAGCAGTCGGGACGTATCGAGAAGAAGAAGTACAATCCCTTCTTGCGCAAGCATACCCTCCACCGCGAAGTGAAGTAACAAGCGCCCGGCTCGTGGACGGGGCTCCGCTCCGATCCACGCCCTGCGCCACGGATCCAGGTTCGACGGGAAGAAATGTCATCCATCTTCACCCGCATCATCAAAGGGGAAATCCCCTGCGAAAAAATCCTGGAGGACGCGGATTTCTTCGCGTTCCTGGATATCAAACCCATCAATCCCGGCCACACCCTCGTGGTTCCCAAGTTCGAAGTCGATGAATTGTTCGAGGTATCGGACGATATCCTGGCCAAAGCCATGCCTTTCGCCAAGCGAGTCGCCTCCGCCCTCAAGCAAAGCGTCCCCTGCCGCCGTATCGGCGTCATCGTCGCTGGCTTCGAAGTGCCCCACGCCCATATCCATCTGATCCCGATCGAAGCGGAAGGCGAGCTGAGCTTCGACCGCGCCCGCCCCGCCAAGCCCGAAGAGCTGGCCGCGATCGGAAAGCGGATACGTGAAAGGATTCGCGAGCCCAAGTGAAGAAGAAATCGGCGGCTCCCGCCAAGACCAAAACCTCAGATCCGTCCGCCAACCGCATTGAGGCCGCACCTCAGGTTTCCGCCGACCCGGGCGCAGGCATTCCATCCCAGGCGATTCACCTGGTCAATCCCTTGGCCGGCATGCTGCGCCGTCCGCGCCGCAACCGGCGCACCGCCTCGTTGCGCGCGCTGCTGTGCGAAACCGAACTCACTCCCGCCCATTTCATCCTGCCGCTGTTCGTCCAGGAAGGCAACCGGCAACGCACGCCCATCCGCTCAATGCCCGGCATCGACCGGCTGAGCCGCGATCTGATCGTCAAGGAAGCCAAACGCGCTTTGAGCCTGGGCATCGGCTCGGTTGCGCTTTTCCCCGTCATCGCGGATAACCTCAAGGATGCGTTCGCTTCCGCCTCGGCCCTGGACGACGGCCTGCTGCAGCGCACCATCCGCGATCTAAAGGATGCCGTGCCGGAAATCACCGTCATCACCGACGTGGCCATGGACCCTTATTCCAGCGACGGCCATGACGGCCTGGTAAAAGGCGGCAAGATCCTGAACGACGAGTCCCTGCCCATCCTGGCGGCAATGGCATTGGCCCAGGCCCGCGCCGGCGCCGACATCGTGGCTCCTTCCGACATGATGGACGGCCGCGTAGGCTACCTGCGCCGCTCACTGGACGCGGAGGGCTTTTCGGAAACCGGCATCCTCGCTTATTCGGCCAAGTACGCCTCCTCGTTCTATGGGCCGTTTCGCGAGGCTCTGGACTCCGCGCCAAAGTACGGCGACAAAAAGACCTATCAGATGAATCCGGCCAACCGCCGCGAAGCCCTGATCGAGGCCGAACTCGACGTGCGCGAAGGCGCCGACCTGGTCATGGTCAAACCCGCGCTCGCCTATCTCGACGTCATCGCCGCGGTCAAAGCCGCGGTAAACGTCCCCGTAGCCGCCTACCATGTCAGCGGCGAATACGCCATGGTCAAGGCCGCGGGCCAACTGGGCTGGCTGGACGCGGAGGCCGCCATGCTGGAATCGCTGCTGTCGATCCGCAGGGCGGGAGCCGATGCGATATTGACCTATGCGGCTTTGGAGACGGCGGAGCGGTTGAATGGATGAGGTGCAAGGAGATAGAGTTCAAAGTGAAAATTGAAAAGTGAAAAGTGAAAATTTAAAATCAACGGCTAGCCAGTCAGCCACTCGGAAATCGTGCGGGAAGCGCATCCAAGCGATTCGGCCCACACCTCTTCACTTTGCACTTTTCAATTTACACTTTGAAATTTTCACTCTCTCTTCCTACAGACCATGCTGACAGACCTTCACCTCCAAAAATACCTCCAAGGTATGCTTTCCAAGCAGGAGGCAACGGACCTCGAAGCCATCCTGGAAAAGAATCCGGAAATGAAGGCGCGCCTGGAAGTTTTGAAGAACCAGAGCGAAGTGCTGGGCAAGCCCGCCTGGCAGCGCATCCATCTGGAGCGGGGAAGCCGCAGCGGCAGCCGGACGCGCTACACCACCTTGCTTCCGGCCTTGCTGATGCTCGTGGTCGTGCTGATGGTTGCCCAGCATTGGTTTTCCCGCCCGGGGGAAAACTCCACCTTCACCATGAGCGACGGCAACGGCTCAGGGGTGGAAATCCTGTACAATGCCAAAAGCGGCTGGCGTTATCTCAATGCCGACTATACGGCCACCGACAGCCTCACCTTCTCCATCCGCGACGAAGGACGGTATCATGTCGCTGTAGCCGCCGTTTACGGAAGGGGCCAGGATGCGGAAGTCGTGATGGTTTTTGGGGACGCTCCCGATCGGGTATTCGATCGGAAGTCGCCGAAACCGGTGTTCCTGCCCGTTCCCAAGGCCGCCTCCGCTCCCACCGCAACGGGCGATTCCGGACGTGCCGCCCTGGTCGGATCCGCCACCATTGCGCCCACGCAAATCATTGTCTTCTATGACGATGCGCCCCTTCCCGAGCTATCCGACGCGAACGTTCTAGACCTGTTGTTCTCCCACGGTAACGAGCGGGGCGGACTCGATTTCCAGTATCAGGTCTTTTCCGCTGGCCGTTGATTCCCGTTAAGTGCCAAAATTGACAGCTCTGGGGGGATATGGTATTTTCCCAGGGCCCTTATTGCTGCCTATTTGGGCAGTATGCATTAGGCCCATAGCCGACTACAATGTCCGAAGGGTCCGGAGGCATTGCTTCATGCCACCCGGACATTGTTATTCGAACCGAGGAACAGAGAGAAGATGGCCAAGTCCGCCGAGAAAGTCCTGAAGAAAGATACCGCCGAAAAAGGCGGCGATCGCTCGGGCAAATACGACGAAAACAGCATCCGTACGCTGGACTGGATCGAACACATCCGGCTCCGTCCGGGCATGTACATCGGTAAACTCGGAAATGGCTCCGCCCCGGACGACGGCATCTACGTCCTGTTCAAGGAAATCATCGACAACTCCATCGACGAATTCGTTATGGGCGCGGGTAAGCAGATCGATATCTCCATAGGCGATGACGGTTCCTGCAACGTGCGCGACTATGGGCGCGGCATTCCGCTCGGCAAGGTAGTGGACGTGGTTTCCAAGATCAACACCGGCGGCAAGTACGACGGCGAGGCCTTCAAGAAATCCGTGGGCCTCAATGGCGTGGGTTCCAAGGCCGTCAACGCGCTTGCCTCCTATTTCAAGGTCCAATCCTTCCGCGACGGAAGGGTGAAGACGGCGATATTCGCCAAAGGCGTGCTCAAGCAGGACGAAAAGGAGAAGGCCACCCAGGAGCCCAATGGCACCCTGATCAGCTTCATGCCGGATCCAGAGCTTTTCCCAAAATACAAATGGGTCCAGGAGTTCCTGGAAGAGCGCATCTGGTACTACGTGTACCTGAACGCCGGTCTGACCATCAATTTCAACGATCAGAAGTACCTGTCCAAGAACGGCTTGCTCGATCTGCTGACCCGCCATACCGACGACACCAAACGCTATCCCATCATCCATTTCAAGGACAGCGACCTGGAAGCCTCGCTCACCCATGACAATTCCTATGGGGAGCGGTATTATTCCTTCGTGAACGGGCAGTTCACCACCGAAGGCGGCACCCATCTCGCGGCTTTCCGCGAAGGCATCATCCGCGCTTGCAAGGATTTCTACAAGAAGGAATTTGACGCGGCCGACATCCGCGCCTCCATCGTGGGCGCCATTGCCATCCGCATGCACGAGCCCGTTTTCGAGTCCCAGACCAAGACCAAGCTGGGCTCGACCACCTACGACGAAAAGGGCAGCCCGCTCAGGACCTGGATCGTCGAGTTCGTGCGCAACAACCTGGAGCAATACCTCCATAAGAATCCCGAGACCGCCAAGGAGATGTTGGCCAAGATCCAGCAGTCCGAAAAGGAGCGCAAGGACATGGCCGGCATCCGCCGCCTTGCCAACGAGCGCGCCAAGAAGGCCAGCCTCCACAACAAGAAGCTCCGCGATTGCAACGTGCACTGGAACACCACGCACAAGCGGCGCGAGGATTCCAGTATCTTCATCACCGAAGGCGACTCGGCCTCCGGATCCATCACCAAGGCCAGGGACGTGAACACCCAGGCCGTGTTCAGCCTCAAAGGCAAACCTCTGAACTGCTACGGCATGACCAAGAAAGTCGTCTACGAGAACGAGGAATTCAACCTACTGCAACATGCCCTGAACATCGAAGAGGGGCTTGAGGACCTGCGGTACAACCGCATTATCGTCGCTACCGATGCCGACGTGGACGGGGCGCACATCCGGCTGCTCCTGCTCACCTTCCTGCTGCAATTCTTCCCGGAAATCATCTCCCGCGGTCACGTCTACGTCCTGCAGACGCCGCTTTTCCGCGTACGCAACAGGAAGGAAACCATCTACTGCTACAGCGAGGCGGAAAAGGAAGCCGCCTTGAAAAAGTTGGGACGCAACGCGGAAATCACGCGCTTCAAAGGTTTGGGGGAAATCTCCCCCGACGAGTTCGCCGGCTTCATCGGCAAGGACATCCGTCTGGAGCCCGTCATCCTACACGGTGACACCAAGGTGCACGAGGTGCTCGAGTACTTCATGGGCAAGAACACGCCCGCTCGCAGGGACTTCATCATGGAAAACCTGAAGGTGGAAGAGGACGTCGTGGAGGATGCCGCGGCGTTGGTGGCGAGCCGGGCCGTGGATGCCGCGGCAGAGGCGGAAGAATAGTGTGACTAAGAGAGAGTTCAAATTGCAAAGTTCAAAGTGCAAAATGCAAGATGAAGATCGAGCGGTCGCGAGCGGGAACGACCATACCCGGATTCCGGCGGCGGCTTATTGCTTGCTGCTGGAACAATGCTCTCTTTTCCTCAAATTTAAAATTTGAACTTTCCACTTTGAACTTTGAACTTTGACTTCAAACCCGGTATAGCAGGGAATCGATGGCCTCCAATACTTTAAAAGATCACATCCCGCACGTCCAGGACATGTACAAGGAATACTTCCTGGAGTACGCGTCCTACGTGATAACGGATCGCGCCGTGCCTCATCTTACCGACGGGCTCAAGCCCGTGCAGCGGCGCATCCTCCATTCCCTGAGGGAGGAGGAGGACGGGCGGTTCCATAAGGTCGCCAACATAATCGGCCAGACCATGAAGTACCATCCCCACGGCGACGCAGCCATCGGCGACGCCCTGGTGAACCTGGGTCAGAAGGATTTGTTGATCGACACTCAGGGCAACTGGGGCGATCCCATGACCGGCGACAGCGCCGCGGCCCCGCGTTACATCGAATGCAAACTGAGCAAGTTCGCCTTGGAGGTCGCATTCAATCCGGCCACCACCAGCTGGCAGCGCTCATACGACGGCCGTAATCTAGAGCCGGTGCTTTTGCCCATGAAATTCCCCCTGGTGCTGGCGCAAGGCGCCGAAGGCATCGCGGTCGGCCTGGCCACCAAAATCGTGCCGCACAATTTCTGCGAACTGATCGAGGCCTGCATAGCCATCCTCAAGAAGGAGAAATTCAAGCTACGACCCGACTTCCCCACGGGGGGTCTGGTGGACGTGTCCAACTACAATGACGGGCAATCCGGCGGCAAACTCAAGGTGCGCGCGCGCATCATCCAGGTCGATCCCAAAACCCTGGCTATCACCCAGATCCCCTACGGCACCACCACGGGCAGCCTGATCGATTCCATCGTGACGGCCAACGACAAGGGCAAGATCAAGATCAAGCGCATCGAGGACAAGACGGCGGCAAACGTGGACGTGGTCATCCATCTGCCTCCCGGCGCGGATCCGGAAAAGTCCATCGACGCCCTGTACGCTTTCACCGATTGCGAAACTTCGATTTCGCCGAACTGCTGCGTCATCTTCGAGAACAAGCCCGTGTTCCTCGGCGTCTCGGAACTGCTGGAGCTCAGCGTTCAGAACACGTTGAAGCTCCTTAAGCTGGAGCTGGAGATCAAGAACAAGGATCTCTCTGAAAAATGGCATTTCAAATCCCTGGAAAAGGTATTCATCGAGGAGCGCATCTACCGCCAAATCGAGAAGTGCGAAACCTGGGAATCCATCATTGAGACCATCGATAAGGGCCTCCGCCCCTTCCGCAAGCAATTCGTGCGCGACGTGACCGTCGACGACATCACCCGCCTCACCGAGATCCGCATCAAACGCATTTCCCGCTTCGACGGCTTCAAGGCCGACGAAGAGATGATCGCCCTGCAGAAGGAGATCGGCGAAACCGAGAAAAGCCTCAAGGGGCTTACCAAGTACGCCATCGGTTACTATGAGGGGCTGCTGGCCAAATACGGCAAAGGCCGTACCCGCAAAACCAAGATCTCGCGCTTCGACGAAATCGACGCCTCCGATGTCATCCTTTCCAACCTCAAGGTCTACATGGATCGGGAAAACGGCTTCGTGGGCACCTCGGTGCGCGACGGCGAGCTTATCGGCGCGGACTTTTCCTCCATGGACGAAGTCATCGCCTTCAAAGAGGACGGAACCTTCGCGGTGACCAAGGTCGGCGATAAGAACTTCGTGGGCAACAAGATCCTGTTCGCCGCCAAGTTCGACCGCACCGACGAGAAGACCGTTTATAACATGCTCTACCGCGACGGGCGCGGCGGCAACCTGATGGTCAAGCGCTTCCTGATCGGCGGCATCACCCGCGACAAGCAATACGATCTCACCAAGGGCAGCCCGCAGTCGAAGGTCTGGTACCTGGAAGTGCAACCGGCGAAAATCGTCGACAAGGTAATCGTCCATCTGGTTCCCCAGCCGCGCATCAAGACCGAGATCCCCCTGAACTTCGAGGATTTCGAAGTGAAGGGCCGCGGCACGAATGGCAACATCGTCACGCAGCATGCGGTGAAGAAGGTGGAACGGAAGACCAAGCTGCCGGAACCGGCTGAGGAAAAGAGCGTGAAGAGATAGGGCGCAATTTTTAGACCCTGCGTAACGGACGCAAGATCCTAGCTTTGGATCCATGCGCAACCCCACCTCCTTACCTCTGATTCTTGCCGTCAGCCTGTGCGCTTTCCAAACCCCTGCCTCTGCGTCGGAGCCACCGGCATCCCCCGCCGCCACGGCCATGGATTCGGCAACCAGATCCTCCCTTCCCTTTCGCCACCACGCGCTGGTGGAGCGGCAGATGGGCCTCTATGCCGTCTACCTGCCTAAGAATTTCAAGGCGGACAGCGCCAAGGGCAAGACCTATCCGCTCTGCCTGATCCTGCATGGTATGGGTTCCACGGAAATCGGCCATGGCGCCATGGCGGAAGCCTACGCTTCCGAAGAAATCATCTTCTTGGCTCCTCGGGCCCCCTACCCCGCTTACGAAGTCTTCATGGAAGAAAAGGAACCGGGTTGGACCGCGTGGCCGGAGTTTCCTCAGGAATGGGGCAATTGGGACGACCCGGATTTCCCGCGCGAGGAGCTCGACCACGTCGATGCTGTGCAATTGTACGCCGACTGGATCGCGGACTGCCTCCAGGATGTGCGCAAACGCTATCCTATCGCGGCCGGTAAGGCCATCGTGGTGGGCCATTCCCAAGGCGCTGCCTTCGCCCATATCTTCGCGGTCAAGCATCCGGAATTGGTGAAAGCCTATGCCGCCTATGCGGGCCATTACGGCGGACCGGAGCTTGCGGACGACAAGGCGGCCAAGGCCCTGGTGGCGGAAAAGGTATTCCCGCTCATCCTCCACTGCGAGGCCGACTCCGTGGTATCAGCCTCCGAGTCCCGCGATCTCATCCGCTACCTAAAGGCAAATAAGGTGCCCTTCGACAGCAAGCTGTTTCCGGGAGGCAACCATTCGATCGCTACGCGGCCCAATGCCGCCATCCGGAGCTTTATCTACAAGTGGGGTCTAGGTCGGACCGCTCCGGCCTTGCGTGGAACCCTCATTATCACCAAGGTAATCCGGCATTCACGGGCTGATTCCCTGGGACTCGCCGTGGGCGACCGCATCGCGAAATACGGGGGGAAAGCGATCAAGACCAAGGACGATTATCTTGCGGCCATCTCCGCGGCCGAAGGCAAACCGCAAGTGGCTATCGTTGTCCAACGCATGGGAAAGGATCTGAAATTCGATATGCCCTCCGGAAAGCTCGGCGTCTACATCGACGAGCGTTGAAGGCCTGGGAGACCCCGCTCAACCGGTCTGGTCAGTCTTTTTTGCGCACCACTTGCAGGCCGTCGCGCACCGTCAGCATTACGTTTTCCACGCGCTCATCCTTGAGAATGCGACGGTTGAGGGCGTCGATGGCGATGGTCTCGGAATCGCGCGGACTAAGCACCAGTCCCGACCATAGGGAGTTGTCCACCAACAGGAGGCCGCCGGGCCGGACCAAATCGATCGCCCTTTCATAATAAAGCGGATAGTTCCCCTTGTCCGCATCGATGAACGCCAAATCGAAGGATTCCCGCAGGCTTTCCAGGGTGGAAAGGGCCGGACCCATGCGGATCTCGATCTTCCTGCCGTGTGGACTCGCGTCGAAATATCGCTGCGCCATGGCGGCATGCGCGGGTTCGATTTCGCAGGTGATGAGTTTGCCGTCCCCGGGCATGCCTTCGGCCATGGAAAGCGCCGAGTATCCCGTAAAGGTCCCGACCTCCAGGATGCGTTTGGCGCCCAGGCTTTGAGCCAGGAACTTGAGCAACCGCCCCTCCAGCCGGCCCGTTAGCATCTGAGGCATCTGCATTTTCGCAAGCGTCTCTTCGGAAAGCTTTCGCAGCAGTTCCGGTTCCGGCGCGGTATGCTCGAACGCGTACCGCTCCAAATCCTTATCGACTATATCCATTTTCAATCCTCCTTGGCCGATGGATGCCAGGGTATCGCCATCCACGGCACCGCCGTATTGCCCATCCGTTGGGCCACGATGCCCATGGATGTAAAAGGTATCCGGACCTATGTAAAAAGGCAACCTCAGCGCGCGTGGAGAAAATGGTCCGATTGGGTTTCCCGATGGACATAAGCCCGGGTCTGATCGAGAAAATACAGGAGCATTTCCGCCGCATGACGGGCATGCGGGGCGGACATCCTGTGCACCAGGTATTCCGGCGATATGAGGCTCATCCCATAGGGAGGTTTACGGTCAGTGTGGATTTCCCAGCTGATAGGATAGGACTTGCTGGCCAAGAGCATCGGCGGATCCCATCCATGGAAATGGGCTTCCGCCCAGGCCAGGTGAGGCGATGAGGATTTCGTCTTTTCCTGGAAGCCGGGCCCGTGGTTTGGGATATCGCGGTAATCCATCCAGAACACGGTTGAATAAGAATCATATGAGACCGGAATGGTGTAGGGATCGTCAAGGCCCAGGCATTTCAATCCGTATTTGAGCCATTTAGTCTGGTATACCGGGTGGCCGGCGGAATCAGTCCGGCCCTCGATGAAGTCGGTATGCTGAAAGTTACGGACCTGCTCAAGGATTTTTCCCACCAGGGGATGTTCCCTATCCGAGACCAACGAAATCAGAAAGAGCGCTTGACCCAGGTTGTCGGGTTCGCGCTCTCCGTCATGGGCGTAATCGAACGGTTCCTTCAGGTTCAGGATCCAATCCTTGATCAGGCCCAGGTTGCCGGTCCGGCGCAGGCATTCCGCGATGAGCGCGGCGTCACGATAAAGGGGCGCGGTTTGTACCAGGAAATTCGTGAGCGGCTTGCCGTCCACGATGTTGATCAGCACCTCGTGCATCAGGACCTTGAGCATGTGCGTTTCGCGGGTCCCGCGAAAATCGGGGAGCTCGATCGGATGGCCGGTTAAATAGGTCCTGGTGCCCTCGACCAGGAGGCAGACCCCCGTTTCGTCTTCCTGTATGGAATACATCCTGTTCTCGCGGGATTGCCATTTCACCGTGTATTCATGGGGGATGATCTGTTCGTGGATGGGATTCCAACTGCGCAGCATTTCCCCGGTCAGGGCGTCATACAAAGCTCCTGCCTTGTAGAGAAGTTTTCGCCGGTTCCCCATTCCAAACAGGAAGAACGGAGGGTGAAGTGGCTTCATCGGCGTTTTCCCCTTTCCGGCTAAACTAATTTTTCAGGGTTTGCACATGGGAATAAAGGGCGCTGGTTAGCGGCATTCTATGGAAAATTCGCCCATGCATTCAGGAGGTCGGGGGGAAAAACGCTTTTCCGCCGTGGAACGCAAACTGCCGGTTCGGGAAGCGGGAAAGTGAATTTGCCTCCGGACGAGGAAGGATTCCCCTCCGGAGCGCTTGCGTTTCAAGCCAGGTTAGAAAGCGTTCTTCTTCCATTTGGCATTCTTGCCCAGTTCTTCCTCGATGCGGATGAGCTGGTTGTACTTGCAGACGCGATCGGTGCGGCTCAAGGAGCCGGTCTTGATCTGGCCGGCTGCCGTGCCCACCGCGAGGTCGGCGATGAAGGAATCCTCGGTTTCGCCGGAACGGTGCGAGGAGACCACGCCGAAGCCGGCTGCCTGGGCCATGCTGATGGCCTGGAGGGTCTCGGTCACGGTGCCAATCTGATTGACCTTGATGAGGATGGCATTGCCGACCTTGTTGTCGATGCCGCGCTTGAGGATGGCGGGGTTGGTGACGAACAAATCGTCTCCGACCAGCTGGACCTGCTTTCCGATGGCGTCGGTGAGGAGTTTCCATCCGTCCCAGTCGTTCTGATCCATGCCGTCTTCGATGGAGTAGATGGGGTACTTGGCGCACAGGTCCGCGTACATCTTCACCATTTGCTTGGAGGTGTAGGACTTGCCGTCGGACTTATGGAAGGTATAAGTGCCCTTATCCTTATCGTAGAACTCCGAAGAGGCCACGTCGAGCGCGATCTTCACGTCCTTGCCTGGCTCGTAGCCGGCATTCTTGATGGCCTTCATAATGGAATCCATGGCGTCCTTGGTGCCCTTCAGGCTCGGGGCGAAGCCGCCCTCATCGCCCACCGCCGTCGATAGGCCGCGCTTCTTGAGCAAGGCCTTGAGGGCGTGGAACACTTCGACCGACATGCGCAGGCCCTCGGAGAAGCTCTTGGCGCCGACTGGCGCGATCATGAACTCCTGGAAATCGATGGGCGCGTCGGAATGGGCGCCGCCGTTGATGATGTTGCACATGGGGAGCGGCAGGCTGTAGGTCTTATTGCCCGCCAGGTTGCCGAGATACACGTACAGGGGAAGCTTGGCTTCGGCGGCGGCGGCGCGCGCGATGGCCATGGACGCGCCGAGCAGGGCATTGGCGCCCAACTTGCCCTTATTGGCGGAGCCGTCCGTCTTGATCATGAGGTTGTCAAGCTCGGCCTGATTGGAGGCTTCCTTGCCGATTAGCGCCTTGGCCAGCTTGGTGTTGGCGTTCTTGACGGCTTTGGCCACGCCTTTGCCGAGATAACGCGACTTATCCCCGTCCCGCAGTTCCACGGCTTCGCGTTCGCCGGTGGAGGCGCCGGAAGGGACCGCAGCCCGGCCGAAGGCCCCGCTTTCCAAGGTGATATCCACCTCGACGGTGGGGTTCCCGCGGGAATCGAGGATCTGCCGGGCGACTAGTGATTTGATGGCGGACATAGGCTACTCCATACGGATAAGTTAGGCCGGGAAAGATAAGTATTGCTTGTCCGCTTTTCTATCCTTAGCTACATGCCCTTGCTGGTCGGAATGGTATTCCGATGGACCTTGCTCCCCTTCTTGATTCTCTTCGCGCAGGCTCTGGCCGACGGGCTGCTTCAGGCTTTGCGCGTCCAAGGCATGGATCCTTCCTGGCTCCTGAAACCCCTGGCCTTGTGGTTCGCGGGCGGGATCGCCTTCCGCTTTATATTCGCGGCACTGCTGCGCCGCCTCGGCCGCGATGACCCCCTGGAATTCATTGACACTTTGGAGCATGAGTTGACACATGCCTTGGCCGGTTATGCGACCTTCTGTCCGCCGGTCTCGCTCTCCGCGTCCCTCAAGGCCGGGGGCGAGGTGGAGTTGCAGGGAACCAACATCCTTGCCGTCCTGGCGCCTTACTTCCTGCCCCTGTGGTGCCTGCTCGCGATGCTGCTGGGACTGGTCGTGAAGCCGGGCATGCAACCCGCCTGGAACAATCTGATTTTTTTCCTGCTGGGAATCTTCACCTACCGGCTTTTCAGGGAGTTCCGCTGGCGGCAAAC
>JBDSIO010000438.1:0-18044 GCA_039917895.1 Fibrobacteria bacterium | reverse complement strand
TGCGTTCCAGGAGGGTGTTGCCCAGGTTTCGGATGCCGGTACCAGCATCGAAAATCACGATGTTTCCGCCCAAATCCACGGAAAGGCAGGAGGTGTTTCCGCCAAAGCGCACGGTTTCCGGCGAAGGCGTGGGGATGCTTCCCCGCACCCCCCAAAATGTGAGAATCATGGCGTTTGGCTCGTCATTTGCACCATTTTACCGCATTTTCCCGGAGTTCCACAATCAATTATTGCCTTTTTTTCAAAGTGGCGCTGTGAGCCCGCTCACGTCAGGCGAACCGTACCGAAATACGTCCAATCACCGTTTTTATAAAAGGTATCGAAAGGGAATCACGGTGTATGCGGTCCTCACGCCTGATTCTCAGGCCGTGTAGAACGCCTTGAGCTTCGCCCCGAGTTCACCGATGGGGAGTTTGGTGAACTCCTTATCCTTGCGCGGCTTCCACTCCGCCAGCCCACCTTCGGCCAAACCCTTCTTGCCAACCGCGACGCGGATCGGAATCCCCCAGAGATCCGCGTCCTTGAACTTCACGCCGGGACGCTCGTCACGATCGTCGAAGAGAACTTCCAGGCCCAAGGCTTCCCATTCCGCGACCAGCTTGGCGCAGGTCTCCAGCACCTCGGGTTCCCGGCCGATGTTGACCAGGTGTACGTGGAAGGGGGTGATTTCCTTGGGCCAGATTGGCCCGAACTCGTCATGGGAATTTTCGATGACCGACGCCATCAGGCGGCCCACGCCGATGCCGTAGCAACCCATGGTCGGGGTCTGGTGCTTGCCGTCTTCGTCCAGGAAGCTGCAGCCCATGGACTGGCTGAACTTGGTTCCGAGCTTGAAAATGTTGCCTATTTCGATGCCGCGCACCGCGCGCAGGACGTATTTGCCGTCCGGAGCCAGATAGCCTTCCTGGGCTTTGGCGAAATCGCCGCAATGGGGCGTGGTGAAATCGCGGCGGAAGTTGACATGTTTGTAATGGAAGCCGTCCTCGTTGGCGCCGCCCACCAGGTTGGTGCCCTCGCTGACGGAGAGATCCACCAGCACCAGCAGGTCCTTGCGTTCCGTGAGACCCACGGGAGAGGCGTAGCCGGGCACGACGCCGAAGGAGCGGATGAAATCCTCTTGCGCGGCCAGCAGCCAGGGCGCCTTCAGATAGTTGCGCAGCTTCACTTCGCTGATTTCCAGATCCCCGCGGATGACGGCGAACACGAGCACGCGCTTCTTGTCCTGTTCGGCCTCGAACATCACCGCCTTCATGGTGTTCTCCGGCTTCAGGCCCATGAACGAGGAGACCTCCTCTATGGACTTTTTGCCGGGTGTGGCGACCTTTTCCAGGGGCAGGGGATCGGCCTTGGCATGCACGCGCGTGAACTCCGCAATCTCCTGGTTGGCGGAGTAGGAACCGTCCTCGGAGATGATCAGATAGTCCTCGCCGAAGCCGGATTCGAGCATGAACTCGTGGGCGATCTTGCCGCCCATGATGCCGGTGTCGGACTTGACTACGATGGGCTTGATTCCGACGCGATCGAAAATGTTCTCGTACGCCTGGTAGACGCGCTGATAGTACAGATCCAAGTCGGCGTCGTTGCGATGAAAGCTGTAGCCGTCTTTCATGATGAATTCACGGACGCGGATCAGGCCGCCTCGGGCGCGGGGTTCATCGCGGAACTTGAGCTTGAACTGCCAGATCATGAAGGGCAGTTGCTTGTAGGATGACAGCATGTAGCGCGCGAGATCGGTGATGGCCTCTTCGTGGGTCATAGCCAGCACCATATGGTGGTCGGCGCGATCCTTGAACCGCAGGAGCTCGGCGCCGATGGCGCCGTAACGGCCCGATTCCATCCATAGTTCCGCGGGCTGCACCAGCGGCAGATCCACTTCCTGCCCTTCGATTTTGTCCATTTCGTCGCGGATGACCTTCTCGATTTTGTTCAGGATGCGTTTGCCGAGGGGCAGCACCGAGTACAGACCGGCCGCCAATTGTTTCACGTAGCCGCCTCGCAGAAGGAAGATATGACTGGGCAATTCGGCGCCGGTGGGGGATTCACGCAGGGTTTTCAGAAGGTATTGGGATACGAGCATGGCCGAAAGATAGAAAAAGGGGCATTTCCCCAAAAAGCCGAATCCGGTCTTCCTTGCAACGAATCGGGGCCGGGCCTTATCATGGATACGGCATGGATACGGCGATCTAAACGATGTTCTCACAACTGGCCCAGGTATTCTCTTCCCAAGGCGTGGTGCTGCAAGGCTCCGAGCCCATTCCCGTTTACAAGAAGAAGGCCGCGCCGGAAGCGCCCTGCGATCATCAGGGAAACTGTTCCTGCTTCGCTCCCAGGTTCGAACAGGCTTCGGCCAAATTGGAATTGTCGAAGCAGGCGAAAAGCCGGATGGAGTCGGATAAGATCGCGCGCGACTCCCAAGGCGGTGTCGCGGCTTCCGGAACGGAAGGCGGAGCCCAGTCCGCGGGACCGGATAAATCCGCCGGACCGGAAAAAGCCGACGGCAAACCGCTCAGTGACGAGGAGCGGAAGCAGATCCACGAGTTAGAACGGCGCGACCGTGAGGTGAAGGCCCATGAGGCCGCGCACAAGGCCAGCGCAGGTGGAAACGCCCGTGGCGGGGCCTCCTATGAGTACCAGACGGGTCCGGATGGCAGCCGCTATGCGGTGGGCGGCCATGTCGATATAGATGTCAGCCCCGTGCAAGGAAACCCGCGTGCTACTCTGGAGAAGGCACGTACCGTTCAGCGCGCCGCTTTGGCGCCGGCGGATCCCTCCGGCCAGGACCGGGCGGTAGCCGCGGCTGCGGCCCAGATGGCGCTCCAGGCCCAAAGTGAAGTTGCGTCAGAGTCGGCCATGGGTGGCTCAACCAGGTCAGGCGAGTCTGGCGCGACACGCGAGCCCGGCGAGCATGGCGAGGAAAAGGCCGCGCAGGGTTTCGATTCCCGCAATGCGTATGGACGGCAAGCTTCGGGCAAGGGCGCTTCCATCAGCATCTACGCCTGATCGAACCTATCCCCGGTCGCCTTCATCCCTGAGCGTGCGACCCTTCTTCAGACTAACCCCTTAGAGGCCAATCCTTCCGTATCTTGTCCTCGTAGTCCGGGACCTGGCGTTTGTATTCGCCCGCCATGAACGGCGAGGAGAAGAGGAAGTCCGCCGAAGCCATGTTGCTCACTACCGGGATGTTCCACACCACGGCGATCCGCAACAGAGCGCGCACGTCAGGATCATGGGGCTGGGCGGCTAACGGATCCCAGAAGAAGACCAGGACGTCGATTTTCCCCTCGGATATCAAAGCGCCGATCTCGAGATCCCCGCCGAGCGGTCCGCTTCGCATTTTCTCGACCGGTAACTTGGTTTCCTTCTCGATCAGGCTGCCCGTGGTGCCCGTCGCCAGCAGGAAATGGGTAGCCAAAGCGTCGCGATGGCGTCTCGCCCATTCCACCAACTCAGCCTTTTTGTGGTCGTGAGCCACGAGCGCGATCCTTTTTCTCCCGGGCATCATGGCTACCTGATATTCCAATGCATCCTCCTGGAAAAGCCGATCGTACATCGGATCGGAGCGAAACGGCAAGGTAACGCCTTCAATGTACCATCAATGTACCATCAATCTACCTAAAGGTTCCGGGAGCCTGTCGCCGGTTCGCCGCCCCCCTATTCTCCCATCGCCTTTGCCTCGCCTCCCCCCGCTGTTTCCCTGACCGCCAGGTGGCGAAAAGCTATATTTCCTATTGGTTCTATGCTTTCACCCCTCGCTTTCAGGCTCTTCCGGAAACCCACGCCCAACCGGCGCCGCCGCAACGTGGTCCGTTCCGGATTGCTCGTGTTGACGATTTTCTGCGTGGCTGCGGCGCAATCCGCTCCGGCCCGGGAAATCTTCAAAAAAGAAATCAAGTTCCCGGACGGCCAAGTCAAGGAAACCTACTCGTATTACCTGGACGACAAAAAGCACGAAGTGCGGATGGGCCTTGATGAGGAGTTCTTCGCCGGCGGTTCCAAAAAGGGCGAGATCCCTTGGGTGGACGGCAAGGAAAACGGCCCGGTCATCTATTACTACCCGGACGGACGCAAATCCTACGAAGCGAACTACAAGGAAGGCAAGAAGAACGGATACGCCACGGTCTGGTACCAGAACGGCCAGAAACAATGGCAGACCGTTTTCCGGGAAAACCTGACCCACGGCGTGTGGCGGGAATGGTACGCGGATGGAAAGAAGAAGTTCGAAGCGAATTACAGCAACGGCAAATTGGAAGGCCTCGCCACTTGGTGGCACGAGAATGGCCACCTTTGGCAGGAACGTTCCTTCCAGGCCGGAGCCTTGGTAAAGGGCACTGTGCGGGAATGGGATAGGGCCGGTAGGCAGACCTTTCCGCCTCCCGAAGGCGATTCCGGAAAACCCGGGGCACCGTCCAAGACGGACAACGCCCCCGGCAGCCCGGATAATCCTTCCGAAAATTAAAGAAGGGCGTGAGCATGGCCAAAGCCGGGATCAGGAAAACGACACCCAAAGCCTTCGCGGGGGATAAACCCCTGGTCGGCGTGATCATGGGAAGCATTTCGGATTGGGAGACCATGAAAGACGCGGCCAAAATCCTGGCCGAATTCTCCATCCCCTTCGAGTCCAAAGTGGTTTCCGCGCACCGCACTCCCGAACTGATGGTGGAATACGCCCAGGCCGCCCGCGACAGGGGCGTGGAAGTCATTATCGCCGGAGCCGGGGGCGCCGCCCATCTGCCCGGCATGACCGCCTCGCTGACCTCGCTGCCCGTCATCGGAGTGCCGGTTACCTCCAAGCACCTTAACGGCATGGACTCGCTGCTTTCCATCGCCCAGATGCCCGCAGGCATTCCCGTCGCCACCATGGCCATCGGCAATGCCAAGAACGCGGGCCTGATGGCTGCGCGCATTCTCGCCATCAAATATCCTTCCATCGCCTCCGCTGTGGACAAGCACCGCGCGTCCCTGGACAAGGACGTGCGCGCCATGAAGATCCCGGAGTCCTGAGGCGTGCGCACCATTCTACCGGGCGCCACCCTGGGTATCCTCGGGGGAGGGCAGTTGGGCCGTATGTTCGCCTTGGAAGCCAAGCGCATGGGATACCGGGTAGCCACCCTGGAACCGACGCCCGATTCCCCCTGCGGACAGGTCGCCGATGAGCAGATTCTTGCCGACTATACCGATGAGGCCGCTCTCAAGCGGCTCGCGGACGTTTGCGACGTGGTCACCTACGAATTCGAGAATATCGACGCCCGTGCGGTGGAGTTCCTTGAGGGCCTGGGCAAGGCCGTGCATCCGGATAGCCGCGTGCTGCGCATTTCCCAGGACCGCCTGTTGGAAAAGGATTTCCTTCGTGGCGCGGGACTCGGGGTCGCCGAATACTTCGCCCTGAATGGCGAGGCCGACCTCGCCGAAGCCGAGGCCAAGGTCGGTCTGCCCGCGGTGATCAAGACCGTGCGTGGCGGCTATGACGGAAAAGGCCAGGTGGTGGTTTCGGACCGCGCGGGGGCGGTCGCCGCCTTTCAAAAGCTGCATCGCGGCCAGCCGCTAATCTGGGAGCGCAAGGTTCCGTTCCTCAAGGAACTCAGCGTGGTCGCCTGCCGAGGCATCGACGGCAAGGCCAAGGCGTTCCCGGTTTCCGAAAACATCCATGTCGAAAACATCCTCGATACCGGCATCGTACCCGCTCGCATTTCCGCTACCGCCGCCGCCAATGCCCGTTCCATGGCCGAAGCCGTGGGCGACGCCCTGGGCATCGTCGGCGCCTATTGCGTCGAACTGTTTCTGGTGGAGGGCGACGGCCTGTTGGTCAACGAGATCGCGCCGCGCCCGCACAACTCCGGACATTACACCCTCGATGCCTGCGTCTGCTCCCAGTTCGAGCAGCAGGTACGCGCCATCTGCGGCCTCCCGCTCGGTTCCACGGAAGTGCTGAAACCCTCTGTTATGGTCAACATCCTCGGGGACGGCAAAGGCGACACCCTGTTCGGCCCGGATGAGGCCATGCGGGAGGAGCGCCTGGTGCTTCACCTGTACGGCAAGACCAAGGCCGTGGCCAAACGCAAGATGGGGCACTTCACCGTGCTCGCCGATACGGTGGATGAAGCCCTGGACAAGGCCCGGGCCGCGAGGGAGTTGATGAGATGGGGGTAGCACTTTGAACTTTGCGCTTTGAACTCTCCGCGCAGCTTCGTTAAAAGGGATTCCCCATGACCATAGGTCTCCTCGCCTTCGTTTGCACCGCCCTCGGCTTCTGGATTTCCATGAACTGGTACGCCTACGTGAATCTGGCGGCCGTGGGTTTCGATCGCGCCATTCTGCTGCCGGCCATTTGGGCGCTCGCCTTAAGTTTCCCTTTGGCGCGCGCGCTCACACTGCGCTGGCGCAACCCCGCCATGCGCATCCTTTACCTGACCGCCACCATGTGGATGGGTTCCGTCTTTCTTCTCAGCTTCTGGTTCCTGGTTTCCTCTCTCTTCCGGCGTCTCGCGGAGCTGGCCGGGATGTCCGCCGGTTATGCGCCCGTCGCCTGGATTCAGGCTACGGCTTTGGCCGTGTTCGCCATGATCCTATGGGGCCTGTTCAAGGCCTTGCGCGGTCCCAAGGAGGTGCGGTTCCCCATCGATCGATCCGGCCGCTATCGCCAGGGCAAGCGCGCCCGCATCGTACAGATCTCGGATGTGCACCTCGGCCTGACTTTAGGCGTGGATTTCCTGTCCCGCCTGGTGGAGCGCATCAACCGCCTGGAACCGGATCTGGTATTCATCACCGGCGATCTGGTGGACCCGGAGTTTCCATCCGATGCGGCCGCGGCCGCCGTACTCGCGCGCATCGAGGCGCGCCAAGGCGTTTTCTCCGTGAGCGGGAACCATGAGTTCTATACCGGGCTTCCGCGCTTCCATTCCATGATGGCGTCGGCGGGCATCCCGGTGCTCGAGAACGAATACCGCGTGACCGCATCCGGATTGCAAGTCGTCGGTATCCATGACCAGAGCGCCAACCGGTTTCCGCATCTCCAGCTTGCCTGCGATCTCCCCAAAGCGCTTCGTGGCATCCGTGACGACATGCCTTCCTTTTTGCTTGCCCATCAACCCAAGGAGCTGGAGCCGGCCGCGGCGGCGCGCGTCGATGTGGTTTTCTGCGGGCATACGCATGCCGGGCAGATATTCCCTTTCCGCGCCGTGGTCCGGATCGCGTACAAGTACTTGGGCGGCAAGTACGCGCTTGGGAGCGATACGGATCTGGTAGTGAATACCGGCACGGGGTTCTGGGGCCCGCCCTTGCGGGTCGGGACGGATTCCCAGATCGTGGTCGTCGACTTCGATTATTAGGGGGCCATAGGGGGCTCTAGTGCGGAGGTTTCATGATTTTGGGTTTGCGAACGCCTCCTAAGATCCAAGAACCGCAAAAGGTTTAAACCGCGCCGTTCCGTCCTTTCCGCTTTTGACGGTATTCGCGAGCAATAGCAGCGGTGCGATCGCTGCCATCCGATCATTTTTAACCTACCTTCATTAAAGACTGATTACGTATTTTCCTCCCATCGGTTTTCGTACAGAGGTGAAAGATGGATGTGCAGACTTACGACCATACGCATGAACTGGCCGATATGCTCTTCACGGAATTGCAGCGGCTGTACAAGGAACAGGCGTTGTCCAAGGTCGAAGACAAGCTGAAGGAGATTTCGGCGAGCCTGCCCAAAGGCTATTCCATCACGGTGAACTTCTCGGTCGAGGTCTTCGACGAAAACCGGGACAAATCCCTGAAGACCACGGATGCCGGCATAACCTGCATGGACGGCGATCGCCCTTACCTCTCCACCAGCGAATCCTCAGCCGCCAAATATATCGTCGATGGGGAACTCATGAAGGTGCCCCACGATCATTGCCCCAACTGCTGGTCGCGGTGGAGCTTCAAGTCCCGTATCCGCGAATGCCGGGAATGCGGTTACCGCATGGGCAAGGAGATAAAACTCCTTTTGGATACCAATGTCTGCCCGCATTGCGAAAACAGCCCCATTTCGGTCCACAATCCCCAATGCGAAAAATGCGGATACGTGGCGGATCAGAACATCGTAAGCTGGGGCTGACGCCGGTCGCCCCGGTATCCAGCAACGGGTTTTCCCTTCCGTCCTATGGCAATGGCGCCAAGTCCGGCTCCTTCATGACATCCCGCGTTTGCTTGTCAGGCCTTCCACCCCTTAAAATGGAAGCGTATGACTGAACAGCCGGCCCAACACGATATCGATGAACTGGTCCGTCGCCTCGAAAGCGGCAAGTACCCCGCGGACCATATCCGCGAAGCCGGGGAGATTCTGGCTTCGGTCCAGGATGCTTCGGTGACCTATCGGATGGCATTGGGATTCTGGGAATCATCCAACCCTCAGGTGCGTACCCTGGCCATGAGCATGATGGAGGCCTTGGCGCCTACCCACGATGCCGCCCGCGGATTCGTGGCGGGAGCCAAGGACGCGGCGAGGTTACTGGCCGCCCAGGCCAAGCCGGATGTGCCCGACTACAGCGCCATCGGCGAAGTCATCAAGCTGTGGATGCGCGAGCACCGTCAGCAGCGCAAACGGCGCTGATCCCTCCGGCCTGTGATGTTTCGGGGATTTGTTACCTTTTTCACGAACAACGTCCGGATTGACGGCGGAGGGATCTATGATTACCCGTAAAACCATCATTGCTATCCTGGCTGTGGGCGCGACTGCCCTATTGTTTCCTTTGCCGTTCGGCTGCGCCCGCCAAGCGACCCGTACGGCCAACTTCGGAACCCCCGATAATGTGCTCAGCTACGGAGTGTATACCGCCGCGGTCCTTGATTCAGGACTCTCCGTAAAGTTGAGCCTCAACCAGAACGGCACCTATTCGAAGAAGAAGTTCCAGGGCAGTTGTTTTCTCATCGAATACAAAGGCGAATGGTCCTGCGACAATGCGTCCATCGAATTCCACCTGTCGGAAATCCGGCAGCGTCCCGATTGCTCCAACGAGGATTGGCGGTCGGAAAAGAAAGACCGCACCAGCCGCCGCTTGATTCGGGGGGTGACCACCACCTCCTTCGACCTCCTCGACCAGGACGTTCAGTCCTCGGATGAATGGGTCAAATTCGTCAAGCGTTGATTCCGGCGCTGGGCGATCCAGTTTCTTACGCTACCCTTTTCCGGGTTGTTTCCTTACCATCCGAACCTATTTTAAAATAGGCCGCCTTTTAAAATAGGTCGCCTTCGCGGGTGAAGCGGGTTGGAGGTAGGAATTGGATAGCGCGAACCCACCCAACGGTAAAACGGAGGGTAACCATGCCCTGAGAACCAGGATTATGTCCGCAGGCGGTACGGTCCTGGGGCTGGCGCTGTTGGGGTTGTCCTTGTGGTATTTCGGCAGAACCCTGCAGCGGTACGATTTTCACGAGGTGATGGGCCGCGTACGCCAGCTCCCCGCTTCCCGCATCGCGGCCGCGATCGGTTTCGCCGCGTTGAGCTATGCCACCCAGGCTTTTTATGATTACCTGGCGGCGATCTCCGTTCGGCTACGCATTTCGCCGGGCCGGGCCATGCTGGCCGCCTTCATCGGAAACGCATTCACCAACAATATCGGTTTCTCCTTGCTCACGGGAACAGGTTTGCGCCTGCGCTTCTATCTGGGCTGGGGATTCACTGCATTGCAAACTGCGCAAGTCATCACCCTCTCCAAGCTGGCATTCGCCAACGGCCTGTTCCTGTTCGCCGGATTGTCGCAACTCATCGATCCGGCCAAGTTGCCGGATTCCATCCACTTGCCGTTTTCCCCGCGCCTGTTGGGAGCCTTGCTTACCCTGCCATCCATCTTGTTGCTGGTATGGAACGGTTTCGCGCGGGGGGACGCTTTGCGGTTCGGGAAATTCCAGGTGGCGCGGCCCGCGCAATCGCTGCTGGCCCTGCAGATCGCAGTGTCCTGCCTTCATCTGGCTTTCGCCGCGGGAACCCTGTATTACCTGCTACCGGCGGATGCCCTGGCGGCAGCGGGTTTCCATGGGCCTCTCACTTTCCTTGGGACCTTCATGGCCATCAAGTTCGTAGTGATGTTCGTCCCCGTTCCGGGCAGCCTGGGCGTGTTCGAAGGCACCGCGGTCGCGGTGCTGACGCCCGCCTTGCCGGATTATCCGGTCCTGGGGGCGTTGCTGGGCTATCGGTTGATCTATTACGTGCTGGCCTTCGCCGTGGCTTTGCCGACCTTGGCCGGGTACGAGCTCTCGGCCCGTCAAGGCGCGCTGGCGACGCTATTGCGCCGTCGCCGGGCCCACGCAATCTGATGAACGCTAGCGGACGTGGAATCCCTGGTAGCCGCGCAACTCTCCCACCGAGGCTTCCACCCGCTCCACTAAAGCATGGGGAGGGCCTTGGCGGCACCAGGCCAGGAATTCGTCCAGGCTCTGCCGTTCGCCTTCCGCTTCCGCAAGGACGCTGCCGTCTTCGTCGTTCCGAACGAAGCCGTGGAGGCCCAAGCGGTTGGCCTCGGCGCGCGCGCCGGCCCGGAAGAAGACGCCTTGGACCTTGCCGGAAACGCGGATGTCGTAGTGGTGCATAGTCGAGGCAAAATAGATAGGGACCGCCGAACTTCCTAGCTTTCGGCCAATGACGGATACGGCTGGAACCCCGCGATCGCAAGCCACGGGCGCACCCGATAAGCCCTGGGGGGCATTCCTCACTGAAGGCCCAATGGACTGGCAGATCCTGCAGCAGGACGCATCGGGCCATGCCTGCATCGGGCTCGCCGGGCATTGGACCACCAAGGAATCCATGGGATTGCTGGGCGCGGGCGGAGGCGCAGTGGAGATCAGGTTGGTGCGCGAAGAGACCGGCGCGCCCGTGAACCCGGGCTTGGATTGGCATGCGGCCGAAACCGATGCGGAGGGCGCCTGGCGCGGCGCCCTGGATCAGGTTCCCGCCGGCGGCCCCTACCGGTTGGAGACCCGTTTCAATCCCAAAGGCAACAAACTCGGCGAATGGTCCTTACGCGGCGACATGCGGCATTTCCTGGGGGTGGGGGACTTGTGGATCATCGCCGGCCAGAGCAATGCCTCCGGCTACGGGCGCGCCGCCTATGACGACGCCCCGGAAATCGGCCTCCACATGCAGCGCCACCACGGAGCTTGGACCCTGGCGGCCCATCCCCTCAGCGATGCCACGGCTTCGATCTTCCCGGCGGTGCGCGAGACCTATAACACCGGGCATTCACCCTTCCTGCAGTTCGCCCGCATCCTCAAGCGGGAATCGGGCCATCCCATCGGGTTGCTGCCCGCGGCCTTGGGCGGATCGCCTCTGGAGGCCTGGCATCCGGAGCGCGGAGCCCTGTTCGCGAACCTCAAGGCCATGGTGGATAGGGCCGGCGGCCGCGTCAAGGGCCTGGTCTGGTATCAGGGCGAGACCGACGCGGAACCGGGAAAAGCCGAAGATTACTTCGATCGTTTCATGGCTTCGGCGTCGGGGTGGCGCCAAGCGCTGGCCCAGGCCGGACTGCCCATCCTCACGGTGCAACTCGCGCGTTACCGTTCCGATAAGCCCGGCGGCGAGGACCGGGAGTGGTCGCTGGTGCGCGAAGCCCAGCGACAGGCGGCCTTGCGGGATCCGGACACCTTCACGGTCCCGGCGCTGGACCTTCCCCTGGACGACACCATCCATATCGGTACGGCCGGAAACCTGATCCTGGGCGCCCGGCTGGCGGCTTGCGCCTTGGGCACTGTCTACGGCGGCAGGAAAGCGGTTGGGCCCAAATCCCCGGATACCGGCTCATGGGCCTGGCGTGCGCCGGATCTGGAGGCTGCGACCCTCGAAGGTCCGCAGGGCGTGAGACTTCGGTTTTCCCCGGTGCTCAGCCGACTCGACACTTTGGATCCCAAAGCCCGGCCCTTCCGCGTCGAAGATGCCGAAGGCGTCGTCGCGATCCACAAGGTCCTTTATTTCCAAAGGGATTCCGTTAGGCTGGATTTGGCACGCCCGGTAAAGGGCGAAGTGTATGTCAGCGCGGGCTATGGCGAAGATCCGGACACCATGCCGGTGGATGTCGAGCGATTGCTTCCGATTCTTGCCTTCCATCGCGTCCGTGCGGTGTAGACGATGGCAATTACGGAAATGGTGGCTGACGCGTGCACCGGACGGACCGGCTTGTTAGTTTGATTCCGCCGGGCCTATCTCCGTTCGAAAGGCGGACCTTGATGCAAAAGCATAATTATTCATTCCTCTTCCTGCCCAATGAAGCCGCGCCCTTCCGAAGATTTGGCGCCGTGTTACTGTGCGCCGCGGGCATTTCCGCCGCGGCAGCCAAGGACGCGCCTCCCGCCAAATCGGCAGGGGAGCGAAAGACCGTGGATCTCACGGTCTACAACGCCGGTATGGCCCTGGTACGGGAGGAGCGCATCATCCCCATGTCCAAGGGAGCCAACCGCATCCAGGTCCCGGATATCCCTGCCACCATCGAACCTACGTCCCTGCATTTCTCCAGCCTCACGGATCCGGCCGGTGTGAGGGTGTTGGAGCAGAACTACCAATACGATTTGGTGAACCAGTCCAAGCTGCTGGAGAAATACCTCGGCCGAACCGTGGATTTCATCCGCTACGACGAAGACAAGAAGAAGGAGTATGCCGTGCAAGGGCGCATTCTTTCCGTGGGCGGCAATCCCGAACAATTTGGAGCGGGCGGAGTCCATGCGGACAACCCCGGCATGGTCGCGGAAATCGCGGGCAAGATCGAGTTGAATCCTGCGGGCCGGCTGTCGCTGCCGAGCCTGCCGGAAGGCCTAATCCTCAAGCCGCAATTGGAATGGATGCTCACGTCCGAAAAAGGCGGGGAGCAACGCGCGGAAATCAGCTATCTCGCGAACGCGCTATCCTGGAACTGCGATTACGTGGCCCTTCTCAACAAGGCCGATGATCGCATCGACCTTACGGGCTGGGTCACCCTGGTGAACAACTCGGGAACTACCTTCAAGGACGCAGGCCTCAAGCTGGTGGCCGGGGACGTCAACATCGTACAGGACCAGGAATACGATCAGGGCCAGGGCGTACGCTCCATGGCCAAGCTGGCTGCGGCTCCCCCGCAGTTCCAGCAGAAGGACCTGTTCGAATACAAGATTTACAGCCTGCAGCGGCATACCGATGTGGGCAACAACGAGAGCAAGCAGATTGAACTGGTAAGCGCGACCAAAGCTGCGGCGCGCAAACTTCTCATCTACGACGGTATGGATGCGGGCTGGCGATACTGGATCAACAACGTGAACTACCGAGGCCAGGGCAATTTCGGGGAGAGGTCCAATCCCAAGGTCGGCGTATACGTCGCCTTTCGTAACGACGCGAAGTCCGGTCTCGGCATGCCTCTCCCCAAGGGCAAGGTCCGCGTTTATAAAAAGGACGACGACGGCAGGGAACAGTTCGTGGGGGAGGATCAGCTTGATCACACGCCCAAGGACGAGGAGGTCCGGCTTTACCTGGGGAACGCCTTCGACATTGTCGGCTCCCGTTCACAGACGGATTTTCGCAGCGTGACCGCCAACCACGTGGTCGAAGAGACCATCGAAATAAAGGTGCGCAACCACAAATCCGAGGCGGTTGATTTGATGGTTTATGAGCATCCCTGGCGCTGGAGTCAGTGGGAGGTCACCAAGACGGGAACTCCTTTCGAAAAAGTGGATCAAACCACCATCCGCTTTCCTCTTAAGATAGCGCCGGACAAGGAGAAGACCTTTTCTTATGTCATCCGTTACACTTGGTGATCACCCGCCCCATTTGATGCGCTTTCGCTAAAACGCCAAACTCCAATTCCCCAGGTCATGGAAATCGGCCCCAGCCTCGCAAGCGGGGGCGCCAGTTCCGCTGGTTTCCCAAAATATCCCTTACCGATAGTTGCCTGCCTTTCCGGAAAGGAGGTATCCTGATAGTGCGCACCCGATACGTGATACCGGGGAGGGGACATGAAGCCGTCCGCCTTATTCGTCTGTCTCGTTGGCGTGGCTCCGGCCGCGTGGCCATACGGAGACCGCTCACACGACCCCATTTTCGGAAAATCCTGGGGGCTGCAAATATACAGCCCGGCATTCCTGGAGAACGGCTACATCCCCGACAAATATACCTGCGACGGCGAGAATATCAGCCCGCCGTTCCATATCAAAGGCGTTTCCAGCAAGACCCTGAGCATGGTCCTGATCATGGAAGACCCGGACGCCCTGGTGGCCGATTGGGTGCATTGGACTGTATGGAACATGGGGGCCGCCACCCGCGTCATCAGCGAGAACAGCGTTCCGGACGGATCGGTGGAAGGCGATACGGACTACGAATTGCCCGCATGGGCGGGCCCATGCCCGCGTTGGGGCGTCCATCGTTATGTATTCCGCCTCTTCGCCCTCGACGTAAAACTGGATTTGCCGTTGCGCGCCACCAAGGCGCAATTGGACAAGGCTATGAAGGGCCACGTTCTGGATCGCAGCGAACTGGTCGGCCTGTACGGCCGCAATCCCGAGCGGGCGGCGAGCGATAACTGGATCGAGCGCAAAGTCACGAACTGAACTCCCTGCCGGATTGTCCTGCGAATCAGGAACGGCGGGAATCGCCGCTCCTACCGCCAGGGGCTGCCGGAGCGGCGACAGTGGGAGCGCCCAGCACCCAGCCCAACACCGCGGCCGCGGCCTTCGGTTTTCCCAGCGCCAGAGCGTTCCGTTTCACCGACGCGAGTAGGGCTGGATTTTCCAACAGGTTTTTCACGCGAAAGGCGAGGCCTGCGGCGTCATAGGCCTTGAGGGCCGCTCCGTTCTCGAGCAGGTAATCGGCGTTGCGTTCCTCCTGGCCCGGGATGGGATTGACCAGGATCATGGGCAGACCCATGGCGAGGCATTCCGAAGCGGTTAGGCCGCCCGGTTTGGTGACGGCGACGTCGGCGGCCGACATGAGGCGTTCTATGGTGCGGGTGAAGCCCATGGGAACGAGCCGTCCGGGATGCGCTTCCGCCAACCGGGTCAGATCGGCCAGCAGCTTTGCGTTACGGCCCGCCAGCGCGACCACCTGGAAATTTCCGGGCATGGCCAGCAGGCGCGCCGCGGTCTGATCCAATCCTCCGCCGCCCGTCCCCGCTCCCACGCCGGCGCCGCCCGCCATCAAGGCCAGGATGGGCTTGGCCGGATCCAGGCCGAGCCCGCGAACGCATTCGGATTTGTCCAGGGCAGCCGAAAACGCGGGCATGATGGGTATGCCGGTAACATGGATGATACTACGCTCTATTCCCTTGTCCGCCATGCGCCACGCTACCTCTTCGCTGGCGGCGAAATAGCCGGACATGTGCGGATGGATCCACAACCGGTGCACGTCGAAATCCGTGACCTGGACCCAGGTGGGAAGTTTGAACAACCCCTTGCCTATTTTCCGGGACAGCAATTGCGCCGGGAGGAAATGCGTGCACACCACCTGATCGGGATTGAGATCCTTCAGCACTTTCATGAACCTCACGGTATTCAGGCGCTCCACGGCCTTGCGCAGCACCTCCAGCTTCGAGAATTCGCGCGGGGGTTTGTCGGTGCGGCCGTATAGATAGCCCCAGACTTCCGGATATTTTTCAACAACGTAGAGGAAGGAGTCGGCGTAGACCTTGCGGAACATGGAGGGGACCCATTCCATGAGATCCAGGTGGATGACCTTCACATCGGGATAGGCCTCGGCTGCATGGGCGCGGAGGGCTTCGGCGGCGCGCACATGGCCGGCACCGGCGGAAACGCTGAGAATCAACAGGCTGCGGTCGTCCACGGGATGCTCCTTGAAGTCCGCCGGGAAGGCACTTGGGGTCCGGGTCGGAGGTTTGCTTGCGCGGGACTTTATCCGCCTCCGGCCCCGGCGCTCTGGCCCGCCCGGTACGCGAATTCGACGTCTTCCATTTGCGGAACGTTCATCAATTGTTGCAGCACGGTGGGAAGATCCTTCCCCTCGAAGAGCAGAGCATGCAGGCCTTCCAATATGTGCATGCGTATGCCCAGCAAGGCCGCCTTTTCCTTGACGATACGCACCGTATTGATGCCTTCCGCCACCTCGCCGATCTTCTCGACCGCTTGGTCCAGGCTCAGGCCCTGGCCGATCATCAATCCGACGCGGTAATTGCGGGAGAGCGGAGAGGTGCAGGTGGTGACCAGATCCCCCACTCCGGCGAGGCCGAGGAAGGTGAGGGGATTCGAACCCAGCTTGTCCGCGAACCGACTCATCTCCGCGAGGGCTCGGGTGATAAGCATGCCTATGGTGTTGTCGCCCATCTTCAGGGCGGCCACCAGGCCGGTGGCGATGGCGTACACGTTCTTGAGCACGCCGCCAAGTTCCACGCCGTAGATATCGCTGTTGCTGTACACGCGGAAATACGGGCCGGACAGGACAGCCTGCACCCTTTGCGTCACCTCTTCATATCGGCTTGCGATCACGGTGCCGCTGGGCTTCTTGGCGGCGATTTCCTTGGCCAGGTTCGGTCCGCTCAGGGCGCCGATTTTCAGGCAGCACGTCTCTTCGCGCAGGATCTCGGTCATCAGCTTGAATGAGTGCGCCTCGATGCCCTTGGTGGTGGAGACCAGGATGTGGCCGCCATCCACCCAGTCGCCGAGCATGCGGGCGACTTCGCGGAAATGCGGACTGGGCACCGAGACGATGATCAGGCGGGAGCCGCGCGCCACCTTTTCCAGGTCCCCCGTGGCCAGGATATTCGCGCTCAGCTTCATGCCCGGCAGGTATTTGGCGTTCTCGCGGGTGGCGTTGAACCGGTCAGCGGATTCCTGGGTTCGGTACCAATGCAGTACGGGATGGCCTTTGGTTCCGATCATGTCGGCCAAGGCGCTGCCGAAGCTCCCGCCGCCGACGATGCCGATGGTTTCCGGGCTTTCCAAGCGGACGCTTGCGGCCGGATCCGGTTTTCCTTCAACGTTTGCCATGTTCCGCCTTCAGTCCTGCTTGTCCAACCCGTAATGATCCAGGCGGTTGCGGTAGTAGTAGAGAAGTTTCATATTGCCGGTGTACACGCCGCGGCCGCTTTCGCGCAGCACTTCCTGATCATGGAAGGACGCGAAGATGGCTTTGGCTTTTGCGAATACCTCGGCCGCATCGGCGGTTTTCAGGTCCGGGGCCATCAGAATGCCTCCCGCCGCCTCCAGCCTGCGTATGCGGTCCAGCAAGCCCGTGATGGCGGAAAGGATTTCGGCCGGCGGGATGGCGTGGTCGGGGCCGGATGTGCGGAGGATGCGGTACAGGTCGTATTGCGGATGCCTCCGCCGCACCAGGCCGAAGAAGGCGAAGCACGTCACGTGGGTGCTCATGGCCATGTTGTCGCGGCGGAAGGCGGCCAGGATGCTGCGCCCCAGTTCCCGGGTGTATTCCTGATCGCGTTGTGGATCCGGTCCGGGCCGGCCGGCCGTTTCCACGTATTTGCTGCGGTCGACGGGGCGGCCGTGGGAGTCCCGGCTTACGCCTTCGCCGTCCACGCGGTTGCCGAACAGATCCAGCGGCTCGCCGAAATGCATATGGATGCGGGATTCCATGCTCTGGAGGTTGCGCCAGAAGTTCAACACGCGCATCGGCCTGCTGAAATCGCTGCGCACCCGGATATAGCGGCTTTTACCGGTCTCCTTAAGATGATCCTCGATGAGGGAAGGGGCTTCCAGGACCAGGCTGCAGGAGAGCGTGCAGGGAATCACGAACAGATCGGGATGCGGCTTCCGCTTCTCCAGGTTCGACACGTATACGTTGACGCCGCAGCCCAGCAGGCCCAGCTTGATCTTCTGTTCCACTTCGCCGCTCCGGCTGCGCGTCCCGCCTGGGAAGAACAGGTTGTGCTGTCCCATCTCCATCGACAAGGTCGCGTAGTGCTTGAGCGCGGTCTTGTAGATGCCGTTCTTCTTCCTGCGATCCACCTTGTAAGCGCCCAGATTGTTCATGAAGAAGGAGATGACGGGATTGCTGAACAGGTTGAGGCCGGCCCCGTAGGTGAAGGGAGGCAGGCGTTTCAGATACAGGCCCAAGCCGATCACGATGCTGTCCAGATTGCTGACATGGGTCGGGGTCATGATCA
>JBDSIO010000437.1:0-16945 GCA_039917895.1 Fibrobacteria bacterium | reverse complement strand
GATGTGGTCGTATCCGGCGCCTACCTGCTTAACAGCGAGTATGTGATCCGGCAGGGGGCGGGCATGGGGCATGGGGGGCATTGAACACAAGGAGGGATTCCATGTAAAAGGATAATGCAGGGGTTTTGCAGTATCGACACAAGTTTTTCGGATTCATCAAATGGTGCAAAGCATCATTTGGAAAGGGAACAAGAATGAAGTACAAGAAGTGGCGGTCGGAGACAAACTTGACGTTTTTCGGACAGTCTGCAAAAGCCATAATGGTTGGTCCATAGTTTAATTCAAATAACGACAGTGTGTGAATCCCAATTTAAAAGGAAGATAAGATGAAAATGAATACAACTTTACTAGCCGTCGCATTTGCCGCTTTTACAATCACGGGTTGCGCCGCCCACAGCCGGATGAGGGGCAGTGTAGCCATGAAGGTAAGTGACCAGGAGGCCCACGTTTGCCTGGGAAACACCGAAGTGGCGGTGGGAGACAAGCTTAGCGTCTATAAAAACGATTGTCCGTCCAAACAGCGGTGCAAAAAAATCAGGCTGGGCGAGGCTAAGGTGACGCAGGTTTTGGATGAACATTATTCGGTGGTGCAGTTTGATCCCGGAGTCGTTTTCGAAGAAGGTACCCTCGTAGAAAAGCCCTAACATATCGGGGAGTGCTCACGCTTATTCAAGCGGGAGCACCCACCCAAAATTTTCAGAACGTTGGGCGCCGTTTCCTCAATTCCACTTGTTGTCGTGGAGATCAAGGTTGGTTGAAATGGGGAAAAGGTTTTCGGTCCTGACTAGTGGTGGCGATGCACCGGGTATGAATGCGTGCCTACGCAGCATTGTACGCGTGGCGACTTCCTTGGGACATGAGGTCCTGGGAGCGAGGCGGGGGTTCCAAGGATTGATTGACGGGGATTTCATTTCCCTTGGTCCCAGGGACGTTTCCAATTGCATCCAAAGGGGAGGAACCCTGATTCATACGTCCAGGTGCGAAGAGTTCCGCACCGAAGCGGGGATTCTAAAAGCCGCCTCGCAATTGAAGGCCCGAAATGTTGATGCGCTCCTCGCCATCGGCGGGGATGGGACCTTTCGCGGATGCGTGGAATTAGGCAAGGTGTGGTCCGGGAAAATCCTGGGGCTTCCCGGAACCATAGACAATGATCTATGGGGCACGGATTATACCATCGGTTTCGATACGGCGGTGAATACAGCCTTGGAGTCCATCGATAAGATTCGGGACACGGCGGAATCCCATGAGCGCTTCTTCCTCGTCGAAGTGATGGGCAGGCATTCCGGATTCATTGCCCTGGAGGTTGGGATCACGGGTGGAGCGGAGGAAATCCTGGTGCCGGAAGAATCTCCCGATTTACAGGCCGTCTGTTACCGGCTCTGTGCCGGAAAAACCCAGGGAAAGACAAGCAGCCTGATTATTGTCGCCGAAGGGGCGTATCCTGGGGGAGTAAAGGCGGTAGCAGAGGAGTTGAAGAAGCTTTCAGGCAATGAATACCGCCTGTGCGTCCTGGGTCATGTCCAGCGCGGCGGCTCCCCGACCGCAGCGGATCGCCTGCTCGGCACGCGCCTCGGGGCCTTTTCCGTTGAAGCCGCGTTGGAAGGAGCGAGCGGGAAAATGGTAGGTGAGGTGGGTGGGAAACCGGTCCTTGTGGATCTTTTGGATACCTTCGAAAAGAAAAAATCCTTGGACCGATGGATTGCTGGCCTGGTCCGGCGATTCTCCACTTGACGGCTCCACCATGAACGCTCCTTGGAAATCCCTTATCGCCAAGTATAAGGCGGATGAAGAATCGGTATATAATACCTGGTTCCTGCAACACGGCCATTGTGAATGGATACAACGCCCTGTTCGAAGAGAAAAGGAAACTGGGCTCCTGGCGGGAATACCTCTGCATGCGGGAAGTCATTCTGTCCCGCAATAGCGAGATGCGGGACGAATTCTCGCGCGATCTGGGCGTCATCACGGGCCTGCTCTTTGATATCGGTGTCCGGAGAATCGGCTTGGATCACTCCCTAGGATTATCGCCCGAGGAAAAAGGCAAATACAATTCATCGGTCGAAAAAAGGCACAAGGAAGTAATCGCCGAAAAGGAGGAGGAAGGCTTGCATACGGAAATGCAACACCATCTCCTTAAGATCGGAGCCGCGATCGGCTGCGACGTGATCTGCGCGGCCAATGACCGCTCCCGCTCACATCAAGGCAACAACTTTTCCTTTCTCTGCCTTCCGAAGTTCCCCGAATTGCCGGTGGATGAAGAGACTCTCGGAACGATTAAGCTGGTGGATGTGGTCTGGTTCGAAAAAGGCAGCAACAAGATTGTCTGCGCCTTCGAAGTGGAAAAAAGTACTTCGATATATTCCGGAATACTGAGGTTGACCGATTTGTTCCTTTCCTTGCTGGAGCATCAGAAGCGGCTTTATCTCGTAGTACCCGATAACAGGGAACGGGAAGTCATTCTTCAATTGAACCGCCCATCGATCAAGAATCATGGGATTGAAATCCATTACATTCTCTTCTCTGACCTCCGCCTCCATTGTGAAGCCTTGTGCCGGTTCGGGGAAAACCATGGCATCATTTCCAAGATTTCCAAGCAGGTCGCTTGAGGGATTATTGGCGCAGTTTTCCATTTGGATATGGTGGCATGATTATTGCATTCGCATGGGACCACGTACTGGGAACTTGTCCCCTAGAGCGAAAATGCCCATCCGAACCGGGAGGTCTTTGTGAAGATCCGCAAATTGTGTTTAACGTTCCTGATGACCGCATGCATCGTCTCGGCAGAGGAAACTCTTTTAAAGTCCGGTGAATTGAAAAGCGGGGGGTTTGGAGGGCCCGTCGTAAAAATCAGCCAGGTCAACGGTGAAGCAGGAGTGCTGGTCGGAGGGCGGGGAGGTTGGCTGATCAACTCCGTTTTCTCAATCGGCGGCGGCGGGTACGGGCTGGTGAACGATATCCATGCCGATCATCCCGACTCGATGCGAATCGATCTCGGTGTGGGCGGATTGATCCTGGAAGCCGTTTTCATGCCCCAGCGGTTGGTGCATGGGACCGCTTCGGTGTTGGTAGGCGCAGGCGGTTTGAACCGTCATCGCCGTATGCGGGACGATTCGGATGACGGGGGTGAAACCTTTTTCGCCTTGGAACCGGAAGTCAATCTGGAGATCAACGTGCACCGGATCTTCCGCGTCTGCTCCGGTCTCAGCTACCGTTGGCTGGCGGGGGAATCCGATTTTGTGGATTCCGACTGGGATCTTTCCGGGATCTCCGTGAACCTGACGTTCAAGTTCGGCAGGTTTTGAGATCCAGCGCCCGCGCCACAGTGCCCATCGGCCTTACCATACCCGTGGCCTTTCGACGATTTTGATGATGGAAAGAGGATGTATGACTAAAAAACCATCAACTCCCGAATTGGTATACCGCGATTCCGAATTCATGGAAGGCGGCGAAGCCCGGCCCTTGCGGATACTTTCGGAATACCTGCAGCCGCTTTCGAAATTCCGGGAGCTGGGGATCCACGACACCATCGTATTCTTCGGCTCGGCACGGCAGAAGGCGGATGGCCCCATGGCCCGGTTCTACGCCGAGGCCCGGGAGCTGGCCAAATCCGTCACCGAGTGGTCGCGATCCCTGGGTTGTCCAAAGGAGCGCTTCGTCATCTGCACAGGCGGCGGCGGCGGGTTCATGGAAGCGGCGAATCTGGGCGCCCTCGAAGCCGGCGGCCGAAGCATCGGGCTGAATATCGGATTGCCCCGCGAACAGCATCCCAATCCCTTCATCACACCCGATTTGAATTTCATGTTCCATTACTTCTTCATGCGCAAGCTGTGGTTCGCGCATTTGGCCCGTGCCATCGTGATCTTTCCGGGCGGTTATGGAACCTTGGACGAACTGTTCGAGGTGCTGACGCTGGCGGCGACCCGAAAGCTCGGCCACGACATGCCCGTGATCCTGTACGGTTCGGACTATTGGAAGGAAATTTTGAATTTTCCGGCGCTGGTGCGCCATGGCATGATCACCGAGGTGGAAGCTGGTTTGATCCGCTACGCCGACACGCCCGCCGAGGCTTTGCGGATATTGCAGGAAGCCCTGCCGATCGAGATGGAGCCCCACACGCCCGCGTTCAGTTCGTCCGATGGCGGGCACGCAGGCGGCAAGACGACCTGACGGCAGTCTCCCAGCCGTTTCAACGGGAATGTTTGATGGTTTCCCGCGCGCAAGTGCGCATGCCTAACACGCTATAGAGCGGGCATGTTGCCAAGGCCGCCGTAGCAAGCGGAATCAAACCGAGCCATGCCCACGGAGTCTTGGGTCCCCAGAAGACGAGGGAAAGCACGCCCAATCCGACGACCAACCGGACCAATCTGTCCACCATGCCTACATTTTTCATCGCAGCGCTCCATTTGCATTTCCGGAAGGATCCTTCCGGATACCTATGTGGAATGCAACACGCGTGCCATGCGGGTATTGGGCATTTCGGGGTGAATCCGCGGATCGGTTATCCATCCCGTGCCGGAATTGCAGAACCTGATGGCGAAAAGGCAAGCTTTAACGGGACAGGATCCAGACCGCCAGTCCTCCGGCGCCAAGCATCGCCACTATGCCCGGGAGTATCGCCTGCCGCAATTCCCGGGATCCCGCGGAAAGCGCGAAGGCGCCCTTCAAAAGGCTGTTCGACAAAACGGCCAGCAATATCGCGTACGCCGCGGCGGCGGGATCGTGGAGCGCGTCCTTGTTCATCTTCGCCATCGAGAACGAGACCGCATCTACATCCATGAGTCCGGCCGCGATGCTGGAGAAATAGATTCCCGCCCGGCCGAACCAGAACTGCGCGGATCTCGAGATCGTCAGGATGAGCATGAACAGCATACCGAAGCGCAAGGCGGGACCCAGTTCAAACGGGTTGGCGAACGGCGCTGGTTGCGAGGCGTCGGGCTTCCGGTTTCGCCGGTAGAGCAATGCGCCATATAGCAATCCGACCGTGGCGAAGGCGGCCAGCGGCGGTAACAGGCGGCGGCCGATTTCGAAATCCAGCATCGCGACCACGACCAAGGTCCGGATCGCCATGACGGTCCAGGCTCCCAGAATGGCCGACGCCAGGGGTATCGATAACGCCGGTTCGAGGCGGCTTCGCCGGGTGAACCCGAACGTCACGGCCGTGCTCGACACCAGTCCTCCCAGCAATCCCAGCAGACCGATGCCGCGGGCCGCCCCCAGGGTCTTGGCGAGGATGTAACCGATGAATCCCACCGCCGAGATGAGGACCATGAATACGCCGACTTCGAAGGGATTGATCACGTCGAAAGGCGGGGGGAAATAGGAACGGTTCGGCAGGATGGGAAGGAAGACGACGCCCAGCAGGGCGAACTTCAAGGTCGCGAAGATGTCATCGCGCTTGAGGTTGCGGGCGAAGGCGTGCAGCTCGAGCTTCAGCGAAAGGGTCAAGGTGGTGACCACGCCCAGGGCGCCTGCCAAGGCGAGATTGTCATGGAAGGCCAGCACTCCGGCCAGGAAGGCGATGACGGAGGATACCCCGGTGGTCAACCCGGTCCTGCCCCCTTTGGTTTCGATGACGTACACAGTGGTGAGGAACGCTCCCAAAATAATCAGGCAGGTCGCCAAGGGAAGCGGCGAACCGGTAAGGACGGCGACATGCGCGGTCAAGCAGCCCCATATGCCGATCAAGGCGAAGGTGCGCACGCCGGCGGGCAATTCCCTCGCTTCCATTCCCGTCGCGAATTCCCGCTGCATGCCGATCAGGATGCCGATGGCAAGCGAGACGGCGTATTTCAGGAACAGATCGGGAAGGCTCATCATCCGTCTTCTTTCGGGGTGCGGGACCGTAAAACGCAAGATCCGTTCCCGGGCATTCTTCCACTATGGCACGTGAATTCCGGCCCTGCGCGCCTTGGGCATGCCATTCCGGCACGCTCCGGGACAATTTGACAAGGAGCGGAGGACAGCTTTGATCTCTTTTCCCGGAAAGCCGCCCGTACTGCCTGATGTCGTCGGCTGGCATACGGATTGCGATATCGATCTGCATAGGATCGGGGCGATCATCGGCGGGTACCCCGCCGGATCGCATCCCCATCCGATTGGAGATGGAATGAAAGACTCGACCGGTTCCAAAATTGTTTTCTCCCTCGCCTTTCTCCTTCTGTTCCTTTCGTTATGCACGGTATTGGCCCAGGTCGGCGCCGTGCCCGGCACTTCGCTGGAGCATACGGCCGACGTGGCGCCCGGGCTGTCCCGATTGGCCGCTTTGATTCCCCATATCCGTTGAACCCTGGAGACTTGCATGCCGAACGCGATTGCCGGGATTGATCCTTTCTACCGACTTAACCCCGGGGATCGGGCCGAGCTGCTTGGAAATGGGCCCGGTTGGAAACTGTCACTGTTCCTGCCCTTGGAGAAGTCGTCCCGCGAAGCGAAGGTGGGCTCCGTCCTCCTGCGCGACCTGCGGCGGTCCGCCGAAGCGGAAATGGAGGCTCGCATGATCGGCCATATCGAGCGCGGGATTTTGCTCGCGCCCGTAGACGCCTTGTTGGCCGAAGCCGGAAAAGGGATCTTCCATGGGGAAGGACTGGCCGTCTACGCTTCCGCCTCCGATGGATTCGCTAAAACCGTGATTCTGTCCGCACCTCCCGAGGCGTCCTTCGAAATCGACAGGAACTTCCGCCTTGACCCGCTGCATGCCTCCCTTGCGGGCAAGGATCGTTTTTATTTGCTCTGCCTCAGCCTTCACGCCATCCAGCTTTGGGAAGGGGACGGCTTAACCCTGAAGCCCATTGATCTGGGCGCATTGGAGACCAACATCGAAGATGCTTTGGACTTCGAGGATTCTGATAGCCAGGTGCAATTCCGCACCAACTCCGCTTCGCCGTCCCGCAACAAGGCCAAAGGGCAGGGATCCACCTTCTTCGGCGTGGGCGGTGAAAACCACGATCGCAAGGCCGAGTTCCTGGACTTCTTCCGCATCATCGATAAAGGCATCGCCTCCCTGCTGACCGACAAGGACGTTCCCTTGATCCTGGCCGGGGTTGGATACCTGATGCCGTTATACCGCGAGGCAAATACCTATGCGCATTTGGCTCCCTTCCAGATTCCCGGCGCGACCCATGCCGTCGGACCCATCGAGGATCTGCACGCGAAGACGAATGCCCTGATGCGGGAGGAACGGCACCGCGAGGCGGTCAAGGCCTTGTTCGAATACCGCGAGAACCTCGTTTCCGAACGCACGGTCTCCGGTTTCACGGACGTGATTCCTTGCGCACACCGCAAACTTGTGACACATCTCTTCATCCGCAAGGACAGCCGGCAATGGGGAACCTACTCCCCATCCGACGGCCGCACGGAAATCTTTTCGGCCTATCGGCGCGGCGCCGTGGACCTGGTGAATCTGGCTTGCGTAAAAACCCTGGCAGGCCACGGGAAAGTCTATATTCTGGATGCAGTCGACATGCCCCCGGATTCCGAAATCGCAGGGCTCTGCCGTACCTGAACTGACCGCGACTGCGTCCTGAAGCGTCAACTTCACAGCGCCGAAACAGTCTAGAGGTTTCCATGGCTGAACCCATATGGAGCCGTACCCCGGACTCGTTGTTCGTTGAGCTCGGCGGTTCTTCCATGGGGCTTGAACAAGCCGAAGCCGAGCGCCGCGGGGTGGCGAGGCGATCCCGCAAGGCGGGCGCAAACAAGGACTCGATCCTCTTCGCGATGATCCTGTCGCAATTCCGCAGCCCCATCACCTTGCTGTTGATCTTCGCCGCTGGCCTCTCCCTGTATCTCGGAGATAGGGTGGAAGGCGGGCTCATTCTCGCCATCATCGCGGTGAGCGGCGCGCTGCAGTTCTGGCAGGAGCGGCGTGCGGCGGTTACCGTGGCTAAACTGACGGGGATGCTGAAGATCCACGCATCCGTGTTGCGATCGGGGTCCTTTGCGGAGATTCCCATCGACGATGTCGTTCCCGGCGACATTGTCCGCCTCGAAGCGGGATCGGCCGTTCCCGGCGACGCCTTGATCCTGGAATCCAAGGACTTGTACGTCGATGAATCCCCGTTGACCGGCGAATCCTTCCCCGCGGAAAAACATGCGGGCGTCGTGCGCGCGGACGCTGGACCCGCGGAGCGCAGCAACGCCCTTTTCCTGGGCACGCATGCGGTGAGCGGCACGGCCACGGCCTTGATCGCCTCCGTGGGCGCCGATACCGTGTTCGGGGCGGTTTCCCGGAATTTGGCCCATCGGCCCCCGGCCACGGCCTATGAGCTGGGTTTCAAGCGCTTCGGCTACCTGCTGCTGGAAATCGCCTTGGCGATGGCGTTGGTGATTTTCGCCGTGAACGTATCGCTGCACCGGCCCGTGCTCGAATCGATGTTGTTCACGCTTGCGTTGACCGTCGGTCTCACGCCGCAGTTGCTCCCTGCCATCCAGGGCATCACCATGTCGCGCGGCGCGGCGCGCATGGCGAGTCGCCAGGTGATTGTCCGCCGATTGGCGTCCATCGAAGATATCGGAGGCATGGACGTGCTGTGCACGGACAAGACCGGGACCCTGACGGAAGGGGTGACCCGGCTGGAATCCGCACTGGACGCGGCTGGCGCGGACAGCCCGTGGCTTCGGCGTTGCGCGTACATGAACGCGTCGGCGCATACGGGCTATGCGAATCCCATCGACGATATCCTGCGCCTGCATCCCCCGG
The DNA here is from genome assembly GCA_039917895.1 of Fibrobacteria bacterium. Classification (GTDB taxonomy): domain Bacteria; phylum Fibrobacterota; class Fibrobacteria; order UBA11236; family UBA11236; genus Chersky-265. Next base: position 8,247 of record JBDSIO010000437.1, on the reverse strand, counting down.
ATGGAATCGCCGAGTTCCGCAAACTCGACGAGATCCCTTACGACTTCACCCGGAAGCGGATGAGCGTGGTGGTGGAGATGGGCGGAAAACGCGTCCTGATCACCAAAGGCGCGGTCGACCGGATCCTGGACATCTGTGGATCCGTGGCCCTGGCCGGTTCCGATGTGAAGCCCATGGTTCCCGCGCGGGCGGGTATCGAAGGGCGGGAGGAAAGCGCCAGCCGCAACGGGTTCCGCAGCCTGGGGGTGGCCTTCCGGGAGTTGCCGCCCGGTGAGGAGGCTAGCGTGGCGGCGGAACGGGATATGATCTTCCTGGGCATGCTCGCCTTCGCCGATCCGCTCAAGGCGGGCGCGCGCGACTCCCTGGAAGTCCTGCGCGGCCTGGGAATCCGCATGAAGCTTGTCACGGGCGATAGCCGCTACGTCGCCGCCAAGATCGCGGTCGAGGCCGGTTTCGGAAGCGAAGCGGTGCTTACGGGCGGCGAATTCCGGGACATGAGCCGAATCGCCCAGGCCGCGGCGGTGGAGCGCTTCGATGTCTTCGCGGAGATGGATCCGAACCAGAAGGAAAGCGTGATCGCCGCGCTTAAAAAGGCCGGCCACAGCGTGGGATTCCTCGGCGACGGGATTAACGACGCCGCCTCCCTGCATACGGCCGACGTGGGCATTTCCGTAGAATCGGCCGTGGACGTCACCAAGCAGGCCGCGGATATCGTATTGCTGCGCAAGGACCTGGGCGTGCTGGCGGACGGCGTGCGCGAAGGCCGAAGGGCCTTTTCCAATACCTTGAAATACCTGTTCATCACCACCAGCGCCAATTTCGGGAACATGTTCTCCATGGCCGGGGCTTCGCTGTTCGCCTCCTTCCTGCCCATGCTTCCCGGCCAGATCCTGCTACTGAACGTCCTCAGCGATTTGCCCGCCATGGCCATCGCTTCCGATCGGACCGATCCGGAAATGACGGCCGCGCCCCGCAAATGGAACCTGAAGGAGATCCAGCGTTTCATGCTGGTCTTCGGCCTCATCAGTTCCAGCTTCGATTTCCTGACCTTCGGTTCGCTGCTTTGGCTGCGCGTCGAACCCGGGCAATTCCGCACCGCGTGGTTCCTGGAATCCGTGCTTTCCGAACTGCTGATCCTGCTGGTGATCCGGACTCAGCGTTGGTCGGTGCGCAGTCCCGTGGGCAAAGGGCTTCTCGCCGCTACCGCCGTCGTGGCTGTTACGGCGGTGGTTATCCCCTATACGCCTTTCGCCGGGCTGCTGGGCTTTTCGCCGCTGCCTTTCCGGCTGCTATTGCTGATCTTCGGAATCCTGGCGGGGTACGTTCTGGTTTCCGAATTCACCAAGCGTCCATTTTTCGCTTATCAAACCCGCCACAGGAAGGTCGCATGACGGTACGCACCGGCCTCAGGCCAGGGTGACCGCGGGATCGAGATACACGTCCTGGATCGCGTGCAACAATTCCACCCCTTCCTTGAAACGCTTCTGGAAGGCCTTGCGGCCGCAAATCATGCCCATACCGCCCGCACGCTTGTTGATGACGGCGGTGCGCACGGCCTGATGGAGATCGTCGCCGCCTGAAGCGCCGCCGGAGTTGATCAGACCGGCGCGTCCGGCGAAGCAATTCAACACCTGGTAGCGGGTAAGATCGATGGGGTGGGGCGTGGTCAGGCTCTTATAAACGTCCGGGTGGGTCTTTCCGAATTTCAAGGCGGTGAATCCCCCATTGTTCACGGGCTGCTTCTGCTTGATGATATCCGCCTGCAGGGTGGCCGCGAGATGGTTGGCCTGCCCGGTGAGATCGGCGGCGAGATGGAAATCGGCCTCAGCGGTCGAGAAGGCGGGATTGCGCAGGTAGGCCCAAAGCACGGTAGCCATCCCCAATTCGTGGGCCTCGCGGAAGGCTCGCGAGACCTCCTGGATTTGGCGCGTGCTCTCGGGGGATCCGAAATAGATGGTGGCGCCTACGGCGACGGCGCCCATATCCCAGGCTTGCCTGACCTGTCCGAAGAAGATCTGATCGTAGTGGTTGGGATAGGAAAGCATTTCATTGTGGTTCAACTTCACCAGGAACGGGATCTTGTGGGCGTATTTGCGCGCCACACTGCCCATGGCGCCGAGGGTGGACGCGAAGGCGTTGCAACCGCCTTCCAGTGCGAGCCGGGCCAGGTTTTCCGGATCGAAGTAGATGGGATTGGGGGCGAACGAGGCGCCGGCGGAATGTTCCACGCCCTGATCGACAGGCAGGATGGAAAGGTAGCCCGTTCCCGCGAGGCGGCCGTGGCCGAAAAGGGTTTGCATGCTACGCAACACTTGAACGGGGCGATCGGAATGCGAGAGGATGCGGTCGACGAAATCGGGGCCGGGGAAATGCAGCATCTCATCGGCGAATCCCGAAGCTTCGTGGTTCAGCAGGTCTTCGGCTTCGCGTCCAAGGATTTCAACGGTTCTGGTCATGGGGGGCCCTTTCGAGAAGGAGGAGGGGAAAGCCAAAGCGAATTGCAAATCCCACGCCAGCGCGTGCCGAAGGATCCGAAGCTGCATTGCCGCTGATTTCGTCCTGAGGGCGAAGACTTAGTGCCAAATTGTCCGGCCCGTGCCAATCTGTCACGCTGGAGCGACTCCCATGTAACGGGCTCCCATTGGGGTTCCAAATCGCGCAAACCCAATACGGCATACGGCTTGCTTTGGATCCGTATATGATCCCCTTGCCTTCCGGTACTCCCGGCGGAAAAAACCGGGAATGACCCCGGCTCATCTCACTTTCCTGGTCTTGGCGCTGATGGCCGCTGGGTTCCTTTCCCAGCGCGTGCCGCCCTACGTGATCGGCCTGCTCGGCGCTTTGGTGCTGGCGGCCACCGGCGTTCTGCCCATGGCCAACCTTTTCACCGGCTTCGCGAACCCGACCTTGATCCTGTTCGCTGGCATGTTCGTGATCGGCGATGCCATCTTCCGCACCGGCTTGGCAAACGCCATGGGGGATTGGGCGGTACGGCGCATGGGGCACAACGAAAGGCGGCTGCTGTGGGGGACCATGATCGTTTCGGCCGTACTTTCCACGGTCGCGTCCAACACCGCGACCACGGCGGCCTTGATCCCCCTTGTCCTCAGCGTATGCATTAAGGCCAACCTGTCCGCCTCCCGCCTGCTGATGCCCATGGCCTTCACCTCCGGGTTCGGCGGCATCAGCGCGCTGATCGGTACGCCCCCCAACATGATCGTCTCCGACGCCTTGCGAAGCACGGGCGCGGCCCCCTTCGGGTTTTTCGAATTCGCCTGGGTGGGAATCCCCGTGGCGTTGGCCGGCATGGCCTATATGGATCTTATCGGCAGGCGCCTGCTTCCCCGAGCTCCGACCTCGGCCCCTCGGGCATACACGGAGAATGCATCGCCGCCGACGTCATCGGCCGAGATGACGTCGGTCTCTCCGGTCTCGCATACGTTGATCTCACCGGCCGTTTCCGCGACTCCGGCGCCGCGTTCAGGGTCCCAACGTCCCGAGGCGCAACGGCGCCGCATGTGGATCTGCGGAGGCATTCTCGGCGTGGTCGTCGTGGTCATGGCCTTGAACCTTTCCTGGCTTCCCCTGGAGTTCCTGGCGGTGACGGGGGCTTTGGCCTGCGTGCTGACCGGCTGCGTCACCAGCAAGGAAGCGGTGGACAGCATCGAATGGGAGACCCTGATCCTGTTCGGAAGCATGTTCGCGGTCGCCATCGCCATGGACAAGAGCGGCGCGAGCGCGCTCATCGCCGAAGGCCTGTTGCGCCTTTCCGGACTGTCACGGAACCCTTATGCCGTGGTGGCGGGCATCCTCGCGCTCAACATGTTCTTGGGATTGTTCCTGTCGAATACCGCCTGCGCGGTGCTGCTCGCGCCCATCGGTCTTTCGTTGGCGAAGGGAATCGGCGCGAACCCGCAACCCATCCTGATGGCCATCGCGGTGGCGTCCTCCTGCAGTTTCCTGAGCCCGGTCAGCACGCCGCCGAACCTGCTGGTCTGGGAGCCGGGGAAATACAAGTTCATGGATTACATAAAGGTGGGAAGCGGCCTCGGCCTGGTTTGTACCGTGGTGGCGGTCGTGATCATCCCCTGGAAATGGCCCGTGTTCCCGCCCTGAGCTTTGCGGGTAAGGCCGGTTCAGGCTGCGCTTTTGCGGAAGTACCAGGACAAGCTCCTGAAGAAGTCGCCAAGCGTCTCTTCCTTGAAATCCCTGAACTCCCCTGCGTCGAAGAAGACGCCATGTTGCATCGGGCAGGTCTCATAGCGGATGTGCGGCTGGAATTTATCGCGCCGACGATTCATGGCGCGCCCGCACTCGGGGCATTTCACGTCCGTCATCCCGTCCAGCTCGTGCCCTTGGGCTTCGGTGCCGATGTCGATGGAATCGGAACCCGGGATCCGCTTCAGGGCCTTGTGGGCGATGCCGTCGAACCAGATGCCACTGCACCCTTCGCAGCGCCGGTAAATCACGCCTTCGAACTTCAGGTCATCCATTTTCGTCGCGCATTTGGGGCAATGCATAGGGACTCCTTGAATCACGGTGTTCGCGGCCGCGTTCAGCAGACACCTATCGGTGCGGCGCAGGGATATTTCGCGGCCGCGTTCAGCAGCACTTTGAGCTTGGCCAGGGCCCGGATCTTCAGTTGGCGTACCCGCTCGCGCGAGACGCCCAGCCGCTTGGAGAGCCCGCGCAATCCGACTCCGGCGTCCGCGCCCATGCCGAAAAAGGATTCAATCACATGGCGCTCCCGCGGCTCCAGGCCGTTCAGGAGCTTTTCCAGGGCCCGCTTGGTTTGGAACCGGTCCACTTCGAGTTCCGTCCGCCATTCGCTTTCGTCGGGGAGCAGGTTGCGGAGCGTCCCGTCTTCTTCGTCGTAGGCATAATCGAAGGAGAGCGAAGAACCCATCAGCTGCATGCAGGCTTCGATGCGCCCGGCATGGAACCCGGTTTCCAGTTCCAATTCGTCCAAAGACGGGCTGCGCCCTAGACGCTGGGTCAAGGCGCGGGTGGCGCAATTGATCTTGTGGATGACCGACGTGGTCGAAGTCGAGAGGGTTACGTCGCGGGTCTGGGTGGCCAAGGCGGACATGATGCCCTGCCGGATCCACCACACCGCATAGGAGATGAAGCGGCAATCCTTGGTCTCGTCGAACCGGGCGGCGGCCCGCATGAGGCCCAGGTTGCCTTCGTTGATCAGATCGCCGAGGGGGAGTCCCTGGTTCTCGTAGTTTCGGCATACCGCGACCACGAATTTCAGGTTGGCCTCGACCAGGAGGTTACGGGCAGTCCGATCGCCCCCGCGGATGCGCGCAGCCAGCACCTTCTCTTCGCGGGGAGAGAGCTTGCAAGAGCCGCTGATCTCCTTCAGATACGCGGCCACCGGATTGGTCCCGTGGAAAACCGTTGCGTGGTTTCCGTCGGTTGCGTGTCGCATGGTTTATTCTTCTCCTTGGGGTTTCGGTCGGCCGGGACGGTTCATTTGCGGATCGGTTTCGCTTTCGCGCTCAAGTTCGCTTTTGCTTTTGCTTTTGTTTCAGCCCGTGCGATCTCCACGCTGCACGGCGCATGAGCCGACACCGAAGCCGAGACGCTACCCAACAGGAAGCGGCTCAACCCCGAATGGCCATGGGTGCCCATAACGATGGTGTCGGCTTTGAATTTGCGGGCCTGGATAAGGATGGCACGCCGCGGTTCATCGATGACCATGGCGGTGTCGGTAAGGATGCCCGCTGCCGTAAGGGTGGTGGCCGCCTTGGCCAGTTGCGCATCCATCCAAGGCCATGGGCTGGCCTTGCCTTTGCCTGTGCCCAGGGTCTGGGTGAGCGCCAGGGCCAAATCGCCCATGCGCAATTGGAATTCGGAGACGGCCAGTATCAGGGCCCGGGTACCCCTGGGCCAGGATCTCGCGGCCACCTGGCGCACAGCCTCTTTCGCATGTTCCGATCCATCGAACGCGATCAGGAGTCTGGGCGCATGAGGCTTGGAGGTAGGGGATCCTTTGCCCAGGCGCACGGTGCAATGGGCGTGGTTGAGAATCTTGTCGGCGACGCTGCCCAGGATCGCTTTGGTGAACAGGTTCCAGCCCGTGGAGCCGACTACGATCAGATCCGCCTTGGCTTTGGCAGCGGCTTCGAGCACGGCGTGCGCGGGATGATCCACGGTCGCTTCCGCGATGACCTTCCATTTCGGGAACATGGTTTTCAACAGTTTGGCCGCTTCCTTGGCCTGGGCCAGGGCATGATCCACGGTGCGCTTCTGGTCGTCGTAAGCCTCCCGGTAGGCTTCGGCGTACCAGGTGATGCCGTTTCCAACGGGAGCCAGGGACTCCAGGGGAAGCAATGGAGCCACCGCATGCACGATGCGGACCTCCGCCGCTGCGGCCAGCCCCGCGTTCCGCAAATCCTTGAGCGCCGCATTCGCCGCTTTTGATCCGTCATAGCCGATTACAATCTTCACGCTCGCCTCCTGGACGGTTTCCGGCTTGGCTGCCGGGATGATGCCTGGAACCTAACGCAAATGCCAGGCCATTCCAAACGGAATGGGGGATCCGTTACGGACATAGTCCCGAGGAGCGCAGATTGGGTAATGCTCTGCCCATGAAGGCTTTCGACGTGCCAATTTGTCGCGCCGAGGGACGGAATGTCACCGGAGACGTCGGCCTTGGTGGTATGAAAAGGTTCATTGGACCGGCAAAGGACGTCGCACAGCGGCGCCTGCACGCGACGCCGCGCTATTTGTCCGCCTTCAGGGTCATGAAAAAGCGGAAGATCGCGCCGGCCAGGTCTTTGGGTTCGCCGATAACGCTGTAGCTTCTGGGTTCGAACATGGCGGGAAAGTATTCCCTGGCCTTATGATCCACGGCGAATGCATGCGTCAGGATGCCCTTTTCCTTAGCCTCGACGAACGCCTTTTTCACATCCTGGATTCCGTATCGGCCTTCATAGGTATCGTAGTCGCATGGCTTGCCGTCGCTCACCAGCAATAACGCCTTCTTCCGGGCATTCCTTCCGTCCAGGATCCGGGCGGCATGCCGTACGGCCGGTCCCATGCGGGTATATCCCTGGGGCGACAAGGCGCCCAGTTTCGCGACCGACTCGTCCCAATCCTCGTCGAAGTCCTTGATGGGAAAATACCGGCAGGCCTGCCGGGTGTCGGAGGCGAAGCCGGCGATGGCGAACCCGTGGGTAAAGGCTTCCAGCGCCTCTCCCAGGCAGAATAAGGCGCTCTTCAGGGTTTCCAGGACATGCTCGCCTTTGACCCAGGCATCCGTCGAGTCGCTCAGGTCCACCAGGATCAGCGTGGCCGCATCGGCCAGATCGCGCCGGCGGTGGGTATAGATGTTTTCCGAGGGAGCGCTCCCGCATCGCATGGAAATACGGGCATCGATAACCGCTTCCAAATCGAATTCATCCCCCGCGGGCTGGGCCCGGGCGCGCAGATAATCGGTGGAGAACTGTTCCAGTTTCCGTTTCAAGGCGAGTATGCGTCCGCCGTGTTTTTTCCGGGCCGCTTCCGCCCAATCCTTCTCCTTGGCTTCCAAGCCCGTGACCTGGATCCAGCACCAATCCTGCTTGTATTCCTTTTTCCGGAAGTCCCATTCGGGATAGGGGATTCCCGGCGTCCGGGATTTGCCCCGCGCCTCAAGTTCGAAAGGAGAGAGTAGGATATCTGCCCTGTACAGGCTGGTGCTCCGGTCCTTGGACCGGAGCACGTGCTTCATTTCCAGCTCCTCCAAGGCCTCTTGGTGGTCCTTCAGATCATCCGCTCCGTCCAATTGCCTGTCCAGTCCTTCGAATTCCTCCAGGGTCTCGACTTTTTCAAAGGTATGCTGCGGCACATCGGGCGCCTTGAGATCCTCGCCTTCGAGTACCTCAACCTGGGTCCGGCCCTTGCCTTCGATTTCCGTCGTGTTCGGTTCGGCTCCTTTTTCCGCGTCGTCCTTGGCATCGGAGTCCGGGCCGTCCACGTCGACAGCGGCCTTGTTTCCCGGATTGGATACGAGCTCCCGGACGGCTCCGAAATGGTGTTCCAGGGGATAGTCCTCGGGCAAACCCCGAATCTGCTTTTCCAGCCGATGGGAAAGCTCCGGAAATTCATCGCGCAGCACCGCCGTCATGTATGCGAAACAGGCCTTGGCGCCCAGGCCGGAGATCATTTTCCCTTCCCGGATCGAAAGCGCTCCAACGGCCGCCTTCAGACGGTAGAAATCCATGTTCAAAAGGGGATCGTCGTGCAAAGAACACCGCG
>JBDSIO010000436.1:0-2437 GCA_039917895.1 Fibrobacteria bacterium | reverse complement strand
TCGGCCTGATCCTGGGAGCGCTATTGGGCCTGATAGGCTTCCTGCGCATCACCATTTTTTCGGCCTTCTTCCACACCTACGGCGATCACTGGTTTCTGGTAGCCCTCACCGTCTACATTTCCCTGGTGGGCGTGGTGGCGTGGGGCACCCTGATCGGCTCGCTGTTCCCCATCCTCCTGAAGCGCATGGGCGCGGATCCTGCGGCATCGTCCGCCCCGTTCGTCGCGACCTTCATCGACGTGACCGGTATCGTGATCTATTTCAATATCGCTTTGCTGCTGCTGCGGGGTAAGCTGTTGTAGGACGGCTGGGACTTCTGCTTCCTTGCGGTTCCACCGAAGCGGCATCGAAGGCCCTGCCGGTTTTCGCGGGCCCTACTGGAGCCCGCATCCCAGGCAGCCTACCGCCGCCCCTGCCGCCCCTCTCCGCTATTTCCTTACATACCCGAACTTCCTCAGGTATTCGCGTTTGGCGTTCTTGACAATGATGGTTTCTCCGGCCGAATTCTTGGTGACTTCGTCGCCCAGGGCGGAGATGGTGGTCATCATCAGGTAGGCGCCGGTGCCCAGTTGCTGGCCGTCTTTGGAAACGGGCACGATTTTGAAATGGACGACGGCTGAGTCGCCGTTCTTGCCAAGCGCGCCCCATTCCTTGGCGCTAAGTTCGCCTTCGGAGTTGCTTACGAACTGGCCGAAGTTGTCGAATACCTTGCATGAAAATCGGAAGGGCGATTTGATGGTGATGTTCCAGGTGGGCGCGCCGCCGTCGCCGTGGAAGGACTCGGTCCCTTTGCAATTTACGATGCACCGGTCCTTCGCGTCGAGAACGATGACTTGATTCGGGATTTTGACCGGATCGAAAGTCACGCCTTCGGTCACCGGCTTCTGGATCTTGAGGGTAGGGTCGCCGCTGATGACGGGGATGATGCGGCCGGGCAGCACGAACGTGACGTTCTCGCGCGCGTCGCGGGGATGGAACCAGTTGAACGTAAAGTCGCCGTGGTCGTCCACCTCGAGGATGCCGTTATTCAAGCCGGGATCGCCTTCAGCCGGATTGTAGGAAAAGCCGCCGGTCTGGGTGGGGAAGCCCAGGTTGTTGTTCAGGGTGGTCAGGGAAATGCTCTCCTTGTCATCGTCCGTGGAGGCGGCGGTCACGGTCACGTTTTTGAGCTCGGAGGGGGAGCGGGTGAGTTTGAGATCGTAGGCGTTGTTGTTGGGGGCGTAGATTTCCACCGGCAGGTTGGTCTTCTTGTCGATGGCGGCCAGGGTCGGCATGTCCCAGCAGGTGTAGTTGCCGCTGGACGAACCGATTTCACCGGCCGACACGTTCATGGTGAAATGGTAGTTGAGGGTGGTATTGTCCTCGCGCACCAGCGAAATCTCGATCTGATTGGGGCCTTCCTTGAGGCCGATGATGCTGTCCAGCTGCATGCCCGCGCTGCCGTCGGGATTGGCGGTGACGCCCGTGCTGCGGCTGATCTGGGGTGGGGACTGGGTCTTGTTGGAGATGGTGGCGCTCTTGGGCAGCGTATTCTTGGTGATGGTGGAGATGATGGATTTCAACAAGGCCTCGATAGCCGCGGGGTCGTTGGAGTTTACGCGGGTAAAGGTGCCGCCCGTTTCGTCGGCAAGTTCCTTGAGGTTGGCCGTATCGCGGGTGTTGGCTTTGGACAGGTAGATGCTGAAAATGGGGGGCATGTCATCAGTAAGCACGTCGTTGTAATTATCATGCGGAGCGCCGTCGGAAATGAAGATGATCGCCTTCTTTTTGGTCTTCATCAGGGTCGCATCGCCGAACCATTCCTTGGCCTTGCGCAGGGGCGGGCCATAGCTGGTGCCACCGTTGGTGTCCAGGGTGATGCTGGCCTTGACCGCGGCGACCCCCGTGGCGTTCATCAGCACCGGGGGCTGCAGGTATTTGATATCCTCGTTGAAGGAAATAGCCGCGCCCGTCGAGGTGGGCGAGGTCTGGCCGAGGAAGTCGATGCCGGCCTTGATCACTGTTCCTCGGGCGTTATAGGGATCCCCCGCGGCGGAGTTGCATCCGGTGTTGCTTGCAAATTGTATCATGGCTACGGGACCGGTCTTGGTATTCACCAAGGGGGTGCCCAACACCGTATTGCGGCTGCAATTGCTGTTACCGTCCAGATAATAGAAGGCCGTATCTCCGCCGGGTCCCACGTAAAAGGCGTCGGCGGTCATGCTGCCGCTGTTGTCGTAGATGAAGACGATGTCGGCGTCGCCGGCGCCCGTGGTCGGGGTGGGGGGGACGCAGAAGGAGATGCCGTCGGCGGCGATGCGGGTGACGTTCTTCGGTAAGGCTATGGTTTTGCCTTCCATGGATGCGAAGTCGACGCATTTGGCATAGGGCTTCTCGCCGCCGGAGAGCGGGCCATGCCAGTCGCAGCGCTTCGCCGCGGCGCGGGCCGGGGTCGCGG
>JBDSIO010000435.1:0-16880 GCA_039917895.1 Fibrobacteria bacterium | reverse complement strand
GTTTTGTTCGCGAACTGCCTCCCGGCCTGGGGAGCCACGGCGTTGATCCTGCTGGCCGCCCTCCATCATTCGCTGCTTGCGCGCGCCGAAGAACGTTTCCTTTCCCGTACGCGGGGCGAGGCTTATCAGGAATACCTCCGGGCGACTCCGCGCTGGTTCGGCGCGCCGCGGCGCCAGGGAGCTTCGCGGCTTTCCACTTCCAGCAAATCCGGCGATACCCGAACGGCATGGAAACGGCAAGGCGGCAATCTCGGCAAGACGGCGATCTGCGTCCTGGCTCTTTGGGCCTTGGAGGTTTTGGGCCGATGATCCGCATCTGCCTTGGGCTTTATCGCCGGGCTTGGATACTGGCGTTGCCGCTCATCAAGTGCCTTATACTCCTGGACCGGGGCGCGCGTGCGGTGCTGGCGCTGGGTTTCCTGCCCGTGGCGTGGCGCGTACCGGAACGGTTGGGCATGGATCCGGGCCGGAATTTTGGCCTGGATTGGGGATGGGGCTGGGGCCGGGACAGGATAGCGTCGTCCGAAGGCGCGGATGGGGAACGGCGCGCGGTCCGCGGCGCATTGTGGTTGCACTGCGCCTCCCTGGGCGAGGCCAAGGGACTCTGGGCCTTGGCGGATTCCCTCGACGGGATCGGAAACATGATCCTGACGGCGACCACGGGGGAAGGGGCGGCATACCTTGCCCAGCGGGCGGCATCCCGAGACATCGACGGGCGGCTTATCCGGGTTGCCATGGCCCCGCTCGATCATCCAGGCATAATCCGCCGGTTCCTGGCCGCCCACGGGGTAATCGGACTGTGCCTTTACGAAGTGGAGCTCTGGCCCAATACCCTGGCGGTGTGCAAGGCCGAGGGCTTGCCCGTGTGCCTCGTGAGCGGCAGGCTCACCGACAAGGCCGCGCGCACCTATCGGAGATGCGGGGGCGCGGGCGCGCGACTGCTGGACGGACTGGCATGGATCCAGGCGCAAAGCCCCATCGATGCGGAGCGTTTCGCCGCGTTGACCCGCACGGAAATCCTGATCGGGTCCGATTTCAAGGCCGCGCACTATCTGAGGCCGGCTCTTAGGCCGGCGGAAACGCACGCCGGGACAACGGCCTCGGGCGGAAGTCATCAAGCATTAAAGGACGCGAAGAACCCGGAACAGGTTCCTGAACGTACCCGTTTCGCTTTTGTCTCCCTGCATCTCAAGGAATTGGATCTGCTCCAGCCGGGGTTGCCGGAACTCATGCGGCGTACCGACCTCATCATCTTCCCCCGCAAGCTTGGGGAGCTGAACGGCTTCCGCGCGCGTCTCGAACCCAAAGGGTTCTTCCTGCATAGCCGCGACCCGGGTGCGAGATATCTGTTGGTCGATTCCATGGGCCTGATCGCGGATCGCCTCCCGGAGTGCCATTCCGCCTTGGTGGGCGGGAGCCTGATTCCCCTCGGCTGCCACAATCTATGGGAACCCCTTATTGCGGGCCTCAGGATCCATTTCGGTCCCTATTATGCCCACCAGGAGTTCCTGGCCGAACGCGAAATCGCTGCGGGGATCGCGGAGGTTTTAGCGGACCCGGTCCGGATCGGAACTTTGGCCTTCCCCGGGCCGGGAACTCCGGAGACTTGCCGCCGCTTGGTGGAAAACCTTCGCCACGGCCTGGATTCGGCCCTGGCGGAGGGCCGGCGAAGGATAATTGCTACTTTCTACTTCGATGCAAAAGCCCGGTGTAATGCCGGTGCAAACGCTGGCGGGCCGAGGAAACCACCCTTGCCGCCGGCATAGACAAGGGACAGTAACGGTGAAGATTTATCTGGCATCCCCGCGCGGCTTCTGTGCCGGAGTGCAACGTGCCATCAGCATTGTCGAGAAGGCCATCGAGAAGTTCGGGGCCCCAGTGTACGTGCGCCATGAGATCGTCCACAACCAGGCCGTGGTCTCCCGGTTGCGCGACAAGGGCGCGGTCTTCGTCGAAGAGCTGGAGGAAGTTCCCGTGAACTCCGTCGCCATCTTTTCCGCGCATGGAGTGCCCACCGCCGTCTACACCGAAGCCGAAAGCCGCACTCTGCTCACCATCGACGCCACCTGTCCGCTGGTCAAGCGCGTGCATTCCGCCGTCAAGCGCCACAACAAGAACGAACTGCAGATCATCCTGATCGGACATGCGGGCCATCCCGAAGTGGTGGGCACCATGGGCCAGCTTCCGGACGGCCAGATGATCCTGGTCGAGCATCCCGACGACGTCTGGAAGCTTACGGGCGTGAACGAGAACGGCCTCGCCTATACCACCCAGACCACCTTGTCGATCGACGAGACCAAGGACATCATCAAGGAACTCAAGAAGCGTTTTCCCAACATCAAGGGGCCGGAAAAGGGCGACCTGTGCTATGCCACCACCAATCGCCAGCAGGCAGTGACCGACATGGCCAAGCTGGTGGACATCCTCATCGTGATCGGTTCCGCGAACAGCTCCAATTCCAACCGCCTGCGCGAGTTGGGCGAGCGCATGGGCAAACGTTCCTATCTCATCGACGGACCGGCGAACATGCGCCGCGAATGGCTGGAAGGCATCGAGAACGTGGGCATCTCCTCGGGAGCTTCGGCACCCGAGGATCTGGTCCAGGACGTGGTGAAATGGATCCAAAGCGAGTTCCCCGGCACCACCGCGGAAGACTACGTGATCCTGGAGGAAAACGTCCACTTTTCGCTTCCTGAAATCCTCAGTTCCCTGCCTTGAGGAAAATCGCGTTCTTTCTGACCGGGCATGGCTTCGGCCATGGGGTCCGGAATTGCGCCTTGATGGACGCTCTCCCTGCCAGTGTGGACGTGGACATCTATACTTCGCTGCCCGAATCTTTTTTCCGGGAAGAACTCCACCGCCCGTTTCGGGTCATTGCTTGTGAAATCGACTGCGGATGCCTGCAAACCGATACGGTGGAAGTGGACGTCGAAGCCACTTTGGCCCGCTATCTCGAAATCGAGTCTCGGCGCGCCGATCACGTCGCCCGCATCGCGCCGATGCTGCGCGAGGGCGGTGCGGAACTGGTGATAGCCGACGCACCCCCGCTGGCCCTTGCCATCGCCAAGGCGGCGGGCGTCCCCGCGTGGTGCATTTGCAATTTCACCTGGCTCGACATCTATGCGGACTTCGTGATCCGCCATCCCCGTTACCGGGAGATGTTTCAACGCATGCAGGCGGACTATGCCCTGGCCGATAAGCACATCCGTATCCACCCTTATGTGGATGGAAACGCTTCCGCGACCCCTGCGGAATGGTCATTCGAGCCGGTAGGGATGGTTGGTCGCCCGGGTCGTCCCGACCGGGAAGGGTTCGCCCGGCGTTTCGGCCTCAATCCGGAAAAAAAATGGGGTCTCATCTACGTGGGAAGCTTCGGTCTGGATGGCGTGGAGTGGGGCCGCCTCGCCGCTTATCCCGATTGGGAGTTCATGGGCTTGTATCCTCTCTTAGGCGCCCCGCCATCCTACCGTTACCTCAAAAAGGATTTAACCTTCCGTTATGCCGACCTGAATGCTTCCTGCGATCTGGTTCTGGGCAAACTCGGTTATGGCCTAGTGGTGGAATGTCTCGTTCAGGCCAAACCGGTACTCTTCCTGGGCCGCAAGGATTTCTCGGAATTCTTCATGCTCAAATGCCTGCTCGAAGCGCGGGGCCAAGGCAGAGAAATCTCCCTGGCGAAGTTTTTGAAGGCGGATTTCGGTGAGGATCTTGAAGCGCTCACCCGCAAGCAGTATCAGTCCGTAACGGCGACTGGGGTTGCCGATATTATGCGAAAAATGGGTTTTTAACAAAGGGGGTCTAAATTTAAGGGCCGTCTTTTTCCCGCAAATTACCCGCTTTTCGCTCATTTCAGCCTCTCTCCGTTCGGTATGCTAGCATTTTCAGGATCTTTTGCTTATCTTTACCCGCCTAAGTTTTCCGAACCTAAGCGTATAAGACGAGGTTTTCGATGAGCCGCATTTGTGAAGTCACCGGTAAGAGAAGGCAGAAGGGGAACCAGGTTTCCCACGCCATGAACCATACCCGCAAGTTTTTCCAGCCGAATCTGCACAAGAAGCGCTTTTGGGTCGCTGAAGAGAAGCGTTGGGTCACCCTCAAGGTGAGCGGCGCGGGTCTGCGCTTCATCGCCAAGAACGGCATCGTCGCCGCCCTCAAGCAGGTCGCGGAGCTGCAGAAGGCGGACTAAAGCCGACTCGTTCAGGGGATGAATGGAAAAAGGCCGGTCTCACAGGAGATCGGCCTTTTCATTTGTACACCCGGTTTTAACCGGACGCTGGCTCCCTTTTCAGGCTCCCTTTTAGTTAGGCGGAGAAGGTTTGAATCCTTCCGGGCTTAGGAAGGTCGACAACAGGATCATGGCGCCTCCGATTGTGATAAGGGAGTCGGCCACGTTGAAGATGGGAAAGCTCCAGGTCTCGCGCCAATGAACGTGGATGAAGTCCATCACAAACCCGTGTCGCACTCGATCGATGATATTGCCCACGGCGCCGGATAGGATCAGGGCCATCGAAGCCAAGCGGTACAGGGACTGCCGTCTCATAACCCAGATCAACGACAACAAAGCGGCCAAGGAGACGCTGGTCAGCGAGTAAATCAAAGGCTTGCGCACGTGCTCCGGGATCTGGTGGAACATGCTGAAGGCAATGGCGCGGTTTTCCGCGTAGCGGAATTCCAGCAGATCGGGAACCAGGGTGAGGTTGCGGTCCTGGAAAGAGGCGCGGGCCCAATTCTTCGAGACCTGATCGGCGCGGCATCCGGCCAAAACCAGTGCGAAGAGCATCAACCAGCGCACGACCCTTCGCAATGGACTCACCCGAGGACTCGCGCGATGGTCCGGAGAGGGCGCGGAGTCGGAGTGGGTGTAGGGCGGGGTCGGAGGGTGCGTGTCGGGCATGGGTGAAGCAAGTATAGCAAGCCGCGACGCGGAAATGGCGTTCGGGTATTCGATGCGCAGGCCATCCAGGTAAGGACGGGCGGTTATTCCGTGGTCGTGGCTTTGGCTTCCAAATGGCCCTCGCCAACCAGTTCCGGCCAGGAGGAACGTGGCGCAGCCAGCTTGGAGGTCTTCTTGAACAGCTCCAAGGATTTGTGCGGATTCCCATCCTCCTCCGCGAACTTGGCCGACCACAGATTGGCAAGGTAATCGTGCGGATTGCGGTTGAGCAGGAATTCCAGGATGGAGGTGGCCATATCCTTGGACCCTTCGAGGCGGTAGGCGCGGGCCCGGTTGATGTAGACCTCGTCGGATTGGGCGCCGAGATCGATGGCCGTCTGTAGCGGCCCGCTGGCGGCGCGCAAATCCGGGATCATGGCAAGGGCGTTCCCCAGGTTCTCCCAGGCCTTGGCCTCGGTGGGATGGAACTGGACCACGCGACGATAATGCATGGCTGCCTCGCGGTAATCGCGGGCGGTTTGGCGAAGGGCGGCGAGATAGGCATTGGCCTCATCGTTGTTGGTGTCCAGCCGGTATACGGCGCGGTAGCCATCCGCGATATCCGCTTTGGAATCCATGGCCTTGGCCATTTGCAGCCTTTCCGCGGCCGCTTCGATGTTGTTGCTGTCGATAGCCAAGGCCGAACCATAGGCCGACCAGGCGTCCTTCCACTGTTTCTTTTCCGCAAGGCATTCCCCCAAGCGGATCCAGGCTTCGGCGAGGCCCGGGGTCTTGCCCGGCGCGGACTTGAGGCCCAAGGCGAGCGAACGGATGGCCATTTCCAAATCGCCTTCGCGCGCAGCCTGGATGCCGAGAAAAATGGCAGCTTCACTCCAGCCCTCGCCCGCGGGTAGCATGGTGCGGTTCTTGAAAAGTTCGGTGTAGATCGCCAGGGCCTGCTTGCGGCTCCCGAGCGCGGACTTCAGGTTGCCCAGCCGGAGTTTTTCATCGTCACCGGCCCAGCCCTTTTCGGCCAGGTTTTCCAGGACTTCCGCTTCCTTGGGCGCGAAGCCGAGTTCCCGATATAAGCGGACCAGGGCACGGAGCGATTCCTTGTCTCCCGTCCGGGCGTAGTGGGCTTGGTATTCGGCGGCCGCGGACGCGAAGTTCCGCATTTCGGCGAGGCAGGCGGCCCGCAGCCGCATGGCCTCGGGGAAGGAGTCGCGGGCGATCAGGAACTGTTCCGCTGCTCCCTGAAAATCCTTCTCCTGGTATCGCATTCGGCCGAGAAGCATGGCGGCCTCGGGCATGGGCGCGTACGTGCCGATCGCGGCGAGCACGGGCTTCGCGTCATCGATGCGTCCCGCGTCCAGCAGAGCTTTGGACGCGGCCAGGGCGATGGGCGCGTCCGAGGGGGATTCGACGACGAGACGGGAGGCATGGGCCGAGGCCTTGCCGTATGCTTTGGCGCGCAGCTCGATGTGCACCATGGTGCGGGCGGCTTCGGGATTGAAGCCGGCGGACAGGTAGCGTTCCCCGATGGAAGCGGCGAGCGTGAGGGAAGCCGGATCGCCGCACGAAGTCAAATCGAGGAAGGCGTCGCGACGGCCTTCCACTTGCCGCGGCGCGAGTTCCGCAACCTGCTGCCACGCGCGGCAGGCGCGGGGCTTGTCGCCGGCGAGGCTGAAGCCCCTGGCCACCAACTGGATCAGCTTCAGGGAGACGCCGTCCTTTTCATACTCGCCCTTGAGCGCCGGGAAGTTCGCCTGGATGAGGCTGTCGCCTTCTATTGCCTCGGGAAGCCGGGCCAGGTAGGTCGGATTGCCGGGAGAGGCCTTGAGCGCGCGGTCCAGGTGCGCGTAAGCGGCCTTGCGGTCGTCCGCGCGCAAAGCCAGCAATGCAAGCTTGAAATGCAGGGACGGAGAGGCGTCGTCGAACTTGAGGGCGTTTTCCAGCAACGCCTTGAGCGGCGCGTCCCCGGCGCTGCCGGAAGCTTCCAGATGCGCGATGGCGCGATTGCGCAAAGTCGTATCGATGGGGGCCATGGCCCAGGCGTCAGCCCAGGCTTGCGCGGCTTCCACGCGGTGGCCCTGGCTTTCATGGGTTTCTGCCATGCGGATCACGATCCCCTTCTCTTTGGGATGGAGAGCGTGGGTGCGCGCATAAAGGGTAAGCGCGTCCATGGACCGCCCCTGCGAGGCGAGCAGCGCGCCAATGCGCAGTGCGGCTTGGGGATTGCGCACGACCAGGTCCAGATGCTTCCAATAGATTGCGGATGCCTCGGGGTAACGCAGTTGCGACTCAAGGGCCGCGGCCAATTGGATTTCGGATTGCACGTCAGCGGGCTTTACTTCCAGGTACCGTTGGTACATTGAGATCGCGAAGGGATCGTTCTGCGCCGCTTCGCGGGCGGATTTCAAAAACCAGCCCGCAGCCTCGTATTTTTCACCGCGAGCGAGCAAGGCTTCGCCCATGAACCCCATAGCCAGGTAGCCGGGATGGCTGAGTCCCTTGAAGCAGGGTACGGCTAGATGGATGTCGCCGCGATCCCAATGGATGATGCCTTCAGCCTCCAGCAACTGATCGTCCTTTTCCCCCCATTTCTGGCGTTCCTGGATGCGGGCGAGTAATGCCGCGGTGTCGATACCTGCGTACTTGCGGACCAAAACCGGCTTGATGTCGAGGAACAGGGAGTTGGTGTCGGCCTTGGAGGTTTCCCCGCTTTCGCTTGCGGAAGACGTCACGGCGGCGAGCAGGAACGGCACTTCGGAGCCGGCGACGGGCAGTGCCGCGAGCACGGTGGCGACCCAGAAGGCCTGGATGCGGAATCCGCTCCGAAGTCCCTTGGTCATGATGCGTTCCTTATGGATAAGCGCCCACCCTAAACAGGGAAGGAAGGTGCGTTTGTCCTGGTGTGACAGGAGTAAAACTAAATAAAAAAAAAATTCCAGGGCGGGATTCCGGAGTGCGCTGTATATTGCCCAATTCGCGCCGCAGCGAACTTCCAAAACATCGCAAACATGGCCGTTGCCTCATTCCAAACCGCGCTGATTGGCGATGGGACGGATCGTATCATTGCGGAAGTTTAGGCGCGAGGAAAACCGCCGGGGTAACCGACAAGTTTTACCGATGGCGGTGATTACACCGGAAAAGTGACGGATTTGTTTACAAAACGGAAGCGGGCCCGCCGCCCTAGGCCGATCGGAATCAAGCGAACTGGACGAAGCTCAACGGCGCCCCGTGCACGCTTTCGAAGGACTTGACCGCTTGATCCATTGCGAGGTCCTTGTCCTGATAACGCTTGCGCAGGCACGCGCACATGACCTCCTTCAGGATCTGGCAATCGTAGGTGGCGCGGTGGAGTTCACCCCTGCTGAGGACCATCCCGGTCTGATCGCCGAGCTTGCGCGCGATTTCGCTGAGCCTGTGCGATGCGTATTCGGGCATGATCTTACGGATGAATTTCAGGCTGTCGATGATCGGATGCTGAGGCATCACCAGGCCTTGCTTACGGATGGCCTTGCCCAGGAAGGCGGCATCGAAGGAGGCGTTATGCGCGACCAGGATGGAGCTGAGTCCGCAGAAGCGGAGGAAGGCCGTGAGCACGGGCTTCAGTTCCGGGGCATTTTCCACCATCTGGTTGGTGATATTGTTTACGCGGGTGGCGTCCTCGGGAATGAGCTTCCCGGGCCTGACCAGGCTGGAGTATTGCGCGATCTCCTTGGTGATGAGCTTGCCGTCCTTCTTCTCGAAGGTGAATTTGATGCCTGCGATTTCAATCAGCTCCTCCTTGTCCGGATCGAGTCCGGTGGTTTCCACGTCGAAGGCAACCATGGTGACGAAGGGGAGCAAATTGGACCTCCAAAGACCGCAAGGGTGAAGGCCCCGGAAGATAAAAAACTATCGCGCCGGGACGGTAGCTTGCGGCTCCGAGGCCCCAACCCGCGCGGATTCCGGGGCTTCCGGTCCGTTGGTTCCGGTTTCCAAGGCACGCATGGCGGCGCCGATTTCCGCCGGGCTTTCCGGATGGAACGGTTTGCCCAGGTAAACGGTAACCTTTGCGAAAGGGAGCGGAATTAGACACCGGTCCCAGGACTTCAGCCGGATCGCCCAGAGCGCTTCGATCCGAACGGGGACCACGGGAACGTGCGCGCGCCGGGCCAGCCAAAGGGATCCTTCCTTGGGTTGCCGCCTCGGTCCGCGAGGACCGTCCAGGACCATGCCGGCCAACCCGGAACCGGATTGCATGCCAAGAGCGATTTCGCGCAGGCCTCCCATGGATCCCCGCGAAGAAGAGCCGCGATGGACGCGGTAGCCGAAGCGCGCGCAGGCGTCCGCCGCCCAACCGCCATCCGGGCTCCGGGATATCAATACCTCGATGCCGCGTCCCGAAAAGGCGCGGATGCAGGCAGGCAGATGCTCATGCCAAAGCAATAGGACCGCGCGGGCGGGAATGCTTCCGTCCCGGGGTTGCGCCCCTTCGCAGCCGCCGGAAATCCAGCGCACGCGCCAGGTACGCAACCAGAGGCAGCCCAGACCCAGAATCAGGGACCGCACGATGGGATCAATCGGGAGTGGAGAAACGCGAAGCGAGGCCCGTCGGGGCTGGCTCGGCTATCACGCGCACGTTCTCGAAGCGGTAGACATCGGGCTGTGCCGCGAACTGCCGCATGAAGTTCGCGCGGCGGTATTCGCTGCGATGGTCCTGGCAGTATTTGGGATAGAGGATCTGGTTCGGGATGAGCGTGAGCTCGAAGGTCCCGGCGCAGCCCAGCAACCGGCATTCGCAGGTGCGCCGTACGGCTTCGGTGTAGTTGTGCAGGAAGATCTGGTTGTGCAGGGTGACGCGATCGATGAGCCCGCTTTGGGGTTTCCCAATCTCGGCGAGGATGGCTTTTTCAACGTTCCCGTTGCCCATGGTTCCCAGTATGCTTTCGGCCCCGGAGTTTGTCCAGGGGTTAAATGGCTTTCTTAGAATATACCCTCATTGCCCATTCCGACTGGTGAAAATCGCTTGCAGGCGGCACGAATTTCCCCTTGACGGGAGAAAGGAAAGGCAGTAAGAGGCCGTCTGCCGGGCCCTCCGTACCGGGGCTGCGGGGCATCCGGGCGGGGCGGATCTTAGGTAACATTAATGCTACCTGCGGGCGGTTCCGCGGACGGTGCGCGTGAGCTTGGCCGGCTTTGCGGACCGGTTTTTGTTCCGGGTGGCGCCGGGTCCCGGTTGGCACGAAGGGCAATGGACGGTTCCGCGTTGCGCCACCAGTGATTTTTCCAGGACGGCGCCGCAGGTGCGGCAAGGTTCGCCGCCGCGGCCGTAGACCATAAGCCTCCCTTGGTTGGCTCCCTCGCTGCCGTCGGGTTTGCGGTAGTCGGAGAAGGAGGTGCCTCGGTTGCGGATACCTTTGCGGAGTACTTCTTTGACCGCCTTCAAGAGCCTGGTCATAGCCGCGAGGTCCAGGTCGCGCGCCGATACCTGGGGATGGATGCCGCTGCGGAACAGGGCTTCGTCGGCATAGATGTTGCCCACGCCGGCGAGGAAGGATTGATCAAGGAGCAGGGCCTTGATCGGCCGGGAGCCGGCCAAGGGAAAATTCTTTTTGAGAAAACCCGGGATCTTCAACGTCAAAGGCTCTACTCCCAGGATGCGCAGTCGGGCATGAACGGCCCATTCTCCTCCGGGAGTGAGGAAAAGCTTGCCGAAGGTGCGGGGATCGCGGAACAGCACGCGTTCGCCGCCTGCCAGGTTCAGGATCAGATGCGTGTGCTTGTCGACCGGGTGCACGCCTTTGGGCCGCTGGAGGCCGGTTATGGAACGGATGAATCCGGGATTCTCCACGAAATCAGCGGGGGAGAAGGTAAGCTGGCCCGTCATTCCCAAGTGGATGACAAGGGCGCAATCCTCCAATTCCACGACGATGTATTTGCCGCGCCTGAGAATGCGGACGATGGACTGGCCCGCCAGGGCGTCGGCGAAAGCCTTTGGGGCCATCCCGAGCAGCATGCGGCCAAGACGCAAATCGGCGGTTGCGATGCGTTTGCCTTCCACGTTCGGAATCAGCATGCGTACTATGGTTTCGACTTCGGGGAGTTCCGGCATAGAATGGGTCCGCCCAATATTTCTAAATTTGGAGATCTCAACATACCAAAAGTAACGGTCGATCGGGCGTGAAGCCCGCCTGCCCGGACCTGGGAAGGATCCGATCCATGCCTGCCAAGGCGGAAAAACCCGAACCGAGAAATGCCGCTGAAGCGATGCCGGTCGAGACCCGCATTATGAAGTTGGCCCTGCCTCCGGACGGCTTCCGCCTGTTTTCCGGCAAGCGCCTGAAGTCCCTGGACGTTGCCTATGAAACCTATGGTTCCTTGAACGCGTCCAAGAGCAACGCGGTGATGATCTGTTCTCCCCTGACCACCGACGCCCATGCGGCGGGGTACAACCCGGCCTATGAACGGGCCAAGGACCGCATCGGCTGGTGGGACGATATGATCGGTCCGGGCAAGGCCATCGACACCAACCGTTATTTCGTGATCGCGTCCAACATGCTCGGCGGTTGCAAAGGCACGACGGGCCCGGGTTCCATCAATCCCGACACCGGAAAACCCTATGGTTCCGCTTTTCCGAAAATCACCGTCGAGGACATGGTGGCCGTCCAGCGCCTGTTGTCCCTGCAACTCGGCATCGACGTGCTGGAGGCCGTGATCGGCGGCAGCATGGGCGGCATGCAGTCCCTGCAATGGAGTACGGCCTATCCGGACAAGGTGCGCAAGTGCATCTGCATCGCCGCTGCGGCATGCCTTTCCGCCCAAGCGCTGGGTTTCGAGATCATCGGCCGCAAGGCCATCGTCAACGACGCGGATTTCCACGGCGGTGATTTCTACGAGCACGATACCATCCCGGAACGGGGCCTGACGTATGCGCGCATGATCGGACACCTGACCTACCTTTCGGCGATCTCCATGCACGAGAAGTTCGGCCGCAGTCGGAAAGAACGGTGGGACGAGAACCGCTTCGAGACGGGATTCGAGGTGGAAGGCTATCTAAACCATCAGGGCGATCAATTCGTGAAGCGGTTCGACGCGAATTCCTATCTGCATATCACCTGGGCCATGGATCATTTCGACCTCGTCGAGCGGTACGGTTCACTGGACCAGGCGTTCGAGCCTTCCAAGGCCGAGTTCCTGCTGGTGGCGCTTTCCTCCGACTGGCTCTTCTTCCCGGAGCAGACGCGCGAATTGGGCCGCGTGCTGCTGGACCGGAAAAAAATCGTCTCGCTGGTGGAGTTGGATTCCCCTTACGGCCATGACGCCTTCCTGCTTGAGGTGGAGAACCTGTCGCAGGTGATCAACGGATTCCTGGAGAAACCGGCTTTCGATCCCGGAGGCGGCGATGGGGGACAAGCCGCACCGCATGCGGGACTGCGCGGAATCGGCGCCAGCCACGCCTTGGCGGGCAGGAATGCCGCGGCGGGGAAGTCCGAGAACGCCTCGGGATTCGGAGCGGCCCAGGATCTGGAAGCATTGGCCTCCCTGATAGGAAAGGGCAGCCATATCCTCGACATCGGCTGCGGGGACGGCGTGCTGATCGACCGGCTTTACAGAAGCCACGGGGTGACCGGCATCGGCATCGATATCGCCTTGCCGCATGTGGTGGAATGCCTGCGCAAGAACGTGCCAGTGGTGCAGAGCGACGCCGATCGAGGCCTCTCCCTGATCGGCAACGGCGCATTCGACTACGCGGTGCTGAACCGCACGCTGCAGGAAGTTAAGAAGCCCCAACTGGTGCTGAACGAAATGCTGCGCGTCGCCCGCAAGGGCATCGTGGCCTTCCCGAATTTCGCCTTCGTGGGAAACCGCCTCTCCCTGCTGGCCACGGGAGTCATGCCCGTGTCCGAAGCGCTGCCTTACAACTGGCATGATACGCCCAACATCCATCTGTTCAGCCTGGACGATTTCCGCCTGCTATGCGACCGCGAAGGCATCCGCATTGAAGAGATCCTTTATCTCGGGGAGACGATCATGTCTCGGTTCATGCTCGGCATCGGACGTCCCAACCTGGGCGCGGAATTCGTCATCGCCCGCATCTCCAAGGCTTCCTGAGGGCTGGGGCAGCCTGGAACCGGGAATCGCGAATCGGAAAGCGGGACTGCCCATGCCTGGATCCTATTTCGACCATAACGCGACGTCGCCGCTCCACCCCGAGGTGGCGAGCTTCATGGCCGATCTCCTCGTCAAGGGAGCCGCATCGCCGCAAGGCGCCCCGGTTTCCGGTTTCGGAAATCCTTCCAGCACGCATTGGGCCGGTCGCGAAGCCCGCAGCCTGGTGGAAGACGCGCGGGAATCCCTCGCAAAACTGATCGGCGCCGACCAGGCCGAAATCGTGTTCACCAGCGGCGGCACGGAAGCGGACAATCTGGCCATTTTCGGAGCCGTGGAGTCGGACCGCCGATCCGGCGGTATGAAGGGCGGCTTGAAGGGCCGGCATCTCATTGTCGCCACCTTCGAACATCCCGCCGTCCTGGAGGCCTACCGGAAACTGGAATCCCAAGGTTGGGCCGTAACCTGGATCGATCCGGAGGGGAACGGGGTGGTGTCGCCCGAGTCGGTCGCCTCGGCGCTGCGGCCGGATACCGGCCTGGTCTCGGTGATGGCGGTAAACAACGAGACGGGCGCAGTGCAACCCGCCGCCGCCATCGGGAAGTTGTTACGGGAAAAAGGCGTCCTTTTCCATTGCGACGGGGTGCAGGCCCTGGGCAAGCTTGCCGAAGTCCGGCCGCGTGCCTGGCAGGCGGATTACTTGGCCCTGTCGGCGCACAAGATCAATGGGCCCAAGGGCGTAGGCGCCTTGTACGTACGCAAAGGCGCTCCCATGCAAGGCGTCAATGTGGGCGGCGCCCAGGAGCGGCAGATGCGGGGCGGCACGGAAAACGTGTTGGGCATCGCCGGTTTCGGCAAAGCCGCGGAGGTTTGGGGCCGCATCGGCGCTGCGGAGCGCGAGCGCCTGCGCCTGCTTCGCGATGCTCTGGAACAGTCCTTGCGTTCGCGCATTCCGGACCTGGTCATAAACGCCGAAACCGCCGAGCGCGTCCCCAACACCCTGAATGCGACCTTTCCCGGCTGCCGGTCCGACCTGCTGGTGATGGGATTGGATATGCGCGGTATCGCGATCTCGGCCGGATCGGCGTGCGCGTCGGGTTCCGTGAAGTATTCCCATGTCCTGCTGGCGATGGGGAAGGGCAAGGAGGCGGCGGGCTCTTCCCTGAGGTTCTCGCTCGGATTGGGAAACTCCGATTCGGAAATCGGCCCGCTGACGGACCAGGTGGCACAGGCTGCAGCCGCCGTGCGGGGAATGTAGCCGGACAGGCCGTTGCGGGAGGCTTGAGGCGAGAAGCAGGTGCCGCTACAGCTTTTTGCTTGGGATGTAGATTAAGATCATCGCATAGAATCCCAATCATGAATTGAATCATGAATTGAAACATGAATTTGCAGAAGGCTGATATGCCCGAACCCCACAGCTTGCAGTCCGAAAACCCCGATTCCCGGGTGCTCCAGGTCGGCCAGGATATCTGGCGCGAGATGCGAGGCGAGGTCCCGGGCATTTTCAACAAGGATTTCTGGCAGGGGCGGATTATGGAGTGGGCCATGAAGGACCCTTCCTTCCGCGTGGACCTGTTCCGCCTGGTGGACGTGCTTCCGGTCCTGAAGACCCGCAAACAGGTATGGCAGCACATGCGCGATTATCTGATCCGGGATGGCCGGCCGTTACCTATGGTGCTTAGCGCGGCCCTCAAAGCGGCTTCGGGGGGCATTTCCGGCGTGGTGGCGGTGGAAGTCATCAAGCGCAACGTGGTCAAGATGGCCGAGAACTTCATCCTCGGGCATGACGCGGCCGAGGCGGTTCCGCTTTTGCGCAAGCTGCACGGGCAGGGCATCGGGTTCACGGCGGATCTCCTGGGCGAAGCCACCTTGAGCGTGCCCGAGGCCGATGCGTACCTGGCTCGTTACCGCGATCTGATCGAAACCCTTTCCGCCGAGGTCGCGCGCTGGCCGGAGGATTCCGTTATCGGCCGGAACCACCTGGGCCCCATCCCCGTCGCCAATGTCTCCTTGAAGCTTTCGGCGCTGGAAGGCCGCCTCGATCCGGTGAACACCGCGGGCTGCGTGGCGCGGCTCAGGGAAAAGGTGTTGCCCCTGTTCCTGTTGGCCAAGAGCCGGAACGTGTTCCTGAACGTGGATCTGGAGAACTGGCAATTGCACGGCATCACCTACGACCTGTTCGAAGAAATCCTCTCCCATCCCGAACTCAGGACCTGGCCCCATGTGGGCATCGTGGTGCAGGCCTATCTTAAATCCGCACCCGACGATTTGCGGCGCCTGTCGGCCTTGGCCAAGGGCCGCGGCGCGCCCATCACGGTGCGCTTGGTCAAAGGGGCCTATTGGGATTTCGAAGTGGCGATGGCGAAACAATCGGGCCTCCCCTGTCCGGTGCTCACGGAAAAGGCTGCCACTGACGCGCAATATGAAGCCCTCAGCCGCGCGTTGTTGCGGAACCATCAGCATCTGGCCCCGGCGTTCGGCAGCCACAATCTGCGGTCCCTGGTCCATGCTCTGGTGGCCGCGGAGGATTTGGGCGTGCCGCCGGCAGCGTTCGAGATCCAGATGCTGTACGGGATGGCGGAACCGGAACGCAAGGTGCTGCGCGCGCGCGGACACCGCGTGCGCGTGTATTCGCCGGTTGGCGCGCTGCTGCCGGGCATGGCCTATCTGGTGCGCCGCCTGCTTGAAAACACTTCCAACTCAGGCTTCCTGCGGCAAAGCTACCATGAGGGCGAGGACATCGCGGCGCTGCTGGCGGCGCCGGTTTCCGGATCCGAGGGAAGCATGGCCGGCGCCCCGGCCGGCGTCCCCGCGGAGTATTCCGCCGACTATTCCGCCAACAATTCCGCCAACAATTCCGCCGACGTAACCGATATGGTACCAGGCGACCTGGCCACCCCTTTCCGCAATTGCCCGCGCACCGATTTCGCCTTGTCCGCCTCGCGGGAAGCCTTCACCCGCGCCCTCGGGGCCTGGAAGGCCGGCATCCCGATCCGGGTCCCGGTGGTGCGTGATGGCAAGGAAGATCCCTCCCCGGATTCGCGGCCCTGGTTCTCCCCTAACGATGCCTCGATGAAAGTGGCCCTGGTGGAAATGGCCTCACCGCTCCAGGCCGATAAGGCCGTCGATGCGGCCGACAGGGCCTTTCCCGCCTGGCGAGACCGGCCCTTGCGCGATCGAGCGGCTTTGGCCGAGGCTTTGGGAGAAGTGCTTGCGGAGGATCGCATCCGCCTCGCCGCGCTCCAGACCCTGGAAGTGGGCAAGCCGTGGCAGGAAGCCGATCTGGACGTGGCCGAAGCTGTGGACTTCTGCCGCTATTATGCCCGCCAGGCCCTGGCCGAACTGGGACCGCGTTCGCAGGGGATGGCACCCGGCGAAATCAACACCCTGTATCACCAAGGGCGAGGTCCCGCCGTCATCATCGCGCCCTGGAACTTCCCCCTGGCAATCCTGTGCGGTATGTCGGTCGCGGCCTTGGTCGCCGGCAATCCCGTGATCCTGAAACCGGCGGAACAGAGCAGTGCCACAGCGTGGCTGCTCTACCAGGCCATGATGAAAGCGGGTTTTCCCAAGGATGTGGTGCAGTTCTTGCCAGGCCTCGGCGAAGACGTGGGCGCACGGCTGGTCGCCCATCCCCGCATAGCCCAGATCGCTTTCACCGGCAGCCTGCAGGTGGGCGCCCGCATCCTCGCCGAAGCCGCGCAATTGCGCCCAGGGCAGGCCCGGCTTAAGCGCGTAGTCTGCGAGATGGGCGGCAAGAACGCCATCGTGATCGATGATGACGCCGATCTGGACGAAGCGGTCACGGGGGTTTTGCGCAGCGCCTTCGGTTTCGCGGGACAGAAATGCTCCGCCTGCTCGCGCGTCATCACGGTGGGGGACGTCCACGACGCCTTCACCGATCGGCTGG
>JBDSIO010000434.1:0-2059 GCA_039917895.1 Fibrobacteria bacterium | reverse complement strand
GCGTAGTTCAGCTTGTTGTGCTTGTCCAGATCCCAGTGCAGCACGGAATCGTCCTCCATCTGGAACAAAGTGCGGCTGCCCTCCGAAATCAGCGCCAGATGCCCGAGGCGCATGCAGAGCGCGTCGCGTTGCGAGGGTTCGATCAGGCTGCGCCCGATATAATGGTTGGCGAAGCGCGCGTTGAGGAGGGTGAACAGGGTCGGGGCGATGTCGATTTGGCTGACCGTTTCCTCGCGGCGGCCGCGCGCCTTGAGGCCCGGCCAGCCCCCCCAGAAGGCCAGGTTGGTCCAGGTATGACCCGGGTTCAGTTCGCCCACGATTTCCGTGTTGCGCATCTGCCAGGGCGTGTAGTCGGAATGATCGCCGATCAGGATCACCAGGGTGCGGTTGAAATCCGGCCGGGTCTTCAGGTGCTTGAGCAGGCGGACGATGTGCTTGGAGGAATAGTCGATGCCCTGCCGATAGGCATCGTCATGATCCTTGGCTTCGGGGTAACCCGCTCCGGCCGGCGGGGTGAAGGGCGGATGCATGGTGGTGGTCCACAAGGCGGTCATGAAAGGCCGGTCCTGCGGCAGGGTGTCGATGATGCCCATGAGCCGGTCGATAAGGGGGCCGTCGTCGGTGCGGCCGGGATCGTATTCATAGCGGTCGTACCACTTGTGCAGCCAGGGCGTGAAGTTGTCGAAGGAGGGATCGTAGCCGAAGATGATTTCGGACCGGTATCCCAAAAGGCGCAGGCCTTCCGGGATGGAGCGGCTGCGCACATGGATGTAGTCGCTGATGATGGATCGGCGGAAATGCGACCACAGACCCAAGTGGATGCCGATGCCGCCCTCCACCGAAGGGAAGCCGTTGGAATGGGCGTAGGGAAAACACAAACCCTCGTTGAGCAGCACGCTGTCCAGCTCCGGCGTCTGCGAAGGCATGGCGGGATCCTCCGCCAATCCCGTGCGCCAGCCCCGCAGGGTTTCGACCACCAGCAACACGATGTTGGGCCGCTGATCCAGGGGCAGGGCCTTGAAGGCTTCCGGGGATAGCGCGCCCAGGTTGTTGGAGTCGAGCAGCGGGTAGTCGGGAACGGAGTCGGCCGCACGATCCGCGAACTTGCCGGTCCGGGTCACCGAAACGAGATCGCCGTAGGCCCGACGCATGTCGCGGGGCTTTTCCTGATCGGCGATGCTCTTCCAGGTATCGCTGACGATACCCCAGGGGGCGGGCCGGATGCGGCGCCAGCGCTTGTCGGAATAATGGAACCAGAACGGAAAGGAGATGAGGACGATGGATACGATCAGGGCCACCGGGGCCCACACGGTGCCCAGGGTCCCGCCTTCATTGCGGCCGCGCCACAGACGCCAGGCCGGGTACCAGGGCGATAGCAGGATAGCCCCAGCGATCAGGAAATGCCGCCAGTCGGCGCCGATGACGCGGCCCCACATGAAGGAATCCCGGAATCCGAAATAGGTGAAGATGAAGGACGAGTTGATGTGTTCGCCCATCCAGCGGACCACTTCGTTGTCGATCTGGGAGAAGCCGATGTACAGGCAGCCCGCGAGCAGGCAGACCCCGCGCAGCACCGAGGCGCGCTTGGAAGGAATGCGGCGGGGGCCGGGGGAGCGGCTGGGGGGTTGGATTTCGCCGGAGCCCGCATCCCGCATCGCGATGCTGGGTGTGCGGGCGATCCAGGAGTCCAGACAGGCCAGGACCAGGCACCAGGCCATGGCCGAACCCACCTCGTGCAGGGCCGCGTTGGGGAGAAAGCGCCAGGGATTGAACACCACGGCCTCGCCATAGGGATTGTTCCCCATGAAATGCAGGATCAGGGATAACAGCCGGATGGAAGCGAACCAGCCGAAGGCCTTGAGATAGAAGGTATTCATGGGTCAGCCTAAGATAAAAACAATCGCATCGGCTCCACTTTCCGTCCGCTTCCCATCCGCTTTCCATCAGTACAGGATCGGCTTTGCAGGCTCCCCAATGTGAACTAAGTTTAGACGTACGCGCGGCCCCGGAAGGTATCCGGACCCGCGGGGACACCATACGCCATGACAGCTGCTGCGGC
>JBDSIO010000433.1:0-9929 GCA_039917895.1 Fibrobacteria bacterium | reverse complement strand
AAAGGCATCCAACGCATCTACCTGCCCGTCCGCCACGGCGAAGGCAAATTCATCCCGCGCGATGCCGAAACCCTGGCCGCCCTGAAACGCAATGGCCAGATCTGCCTGCGCTATTGCACCTCCACCGGCGCCGATCCGGGCGAGGGAGCGTCGGCCTATCCCGTGAACCCCAACGGTTCCGTTGACCACATCGCCGGCGTCTGCAGCGCCGACGGACTCATCTTCGGCCTTATGCCCCATCCGGAAGCCCATATGCTGGCGACCAATCATCCCCAGTGGCAGAAGCTGGGCCTGCGCGGAGAAGGCGAAGGCATCCGCATCTTTCGCAACGCCGTCGACCATGTGCGTGGCTAAGGCCAAGGCGGCGTCCCAAGGAAGTACCGCGACCTCGGAAACAACGTGATGCTGATGCTCACGCCCTCAGGCGGGGTCGGGGTGGCTTGGACGAGTGGGTTCTGAGCCAGGTCCGGACGAGCCGGCCAGGGCCTGAACGCGCAGTTGGGCCTGTTCGCCCAGCTCCCGTTCCAACACCCGGGTAAGCTCTTCCAGGGCGTAGTGGAAATTGTCGTTCACGATAGTGTATTCGTATTTGCCTTCGCGCGTGGCGAACTCCAGTTCGCGGGATGCGTTCTGCAGCCGGATGCGGATGGTCTCCATGTCGTCGGACTTGCGCCCTACGAGGCGGCGCTCCAATTCCTCCAGGCTGGGCGGCACAATCAGGATGCCCACCGCGTTCGGATAGCCTTTGTCGAAATTAACCTTCCCGTACACGTCGAGGTCGAGGATGACGCTATGGCCCTCCTGCAAGGCCTTCTGGATGGGGCTGCGGGGCGTCCCGTAATAGTTCCCATGGACCTGCATGTACTCGACGAGATCCTGATGATCGATCAGCGCGCGGAAATCTTCCTGCGTCTTGAAAAAATAATGGACGCCTTCAATCTCACCGGGGCGCGGTTTGCGCGTGGTGGCGGACACGGAGTAGCGCAGCGAGGGAAACCGCGCCATCAAGGCGTCCTTGAGGGTGCTTTTGCCCGCTCCGGAAGGCGCCGAAAAGACGATCAGGCGACCGGGCTTAGGCATTTCCATCCTTGCCCTTTTTTTCCTTGCTCAAGCGCTCCATGAATGGGATGTTGAGGAGCAGATCGTTCTTCTTGTTTTTGTTATTGTCCACGGCCTTGGCCTTTTCATTGCTGAGCCGCACCTGATCCTTCAACTTGGCGGCTAGCTGCACTTCGCGGTTGACGATGGCCTCGATGCGGTTGAAGGCGTATTCCAGGTTGGCCACGGTGCGGATGATGATCATGTAAAGCGCCAGCAGCTCGAACGACAGGAAGAGTGCGAAGATGATCTGTACTTTGATTCCGGTTTCCATGATTCGGCCCCGCCCGTCCTCATTCCGCTCAGTGAAAGGGAATCCCGCATCCGGCAACCCGAAAACCTCGGGTCCGGCGGTACCCAATTCGGCGGTACCCAATTATATGATCTTTGGAACCCGGCTTCAATCATCAGGAATTGCCGTCGCGCCTGATGGCAAAAGACATCCGAGGCGACCTTGCGCTGGTGCGCCGTTGGAAGGAATAGCAGCCAATCCCGTCTTCCCACGACAAGCGGCCCGGACACGGATGCGCCGAGATTTGTATTTTTTCCCCATGGCTTTTCCCGATCTGGACTTCTCCGGGAACGCGCTCCTCGATCCCGCTCTTCGCGCCAAATACCAGGCCCTGCAGGCGCGTCTGCGGGGGCTGAAATCCGTTCTGATCGGATTTTCAGGCGGAGTCGATTCCACCCTGCTGACCGCCTTGGCCCGCCACGTTTTGGGAAGGCCGAACGTCATCGCCTGCATGGCTGTGGGACCCAGCCTGGCGGAAACGGAGCGGTTGGAAGCAGTGCGGCTGGCGGCCCTGATGGACGTGGAGCTGAAGCCCTACCCCGCGAAGGAGTTCGACAACCCCGCCTACGTCGCCAACGGGCCGGATCGCTGCTTCCATTGCAAGGCCGATCTGTTCCGGCATCTGGAGGCCTTCGCGGCAGCGTACGCAGAGCAATCATTGGTAGCTCTATCTCCCGGGACCTCTGCGGATGGAATCCAGGGATCCGCAGGCGGAGCCCCAGGATCCGCAGGGGACTTCCTACCCCCGGCCGCACCCGAGCATCGTCCCGCCCTCCTTTACGGAGGTAACCTGGATGATACGCGAGATTACCGCCCGGGCAGAAAGGCGGCGGAAACCTACGGCGCCCTGGCGCCTTTGGCCGAAGCCGGCCTGACCAAGGCGGACGTGCGCGCCCTGTCCCGGGCCATCGGACTGCCGACCGCGGACAAAGCGGCGCAACCCTGTCTCAGCAGCCGCATTCCCTACGGGAGCCCGGTCACCGTGGAGAGGCTTGCCGCCATAGAAGCGGGAGAGGCCGTTCTGGGTTCGATGGGATTCCGGGAATATCGTTTACGCCATTACGGAGACACTGCCCGTATCGAAGTCCCGTCCGATCAACTTGGCCTGTTCACGCCGGATGCCCGGATGGATCTAGAACATCGCCTGGCGGGGCTGGGCTTCTCCCACTTGGAAATCGATTCCGCCGGATTCCGAAGCGGAAACCTCAACCGGGGATTGACACAGCGCCAGCTCGGCCGCTTCACCGGGCGTTGACGCTGGGTTGGCCCCCGGTTTGCGACTCCCAAGGTCGTCTCTCTCATGGAGCGACCCGGCGAATCGGGTTGAATGGTCTTTAGTAGGCTGCTTTATAAACCGTCAACATGTCCTCGCGCTTTACCGGAATGATGTTGGACACATGGCAGGTATCCTCGAACGCATCCTGAGCCAACGGTTCCAGGTCGGCTTCGGGTACCCCATGGTTGCGCAGCCCGAACGGCACCCCGAGGCTGGTGAAGAAATTGCGGCATGATTCCGCCAATGTAGCCTTGGCCATTCCCGCCTCACGGAACAAATCCTGCATACGGGACAGTTTATTTTTCGCCGCGGCGTTCAGCGGCCGGGATTCCAGGAAGGCGATGGCGTCCGGGAGCAGCAGGGCATTGGCCAGGCCGTGGTGGGTGTTGTAGCGGGCGGATAGCGGATGAGCCAGGGAGTGGATCATGCCCAGCCCCTTCTGGAAAGCGGTGGCGCCCATGGCCGCGGCCATCTGCATGGCCCCACGCGATTCCAGGTTGGACCCATCGGAATAAGCGATAGGCAGGTGTTTCAGGACTAGGCGGATGCCTTCCTGGGCGATGCCGTCGGCGAGAGGATGGAAGGCGTTTACGAAATACGCTTCCAGGCAATGCGTGAAGGCGTCGATGCCCGTGGCCACGGTGATGTGCGGAGGCAGGCCTGCCGTCAGGGCCGGCTCCAGCACCGCGATATCGGGCATGAGGCGGGGATGGAAAAAAATGGTCTTCTTGCCCGTGGCCCGGAGGATGATCACGCCCGAGCGGCCCACTTCGCTGCCGGTTCCGGAAGTGGTGGGTATCGCATAAAGCGGAGGCATGGGCAGGGTAATGAGCCGATCGCCCCCCTTGGCGTCGTCGTATTGGGCCAGGGGCCCGGGATGGGTGGCCATGAAGCGGATGACCTTGGCGGTATCCATTGGACTGCCCCCGCCCAAGGCGATCAGGGAGTCGCAGCCGTTGCGGTCGTAGGCCTCCAGACCCAGCTCCACGTCCGCTTCGATGGGATTGGGATGGGTGCCGTCGAAGATGGTGACCTTGACCCCCTGTAACGCCGCCATGACCTTGGCCGCCAGACCCGCCTTGACCAAGGTGGCGTCCGTGACCAGCAGGACATGCTTGGAATGACCGCGGATGCGTTCCGCAAGCGCTTTCAGCGCGCCTTCGCCGTAGAGGATTGTTGTGGGGTAGTTGAATTGCTGCATAAGACCTCGTCCTCTGTTCCAAGAGTTGCAAGAGAGAGTTGCAAGAGAGAGTTGCCAGAGAGAGTTCAAAGTGAAAAGTGAAAAGTGAAAAGTGCAAATTGGAATACGGAATACCGAAACGGTTCTCTGGGACGCATCAGTTTCAACTTTTCACTTTTCACTTTTCACTTATCAATCTATCCCTAAATGATCTCAAAATACCTGGCCAACTGCCAATCCGTAATCTGCCGCTCATGCTCCCGCACCTCCCATTCCCGCGAGTTGGCGAAGTGGTCCACGAATTCCGCGCCGAACAGGTCAACGGCCTCCTTGGAGGCGCGCAGGTTTCGCAGGGAGTCGCGCAGGTTGCTTGGCAGCTTGAGTTCGTCGGGGAGATCGTCCTGCACTGCGTAGGCGCTGCCTATGACGGGATCGCCCAGCTTCAATTTCTTCTCGATTCCGAGCAGTCCCGCGCCGATGCAGGCGGCGGCCACCAGGTAGGGATTGCCGTCGGCGGCGCCCAGGCGGAATTCCATGCGCTGGGTCTTGGGACCGCCGGGAATGACGCGCAGGGCCGTGGTGCGGTTCTCCACGCCCCAGGTGGCGCTGGTCGGAGCCCAGGCGCCCTTGACCAAACGCGTGTAACTGTTGACCGTGGGCGCGCACAGGCACAAAAAGGGCTTGAGGAATTTCTGCATGCCCGCCACATAGGATTCCATGATCGGGCTCATGCCCTCGCGGCCTCCCTGCTTGTGGAAGACCGGCTCTCCGGTTTTTAGGTCGAACAGGCTCTGGTGCATGTGCCCGCTCTGACCGGGATAGTCCAAAGACCACTTCGCCATGAAGGTGGCCATTTTCTGACGCTTCTGGAAATAGACTTTGGTGAAGGTCTTGAATACTGCGGCCTTATCGGCGCCGCGCAAAGCCTCGTCCGGGGCCAGGGCCGCTTCGATGACGCCGGGGCCGGTCTCGCAATGGAGGCCCTCAATGGCGCAGCCCAGGGAATCGTGGTATTCCATCAGGCCGGAAAAGAGATCGGACTCGGTGGAGCTGCGGAGGACGGAGTAGCCGAAGTTGCCCGGCGTGATGGGCTTGAGATTCCGGTAGCCCTTTTCGCGCACGGTATGCGGGGTCTCGTCGAAAACGAAGAACTCGTACTCGAACCCGATCTTGGCGCCGTATCCCAGGACTTTGGCCCGGTCCAGCACCCGCTGCAGCAGGCTGCGCGGGCACAGGGGATGCCGCCCGCCGGTTTTGACATCGGTGAACTCGCCCAGGAAAAAGGGAATGTTGCCTTCATCGGCGAGGCGGCGTTCCGTGGACAGATCCAAACGGAAAGGCGCGTCGGGAAAGGCGGTATGCCAGCCTGTGAACTTCACGTTGTCATACAGCTTGTCCTCCACGTCCCATCCCAGCACGCAATCGCAGAAGGCGCCGCCGGACTTGGCCACCGAGGCGAACTTGTCCAGGGAAAGGTATTTGCCGCGCATGACTCCGTCGATGTCGGTGAGGGCCAGCTTGATCCGTTTGACGCCCGCGTCGCGCCACTCGGCGACGCGACGGGCAATATATTGGTCGGAGATTTGCGGCGAAGACTTCTTGATCGAAGTGGTTTTGGCCGCGGAGGATTCGTTCTTCGGACCGGTCTTGCTGGTGGGTTTACTGCGCATGGCGTGGCCTTTGGTGGGGGGCGGGAGAAGAGAAGGTGAGAGGAAGCGGGATTCCAAGATTACTTTTCCTTATGCCCACAACGAAGCGCCCGCGAATGCTCCGCCGTTCCACCCCGGCGCCCATCTTATCCAACTCTGAAATGGATGGCCTTGCGCCTTGTCAGGGAATAGAAACCGAACTTGGACAAGGTGGTCCCGCGGCCGCTGTCGCGCACGCCGGTCCAAGGGAGGGCGGGATCTAAGTAATCGCACCGGTTCATGAAAACAGTGCCGGTTTCGGCGGCAGCGGCGAAGCGTTCGGCCCGCTCCGGATCGGAGGTATAGATTGCGGAGGTCAGGCCGTAGGGCGAGTCGTTCACCAGGCGCACAGCCTCGTCATCGTCGCTTACGGAGATGATGGGCAGGATGGGTCCGAAATTCTCCTCCCGCACCACCTCCATGGCATTGTCCGCTCCGGTTATAAGGGTCGGTTCGAAGAAGACGCCTTTGCCGATGGTCTTGATGCCCCCTCCGGCCACGATCTTGGCGCCTTTGGCCTTGGCCGCCTCCACTTGGGCCAGCATGACCTGCGCGGATTTGGCGCTGGCCAAAGGTCCCATGGTGGTGTCTTGCCGACGGGGATCGCCGAGCCGGTATGCGGCTAACAAGGCCTCGCAGCAGGCCAGGAAATCGGGATAAACCTTTTTGTGCGCATAAACCCGTTCGATGCCGCAGCAGGATTGCCCGGCATTGTACATGGCCCCGTCCACCAGCCCTTCGGCGGCCGCAGACACATCGGCATCGGCGGCCACATAGGCGCCATCCTTGCCGCCCAGCTCCAGGCTGCAATCGATGAAGTTATTGGCGCCTATGCGCGCGGCCGCGTTCTTTTGCACCGTGCGGCCGCCTTCCACCGATCCGGTGAACACAATGTGATCGATATCGCAATTTATAATCGCTTTTCCGAGGTCGGCATGCTCGGCGATTAGGGACTGGAGCACGTTGTCGATGCCGGCCATTTTCCCAAAGGCGCGCGCGAAGTGTCCGCCGACGGCCGGGGTGAGGCTGCTATGCTTTAGGATGACGGTGTTGCCGGCCAAAAGGGCCGTGGCCACGCCGTTGACGGCGGTGAGCAGGGGATAGTTCCAGGGCGCGATAATCAGGACCACGCCGAGCGGCGCGTGCTCGATGCGGCGGAGGAAACCGGTTTTGGGCGGCAGGAGTTCCGGGGCCAGCACGGTGGGCGCGGAAGCGGCGAGCCATTCCGCGCGTTCGAAGAAGCCCTTCAGCTCATTCTCGGACTGCTGGATGGGCTTGCCCATCTGGCGTGTGATGTCGGCGGCGATAGTGGCGCGATTCACATCGAAGTATTTGATAGCCGTTCGGACCTGATCGGCCCGCTTGCCTAAATCGACTGCGCGCCAACCGGCCGCCGCTTTGCGCGCTGCCGCTACCGCGGCCTGGATTTCCTGATAACCTTGGATCGGGTACTCGCCCTCGGCGTCCAAGGTGAAGGGATTGATGGGTCTGAGAATTTTGTCCGGATTTGTCATTGGCTTTATTATAAAATACCAGTCTGTCCGGTCAAAACGCTATTTAAAAATCGTTTCAATTCCCGGCTGCGCCCCGCAAGCCGTACATGCCCACCTTCGGCCAATTTTCCTGTTTAGTCTTCTCATCGCTGCGCCGGGGTTGCGCCGTGGTCAGAGACCGCCGGAGGATTCCAGCCCCGTATTTATTACCTTTTTTCCCAAATCGTACGAATGAAGGAGCCAACATCTTGGATAATGCCAAACTGCAAAGAATAGCCGACAACATCCGCATCCTGTCCCTTTCCATGCCGGAAAAGGCCAAATCAGGACATCCCGGCGGACCCATGGGCGGCGCCGACTTCATGGCCCTCTTATACGCGGAATTCCTGCGCTTCGACCCTAAGGATCTGACTTGGGCCAACCGCGATCGCTTTTTCCTGGACGCGGGGCATTTGTCTTCCATGCTTTATTCCACCCTCTCGACACTCGGCGCATACAGCATGGACGAGCTGGCGGACTTCCGTCAGTGGGGATCCCCTACCCCGGGCCATCCCGAACACGACATCAAGCGCGGCGTGGAGAATACCTCCGGTCCCCTGGGCCAGGGCCACGTGATGGGCCTGGGCTCGGCCATCGCCGAGCGCTTCCTGCGCGCCCGTTTCGGGAGCTGGATGGAACACAAGACGGTCGCCTACATCTCCGACGGCGGCGTGGAAGAGGAAGTGTCCCAGGGCGTGGGCCGCCTGGCCGGCCACCTGGGCATGGCCAACCTCATCCTGTTCTATGATTCCAACGACGTGCAACTCTCGCACATGACCAAGGACGCCATGTCCGAGGACACCGCCAAGAAGTATGAGTCCTGGGGCTGGCGCGTGGAGACCGTGGACGGCCACGATTTCGAAGCCATGCGCGGTGCTCTCAAACGCGCCTGGGCGGAAAAGTCCAAACCCACCTTCATCGTCGGCAAGACCATCATGGGCAAGGGCGCCGTCCGCGCGGATGGAACCAAATACGAAGGTTCGCCCAAGATGCACGGCAATCCGCTCTCCAAGACGGAAGCCTCGGTCGAAAAGACCATCCAGGTGCTGGGCGGCGATCCCGCCAAACCGTTCCAGCTCTTCCCCGACGTGAAGGAAGCCATGACCGCCGTGCTCGGAGAGAAATCCAAAGCCGCCGCCGAAGCCAAGGCCGCCCAGGCCGCCTGGGAAAAGGCCAATCCCGATCTCGCCAAGAAGTACGCGCACTTCCAATCGGGCAAACTCCCCGACCTGGATTTCGCCTCCATCGAACAGAAGCCCAACGAAGCGACCCGCATGGCCTCGAAGGGCGTGCTGGCCTATCTGGCCGGCAAGGTCGAGAACATGATCGTGACCTCGGCGGATCTGGCCGACAGCGATTACACCGAAGGCTTCCTCAAGAAGACCACCATCTTCACCAAGGATGATTTCTCCGGTTCCTTCCTGCAGTCGGGCGTGGCCGAACTGACCATGGCCGGCATCATGACCGGCATCGCCCTGCACGGCGGTTGCTTCATCGCGGGCGGAACTTTTTTCGCTTTTTCCGACTTCCAGAAGCCGGCCATCCGCCTAGCGGCGATCATGGGCGCGCATACCATCTACATCTGGACCCATGACGCGTTCCGGGTTGGCGAGGACGGCCCTACCCATCAGCCCATCGAGCAGGAAGCCCAGATCCGACTGCTGGAGAAGATGGCCAATCTGGAAGGCCACCGCAGCGCCCTGGTGCTTCGGCCTTGCGACGGCGCGGAAACCACCGTGGCCTGGAAGATGGCGTTGGAAGCCAAGACCCCGGTCGGACTCATCCTGACCCGCCAGCCCGTGAACGACGCTCCGGCCCTGGGCGGAGCCACCCGCTACGCCAACGCCCTCGCCGGCGCGGCCAAGGGCGCCTACATCGTTAGGGAAGCCGCGGATGCGCAAGGCGCTTCCGGCGGCAAACCGGATATCATCCTGGTCGCCAACGGTTCGGAAGTGTCGCTGCTGCTGGAAGGCGCGGAGAAGCTGGCCAAGGAGAAGGGTCTCAAGGTCCAGGTGGTATCGGCCATCTCGGAAGGCCTCTTCAGGGAACAGACCGCGGGCTATAAGGAAAGCGTGCTGCCGATGACCGTGCCCACCTTGGGCTGGACGGCCGGATTGCCCGTGACCCTGCAAGGGTTGGTCGGACCTATCGGCAAGGTTTACGGCATGGAGCGCTTCGGCGCTTCCGCTCCCTTCAAGGTGCTGGACGAGAAGTTCGGCTACACCGCCGCCAACGTGGTGGTGGTGGCGGAAAAGTACCTGGCCGAGACCAAGGAGATGGTGCGCAAGCTCGCGGCTACGGCGATCTGATAGGCCTGGCGGGCCGCCTGGATGTACCGGCGGCCCCTTCAGGGCAAAGTCTGTAACCGTTAAGTGACGGTAACGGTGAAGGTATCCCAAGCGTTGTCCAAGCGGTGTGCGCTTCTGGGCACCCCGTAAAAAAGCCCCGCCTTTGCAAGCGGGGCCGAATCAATTCAACAAAGGCTTAACAATCGCTTACCAGCGATTGCGGTCGCCGCCGCCGCCACCGCCGCCGAAGCCGCCGCGCGATCCACCCCCACGGGAACCGCCGCCGCCGCCGCCGCCACCGCCGCCGAAACCGCCACCGCCGCCGCCACCACCACCGGGGGTGCGGGGACGAGCTTCATTCACGGAAATCGGACGACCCTGGATCTGGACGCCGTTCATGCCCTGGATGGCCTTGAGGGCTTCGCCCTGATCGGCCATTTCGACGAATGCGAATCCGCGCGGGTTGCCGGTTTCCCGGTCCACGATGATTTTGGTGGAAGTGACCCGGCCAAACGCTCCGAAAGCTTCGGAAAGTTCGTCCTGGGTTACGCTGAAAGCGAGGTTTCCAACGTAAA
>JBDSIO010000432.1:0-11301 GCA_039917895.1 Fibrobacteria bacterium | reverse complement strand
CCACCGGGATGAAGGATTCCGGAACCAAGCCGCGCACCCTGTTCAAGATCACCGACCCGTATTCGAACCATAACGGCGGCACCATCGCATTCGGACCGAAAGACGGCCTGCTGTATTTCGGCACCGGCGATGGTGGAGGCGCCGGCGATCCCCAGGGCAATTCCCAGAACCCGGACGTATTGCTCGGCAAATTCCTGCGCATCGACGTGGACCGGCAGGATGCGGGGCTGGAATACGGAATTCCTTCCGACAATCCCTATGCCAAGGGCGGCGGACGTCCGGAGGTCTTCGCCATCGGTTTGCGCAATTCCTGGAAGTGGAGTTTCGATCCTCTGAACGGAGACCTTTGGGCCGGTGACGTGGGCCAGAATAGGATCGAAGAAACCGACATCATCGTCCTGGGGGGCAATTACGGCTGGAAGTCGATGGAAGGTCCCGACGGCACCAACAACGGCAAGATGATCCTGCCGGTGCATTCCTACCCCCGTTCCGTGGGTACGAGTGTCATCGGAGGCGTCGTCTTCCGAGGCAACCCGGGGTCCAAATATTATGGAACCTATTTCACCACCGACATCTACTCGCGAAAGTTCTGGGCGCTGAAGAAGAACGGCACGGGCCTGGCGGGGGTGGAAGAGCTTCCGATGACGCCTACCGGCATGTCCTCCTTCGGCACCGATGCCGAGGGCCGCATCTACATGGTCGGACACACCACCGGCATCATCTACCTTCTGGACAGCCCGGACCTCACGCCTACGGTGTCCATCCGGAAAAGGGGCGGGGCGATGACGGGCAAATACGGCCGCTCCTTCATGAGCGCGCCCGGCGCGCGCCTTAACGCGGAGTTGTTCGCCAGGTGGCCGGTATTGGAATTATTCACCACCGGAGGGGTCCGCTTGGGCGTTGTGACCCGGAACCACCCCAACCTGCCGGCGACCCTGGATGCGGGAGTCTATTTGTTGCGGCCCGAAACGTTGTTGCGGCCCGAATCGGGCGCGTTAGGCCCGGCTTCCGGCGCAGCGCTTCCTGACTTGATCCTGGTAAGGTAGCGGCCAAGCCGATCTGGCTAGGTGGGCGGAAGGGCTGAAAACATTTGCTCGCCGGCCTTCAAGATTGCATATTTACTCGGGAGATCGCGGCGTGTCGCAGAGGGACGCTTCGCGGTCGGAAGTAAAGGGAGTTTTCCGATGTTTCGCATATCCTACGTGCTCGCCACCCTGACGGCAGCATGCCTCAGCATTTCCTCCGCCTCGGCGCAAATCCCGGACGGTATCACCCTCACACCCGCTTTCGGCACCGATGGCGCCAACAACTTCAGCCTGCCGACGCTGATGGCGGAGGTTCCCGGCAAGCCCGGCACCTTTCTGGTTCCGGAAATGGCCACGGGCAAAATCTGGATCCTGGCCCCGGGCGATAGCGGGTTCACCAAGACCCAGTTCGGCCAGGCAAAGGGTCACGGCTGGAATAACGACATGGGCCTGGTGGGTTTCGCCTTTCATCCCGACTACGCGAACAACCGTAAGTACTACGTCAAGCGCGGCAATCAGGAGCGGCCGCCCCGCCAGATGTTCATCGAAGAGGGCATCGCCGCCGCCGACTACCTGCACGATTCCGGACAGCCCCTCCGTATGCTGATGACCGTGGACCTTCCGAATGAATTCCACGATCACAACGGCGGCAGTCCCGTGTTCGGTCCCGATGGTTATCTGTACCTGAGCATCGGCGACGGGGGCTGGGACGACACCACGCCCGATCCCTTCCATTACGGCCAGAACCGCGAGAGCCTGTTGGGCAAGATGCTCCGCATCGACGTGGACCACAAGGACCCGGGACTGGAATACGCCATCCCCAAGGACAATCCCTTCGTCGACGACGCCAACCCGAAAGTGCGGCGCGAGATCTGGGCGTATGGCCTGCGCAACTCCTACCGCTTCGCTTTCGATCGCCTCACCGGCGAATTGTATGACGGCGACGTCGGCTGGATCAAATTCGAAGAAATCGACATCATCAAGAAGGGCGCGAACTATGGCTGGAGCCTTAAGGAAGGCGCGTACTGCCTGCCGGACGGACCCTGCGACGGCGTCACGACCCCCATCGAGGAGCCGCTGGCGGCCCTGGTCTACGGCGGCGCGCCCGGGCAGGCCAAATGCGTGATCGGCGGCCAGGTGTACCGCGGCGATCCCGCTTCGCCGTTCTACGGCGTTTACCTGTTCGGGGACCATTCATTGAAGAAGCTGTTCGCGTTGAAGAAGCCGGCATCCGGCCCGGCCACGGTGAAGGAATATCCCTTGGTGGTTCCCCAGGAGCCCCTGGCCTTTACCCTCGATAATCTGAACAACCTCTACCTGATAGGCTTCGGAGGCACCATTTACAAACTCAACCATGCCGACCTGATCCCCATGGCCACGATCACGTCGATCCGCCCCGGCGCGAAGGCGGCAGTAGCCTCGCGGGGCATGCGTTCCATGGTGCTGCTGTCGGATCGAGGCCGGCTTACTTTGCCTGCCGGCCTCGAGGGGGATTGGGAAGCGGTGACTCCGGCCGGAACCCGTTTGGGGATTCTGGGTCCGCACCACGGTAGCGTCAAGGTTATGGGGAAAGGCTTGGTCCTGCTTCGTCCTGTGGACTACCGCTGATATCCGGCCCCTTATCAATCCTTATCAATCCTTATCAATCCTTATCAACCCTTATCAATGAACCATGAGGATCAGGCCGCGTGAGCTGCCGACCGGCGTCAGCGTCCAGCCATGGCCACTTCGTCCGGCACCGTTGCGTTCCCACCTGGGTTCGACCGCGCGACCAAGCGCATCGATGGGACGCGGTCCGGCATCCGAGGTCCTGACCAGGGCGTTGCGCGGGGACGCGATGCGGGTCCCGGAGGCGAGATCGGGGTTCTCCGACCACATGTACTTGGGGTACAGGGCGTTGATGCCGGTGATGATGGCGCCGGGCTGGCGGTTGGAAAACCATAGGCCCCAGTGGCCGCCGACCGTGCCTTCCGCGTCCTTCCACTTCTCATCGAAGGCGGTGAAGGACCAGAACTCGGCGTTGTGGCTGAAGCCCCACACCGTCAGGTCCCGGAAAAACCTCATCTGGTTTTCGGGGTTGCCCACCGCGGCGCCGCGGGTCGCCTGGGTCGGCCAGCCGGTTTCACCCAGCACGATGCGCTTGCCCGGGAATCTGGCGACGCGTTCCGTCACGGAATTGTAACGCGACTCGAGATAGGTCATGGCGTTTCCGATGTCCTGGTCCTCCCACCAGGGATGCAGGTGCCAGGTGATGAAGTCGAGTTGCGAAAGCAATTCGTCGCCATCGGCGTTGATCTCTGCCCAGGTGTCCGCGGTGGTGACCTCGACGCCCTTGGGCATGCCCGCCTTGACCTGCTTGACCCACGCCGTGAGCTTGGCTTCCGAAGCGGCCTTGTCGGGCTTGATGTCCGGGGTGGGGGTGATTTCGGGATGGCGCACGCGCAGCATGTACTCATTGCCGACCACGACGGACTTGATGGACTTGTGGCCTTCCTTCACGAGCGCGATGGCGTCGTTCACGGCAGCCTGGTTTGCGGCGTCGTCGTAGGTGGCGTCGACCCAGACGCCGAGATGGACATTAAGGCCCAGTTCGTCGGCGAGCTTCGGCACCCGGTGGCCATGGGACCCTTTGGCGCTTCCGTAGGTGCGGATTTCGTGGGCGAACCTCTTGATCAG
Organism: Fibrobacteria bacterium; assembly: GCA_039917895.1. Taxonomy (GTDB): domain Bacteria; phylum Fibrobacterota; class Fibrobacteria; order UBA11236; family UBA11236; genus Chersky-265. The sequence goes on along the minus strand of JBDSIO010000432.1, from coordinate 7,600 downwards.
GACCAGATCCTGCCGGACCTGGGTTTCGGTCGGCTCGGACTGGCCAGGCGCCTGGCCGTCGCGGTAGCCGGAATAGCAGATGCATTTAAAGGCGCGCGGATCCTGGAGGATGACGTTGGTATCGCGGGCGGAGGCAAGGTTGGCGAAAGCGGCGGAAGCCCCGGCCCCTGAAGGCGGGAGAAACAAGAGGGGCAGGGCGAGGGCCAGGGTCTTGGATACGAAAGCGGAGGTGGGAGGGGCTTTTTCCATGTAGGAAAAGGTAAGCCCCGTGGGCGGGAGGCGGTAGCTTTTCCTGCGGGACACGGGGCCAACTTGCCCCCGCCGCGGGGCAGTACACCAGGCCGGGGTATAACCCCATGGGATGAGGAATTCCCGCATTTTACCCGATGCCTACCCGTTGTCAAAGAGTGGATTGGCCGGAGTTCAGGGAGTCGGCCGCCGCCGTCCTGCGGTTGGGTTCGCACGTGGCTTGTTCATGTGCAGATTGATGGGGCTGTTTATTAGGGTACGGGTAACATAGATTTTCCGTCCAGGACATTCCGTCCGGAATCCGAGGAGTCGCTATGTCTGGAAAGAGGGCTGGAAAGAAGGCTGGAAAAAGGGCTGGAAAAGGGATGACGGGCGCCAAACCCAAAACCGGTTCCCGGACGAAACGCGGGACTCAGCCGAGGACGAAAGGGAAACCCAAAAAACCGCCTGCCCCGGGCGTCGCCAAACGGCGTTCCGCCGCCTTGGCCAAAAAAACCGCCGCTGCCCTGGCCAAATCCCGATCCAAAGGGGCGAAAGGAAAATCGGCCGGATCGAAAGCCGGAGGCGCGAAGACCCAGAGTAACGCAAAACCTATGGCCAAACCCATGCCCAAACCCATGCCCAAACCAGAAGCCATGCCCGTACTTCCGCAAGGCGAGTTGAAGACCATCCTTCAAACCGCCTCCTTTCCGGCCGATCCGTGGGTCGTTTATGATCTGATCATGGATGAGAAGAAGCACGCCGCATTCACGGGAGCGGCCGCCATCATCGGGAGCAAGGTGGGCGAGGCCTTTTCCGCTTACGACGGGTCTTGCCTGGGCACGCATCTGGAGCTGGTTAAGGGAAGTAAAATCGTCCAGACCTGGAGGGAGAGCGATTGGCCCGAAGGGCACCTCTCCATCGCGACCTTCATGTTCGCTCCGGGGCCCGAAGGCACCACCCTGACCTTCATCCAGACCGGCGTTCCCGCCGAGGCGTATGACGGGATCGATTCGGGCTGGAAGAGCTTTTACTGGCAACCCATGCGGGAAATGCTGGAAGCCAAGTAACCTACCCGTTACGGATGAGCTTGGCGGGATCGAGCAGCGCGTCCAGTTCCTGCGCCATGAACAGCCCTTGCTCCAGGGCCGCCTGCCGCACGGTCTTGCCCCCCTCGTAGGCGGATTTCGCCAGGGCCGCCGCCTTGTCGTAGCCGAGTCGCGGAACCAGCGCGGTCGCCATGGCCAGGCTCCCATCGATGGACGCGCGGCAGCGCTCCTGGTCCGCCTCGATGCCAAGCACGCATTTCTCCTCGAAGGCGGTCACGGCGTTCGTGAGCAACTGCAGCGATTGCAGAATGCAGTGGGCCATCAGGGGCATCATCGCGTTGAGTTCGAAATTCCCCGAAGCGCCGGCGAAAGTGATGGCTGCGTCGTTGCCGATCACCTGGACGCAGGCCTGCAGCAGGGCTTCGGCCATGACCGGGTTCACCTTGCCCGGCATGATGGACGATCCGGGCTGCAGCGAGGGGATGCGGATCTCGCCCAGGCCGCCGCGCGGGCCCGATCCGAGCCAGCGGATGTCGTTGGCGATCTTGATGAGGGACACGGCCAGGGTCTTGAGCGCGCTGCTGGTCTCGACCACGGCGTCGCGCGAGCCTTGGGCCTCGAAATGGTTCTCGGCCTCGCGGAACTCCAGGCCGGAGAGATCGTTCAGGCGCTCGATGACTTTTTTCGCGAAGTCGGGGGAAGCGTTGATCCCCGTGCCGACCGCGGTACCGCCCAGGGCGAGTTCGCCCAGGCTCCAGCGTACGTTGCCGAGGCGGCCGATGCCGTGGGCGACCATGGCGGCGTAGCCGGAGAACTCCTGGCCCAAGGTCATGGGCGTGGCGTCCTGCAAATGCGTGCGGCCGAGCTTGAGCACGTCCTTGAAGGCTTCGGCCTTTCCGTCCAGTGCTAAGCGCAAGCGGTTGAGCGCGGGCAGCAGGTCTTTCTCCAGCGATACCAGGGCGGCGATGTGGATGCAGGAGGGGATGACGTCGTTGCTGCTTTGGGATAGGTTCACGTGATCATTGGGGTGCGGTTTGCGTCCCGCGCTGGCGCCCAGGATCTCGGCGGCGCGATGCGCGATCACTTCGTTCGCGTTCATGTTGGTAGAGGTCCCTGATCCGGTCTGGAACACGTCGAGCGGGAACTGGTCGTCCCATTGCCCTTCGGTCACCTCCATCGCGGCCTGGGAGATGGCGGCCGCCATGGCCGAATCCAAGCCTCCCAGATCCCGGTTCACCTGGCAGGCCAGGTACTTGATCATGCCGAGCGCGCCGATGAAGTCGCGCGGAAAGCGGATGCCGCTGATCTGGAAATTGTCCAGCGCGCGCTGGGTTTGCGCCCCCCATAGCGCTCCTTCCGGCACCTGGACCTGTCCCATGCTGTCCGTTTCCGTCCGGTATCCGTCCGCCATGCCTGCTCCTTGGGCGCCGCCGGGAATCGATCCGGGCGGTGGGCCTGATAGGGTTGTGCCACTATGAAGAGGGGAGTCCATCCCCCTGCATACCAATCTAAATCCGGCGGGGCGATCTAAGGTTGGAAAGCTTGCGAAGGATTCCGGAATTGCGGGAAGGAAAAGGCGGGCCCGGAGTGGGCCCGCCCGCAAGTCTATTTGATGCGTTTGAATTCCACGCGACGGTTGAGCAGGCGCCCGCCGGCGGTCTTGTTGCTGCTGACCGGGTCGTCCGGTCCCATGCCCAAAGGCTGAACCCGGTTCGCTGCGATGCCCTGGTTGACCAGATAGGTCACCACCGCTTCGGCCCGTTTGGTGGACAGGACCCTGTTGGTCAGGTCGCTGCCGGTGTTGTCCGTGAAGCCCAGCACTTGCATGGCGACCTGCGGGAAATTCTTCATCGACTGGGCGATGTCGTTCAGGGTCTTGAACGAGGAGCGGCTCAGTTCGTCCGAGCCGATCTTGAACTGGATGGCCGGGAACGTGGTCTTGCCGAACCCGAAAATGGCGTTCGGATCCTGGCTGGACTGGTACTTGAGGGTGTCGGCGACCGGCACGCGGATGGTGTCGTTGCGGACGACCGTGTCCAGCTGGGTGATCACGACGGTATCGCGAATTTGCACGGGAGCCGTCACCACGTGGATCAGGTCAGGACAACCGTCCTCGTCCTCGTAGCCGTCATAATCCTCGCCGTCGTTGGGGCATTTGTCGGTCAGATTGGGATTGCCGTCGAAATCGGAATCGGCCTTCTTGCCCGTCTGGCCGAAACCGATGGTCAAGGTAGCGCCGAGGATGGGCGTGGGCTGGTTGCCATAGCGGCGTACGCCGTCGCCTTCATGGTTGGTGATCCATTGGGTGTGGTTTTCCTGGGTGGAAAGCGAACCTTCGACTTCGAAAGTGGCGGACCATCCGGAGGCGAAGACGTTTTTGGTCCCTATCGCCAGGTCGATTTGGTCCTTGGCGAAGATTTCCAGGAACGGGCCGGAAGTGATGTTACGAAGACGGGACTTGCCGTAGAAATCCAGGAACAGGCTCCAATCCGGCTGCATCAGCCATTCTATGGCCAAAGCGCCTTTCATCGCCGAGTTTTCCTCGGGTATGTTGTTCTTTTCGGTGTAGAACAACGCGTCCATCCCGAAATTGACATGGATGAGCCAGGGCGCGGGGGTTTTGAGGCGGGTGAAGTCGAACGTCCATGCGAGCATGGGATTAAGGCTGTAGCCCCGGGAAGTGAACGCGCCTTCGGTGTTGACCTCACTGACATGCGCATATTGGGGATCGCGCAGGTAATAGCCCCGCTCGGCGTTGCCGGTGGGAAAGCTTACGCGCATGATGTAGGCCAGCCGGATCAGGGCGTCGGATTTCATTCCGGGATGCATGACCTTCAAGGAAGCGGAAAGGTCGCCGAGTCCGGCCGCATGATCTTCGAAGCCGTCGATTTTGTCTTCATAAAAGGGCAGGTCCAGCGCCAGGTCCATCCAATTGGTGAGGCCGAAGGCCAGGAAGGCATCCTGGCCGAACAGCAGGACATCGAGGACGTTCAACCTCCCTCCGCTCAGGCGCTCGTCCATGGCCTGATCCCCATATTCGCCTTTGACAGTCAGGCCGAGTTCGAAGCTCCCCTTTCCGATGCTATAGGCGGAATACGTGTTTCCCACCCCGGAGAGCCCTCCGGTGTTCATGGTGCTTGCCATGGCGCCGGTCGACAGGAATGCTGCGAGGATGAGGCTGTTCGTCTTCACTGATCTCCATTCTCCGGTCTACAAAAACCGGTTCGGGGAAGGTTCGGCCCCTCCCCGCGGTGAATTAGGCGAAGCAAAAGATATTCAATCGGGGGAAATTTAGGGCCCGAGGGGATTCGTGAAGGCGGCGCTTATAGGGTGGTTTTTGGCCGTCAGCTTCCGTCATCTTCCGTCTTAGAGCGTGGATTCGGTCGATCGCGAAGTTCCGCGCCCCGCGATTGGCGAGGGAGCCGGGCCATCCCTGGGAACCCCCCCATGGGTTTGCTATTTTGCCATCTTCCACCCGATACAGGATTTCAGGGGTTCCCGCGGAAGGCCGATGCGCCGCCCGTGACACGAATTTCCGGGCTCGATCCGGAATCCGGAACCCTTCGGAGCAGCAAGGCCAGTTATGATCAGCGTCAACCAAGTCTCCTTAGCTTATGGCAAACGCCCCCTTTTCAAGGAAGTGGACATCAAGTTCACGCCCGGCAATTGTTACGGAATCATCGGCGCCAACGGGGCCGGCAAGTCCACCTTCCTGAAAATCCTCTCGGGAGAAATCGAACCCGACTCCGGCAGCGTCAACATCGAACCCGGCATCCGCCTGGGCGTGCTCAAGCAGAACCAGTTCGAGTTCGACGATGTTCCCGTCCTGCAGACGGTGATCATGGGCCATAAGGACCTTTTCGAGGTGATCAAGGAAAAAGACGCCCTCTACGCCAAGCCGGATTTTTCCGAAGCGGACGGCGTGCGCGCTTCCGAGCTGGAAGGCGAATTCGCGGACATGAACGGCTGGAACGCGGAATCCGAGGCCGCGACCATGCTTAGCGGCCTGGGAGTGCGCGAAGAGAAGCATTCCTTGCTCATGAAGGAGTTGTCGGGCGGCGAGAAGGTGCGCGTGCTCCTGTGCCAGGCCCTGTACGGCAATCCCGGCATCCTACTGCTCGATGAGCCCACCAACAACCTGGATCTGGATTCGGTGGCATGGCTCGAGGAGTTCCTGTACGGCTTCGAGAATACCGTGATCGTGGTCTCCCATGATCGCCACTTCCTCGACAAGGTCTGCACCCACGTCTGCGACATCGACTACCAGAAGATCTCGACCTATACGGGCAACTATACATTCTGGTACGAATCCAGCCAGCTGGCCCTGCTCCAGAAGCGGGATCAAAACAAGAAGAAGGAAGACAAGATCAAGGAGTTGCAGACCTTCATCGCGCGCTTCTCCGCCAACGCCTCCAAATCCAAGCAGGCGACTTCCCGCCGCAAGCTGATGGATAAGATCACGCTCGACGACATCAAGCCGTCCACGCGCCAATACCCCTTCATCGTCTTCAAGGCCGAAAAGGAAGCGGGGAAGATCATCCTCGAGATCGAGGGCCTGGGCAAGTCCATCGAAGGCAAGCCCATGTTCAAGGGCTTCGAGCTGAACGTGCGGGCCGGGGACAAGATCGCCTTCGTGGGCCGCGACGATATGTGCGCCTCCACCCTGTTCCGCATCCTCATGGACGAAGCCAAGCCCGACGCCGGAGTCTTCCGCTGGGGCGGGTCCACGACGCGCTCCTTCTTCCCCAAGGACAACGCGTCCTATTTCGATACCGACATGAACCTGGTGGATTGGCTGCGCCAGTACTCCAAGGAAAAGGAGAAGGACGACCAGTTCATACGCGGCTGGCTCGGAAAGATGCTTTTCTCAGGCGAGGAGTCCCAGAAGAGCGCGCGCGTGCTTTCCGGCGGCGAGAAGGTGCGCTGCATGCTGGCCCGCATGATGCTGCTGCAGGCGAACGTGGTGGTGCTCGACGAACCGACCAACCATCTCGATCTGGAAGCCATCACCTCGCTCAACAACGGCCTGAAGGAGTTCACGGGCACGGCGCTGTTCACCTCGCAGGATCACCAGTTCGTGCAGACCATCGCCACCCGCATCATTGAAATCACCCCCAAGGGGCATATCGACCGGACCATGACCTACGACGAGTACCTGGCGAACGAGGACGTGCAGAAGCTGCGCGAAAAGCTCTACAAGTAGGGCCGCAGGGCCGCAGGGCCGTGCGCCGCGCCCCGCGCTTCCAGCCTCTTAGGCACGGGCAGGAAACGGAGTTCGTAGGGGCTAGAAGATTTTCTTGAGCGCGCCGCGCACTGCCCGATTGGCCTTGTCCGCCGAGTCCTCGGGGGGGGATAGGGACGTCCACCCTGCGGCTGACCTTGAGGGAGAACGAGAACAGGGCGCCCTCTTCCACTTTGTTATACACGGTGGGTATTCCCTCAGGGGCCCGGGCCTAATACCGTTTCCTCAGGGCGAAGTTCCGGAATCCCTGTTCGAATCCCGCGTCCAGCAGATCCTGAAGGTATGGGGATCCCATCACGGCCTCCCCGTTCACGGTTTCCACCTCAAGGGATTTCACCGGCATAAAGGCCCGGTCGACCAGGTGGCGCAAGGGCCCCAGGTAACCGAGAAGGTACGTATGCCGGGGCGGCACCCGGATCGTCAGGTCCTTTCCGAGCCGCCGCGAAATCAGGGTCAGTTCGGCGCCATGGAACACCAGGTGGGTGGATGCCAGCCGGGGCGGAAGCGCGTAGGGCAGGCCTTCCAGCCCCAAGGCGCAAGGCGAAGCGGGATCGGTCGCCGCCATCCAGTAAATGGCGGGGTTCGGGTGAGGCGCCTGCAAGGCGCGCATGGCTTGGGGCGCGAGGAATTGCAGGCCCGGGATCCCGTCGAAAAAATGCCCCGATAAAACCTCTCCGGACAATTCCAAGAGGCGCAGGGAACGGAAAAGGGACGCCCATTGCAGTTCCGGCAGTTCCTGCAAGAGCAGTTCCCGGAACAGGATGCCGTAGCGTTTCAGCAATTGGCGCACCCGGTCCTTGGCCAAATCCTCCCGTTGCAGGGCATCGGCGGCGGGTTCGGGCGTTTCCAGCATCCGCCAGGCGCCGGTCAAGGGCCTGGCGGCCTTCCAACGTTGGAATCCGCTCCTGGACCGTCCGCGGATTGACCCCCGGTTAGCCTCCGCTTCCGGCGGCGGGGCCGCCTTGAAGCCCGCCTCTATGCCTTTACGGAGGACGGCATAGGTATCATTGGTGATACGTCCGCGCCAGACCAGGTCCCACAGCGCGTCCGCGATGCGATCGGAAGGCAGGGGACAGCGCGC
>JBDSIO010000431.1:0-11216 GCA_039917895.1 Fibrobacteria bacterium | reverse complement strand
CCCTAGGAGCTGAATGGAAAACAAACCCGAAGGCATGCGCCTGGCCGAGTTCCTTGCTTCGCTTTCCCTGGCCATCGACTTGGGCGTGGACATGCCCATGGAATGGGTGTTGCGCACCTGCCTGCTTTCCATGCACTTGGGAAAAGCGGCGGGATTGGACGTTACCCGTCTGCAACGCCTTTATTACCAGGCCTTGCTGATGCATGTGGGATGCACGTCGACTGCCAGCCGCACGGCGGACAGTTTCGGTACCGATATGGGCTTGGGCGAAGGTTTCCAAATCGATATGGGGAATCCCCGCGACGCCATGGGCTTCATGTTTCGCAACACGGGTCAGGGGCGGCCTTGGCCGGAAAGGGCCGCCATGCTGATGCGCCTGTTCCTGGGCGGGCAGGCCATGATGTTGGAGAACCACTTGTCCCATTGCGAAATCGCGGAAAGGTTGGCGGAACGGTTGGGACTGGAGCCGGAGTTGGCCGCCGGGTTCCGGCAAATCAACGAGCGCTGGGACGGGAAAGGCACGCCCGCCCGATTGAGGGGGAATGCCATTGCCTTGGAGGTCCGGGTGCTGCAGATGGCGCAGGACGCTGCAACCCTGCATGGCATAGGCGGTGCGGCCGCCGCGTTGGATGCGATTGGCGCGCGCGCGGGCAAGGGCTTGGATCCCGACTTGGCGGTTTTGTTCAAGCGGGACGCGGAGACATTGCTCGCCCCTTTGGCCGTCGAGTCGGTTTGGGATGCCGTGCTGGCGGCGGAGCCCGGGATCCGGAAAAGGATTGCCGAAGCGGATATGGACCGTGCCCTGTTGGCGGCGGCCGATTATGCGGACTTTAAAACGCCCTATACCCTGGGGCACTCCCGCGCCGTAGCCGCTACGGTGGCTGCGGCCGCATCCCGCATGGGATTGGGCGAACAGGAATCGACGTCCGCGCGCCGGGCCGCGCTGCTCATGGATCTGGGGCGAGTGGGCGTCTCCGCCTCGATTTGGAAAAAGCCGGGTACGCTGAATGATGGTGAATGGGAGAAGGTGCGCCTGCATCCATACTACACCGAACGCATTCTCGCCCGGTCCCCTTGCTTGGCGGCCTTGGGCCGCTTGGCGGGCCTCCACCATGAGCGCATGGACGGTTCGGGCTACCATCATTCCGCCGCTGCGGCGCACCTACCGCAAGCCGCCAGGCTGTTGGCCGCGGCCGATGCCTATCAGGCCATGCAATCGGAACGGAGCCATAGGCCGGCCCTGGCGCCAGCGGAGGCGGCGACTGAATTGCGCCGCATGGCGACCGCCGGCAAGCTGGATGCCGTCGCCGTTGAAGCCGTACTGGGCGCGTCCGGCGTGCCTGCCAAACCAAGATCGCGCCTGTCGGGGGCGTCTGCGGAGTTGAGTCCCAGGGAAATCGAAGTGCTGCGGCATTTGGCGCGGGGTCGCTCCAACCGGCAGACGGGAGAAAGCCTTTTCATCTCGGGCAAAACCGTTGGCCATCATGTCCAGCATATCTACGCCAAGATCGGCGTCTCCACCCGCGCGGCGGCCACCCTGTTCGCCATGGAAAACGGCCTCCTCGGTTCCGGGCCCAACTTGTGAACGTCGCCGCAAAATAGGGCGATCGCCCGATGAGGGTCGCCCGGTCGCGGGCTAATTTATCTCCAGGCCAAGCAACCAGGCCCAGGAGGCACATACCATGACTCAACAGGAAATAAACAAAGCCAATTCCCGCCGCGCCATGCTCGCGGTGGAAAAAGAGGACTTCGCGACCTTTGTCGCCCTCGCCGATCCGGACTTTCGCCTGGAGGCCCCGGGCTCCCCGCCTTTGGATCAGGAAGGCTACCAGGGCTTCTGCGGCATGTTCAACGCCGCCTTCCCCGGATTCACCCACGATCTCGAGGACATGATCGCCGAAGGGGACCATGTCACGCGCATCGGGACTTTCAAGGGCGTCCATAAAGGGGACTTCATGGGGATTCCCGCCACGGGCCGCCCAGTAAGCATGGACTTCATCTCCGTGGATTCCTACCGGCGCGGAAAGCTGGTGCGCATACGGATCAATGCGGACATGATGGGGTTGATGCAGCAGCTTGGGCCCATTCCGCAAACGGTGGCCCAGGAGTGATTTATCGGTTGATGGAGGTGGAGGGTGGGTCGCTCGGTTTGACCTCAATCAGGGTGTTGCCGCTAGCGATTTCGGTCCACTTCTCTTTGGGCAATGGGTTCAGATGGGGTGATCCAATTTAATGGTCCCCATCGGAAAGGTCAGGAGGAGATCCTTGACGGACAAGTCGGCGATCTTCCTCTTTTCCTTTTCCGGAATGCTCTTGCTAAATCCCCCCAATTTTCATATGATTCACATCATGAATAATATTTATTCACGCAATGAATAGAATTAGATCCCGTCTTCAAATGCAACTTCTCAAGCGGGGACTGAAGGTCATGCCCGTGGTGGTGGTCACCGGCGCGCGCCAGACCGGAAAAACCACCCTGGTGCGAGAGTTGTTTCAGGAAAAAAACCGTTCCTACTTTACCCTGGACCGGCTCGAAATCCTGGAGCAAGCCAGGACGAATCCCGAATCCCTTTTGGAAGCATTACCGGTCACCTTGGACGAGGTCCAGCGGGAACCTTCCATACTGTTAGCCATCAAGCGTAAAGTGGATGGGGATCGCAATCCCGGAATGATCCTGTTGACAGGATCGGCTAACCTGGCCTTGATGAAAAGCGTTTCAGAAACCCTTGCCGGCCGATCGCTGTACCTGGAGCTGCCCCCTTTCTGCCCGGTTGAATGGGCGTCCGCGTCACCCAGTGCCTTGGCCCCCTTGGAGACGCTTTTCAAGCAGGACTTCCAGATCAAATCCTGGCCGACTCAGGCAGGAAACTGGCACTCATGGCTCTTGAAAGGGGGATTTCCTTCCGCTATCGCTTTGGAAGAGAACGAGGATCGGGATCTTTGGTTCTCCGGATATGTGCAAACCTACCTGGAGCGGGATCTCAGCGACATGGCCAATGTAGGGAGCCTGAGCAATTTCCAGCGAATGATGCGTTTAGCCGCGAACCGGACCGCAAAATTACTGAACCAATCGGAAATCGCACGGGACTCGGAGATCCCCCAGCCCACGGCGCACCGCTATTTGAACCTCCTGGAAATCGGATATCAAATCACCCGCGTTCCGGTCTTCAGCACCAATCCCGTAAGCTCCTTGGTGAAAGGCAAAAAACTGCTTTGGAATGATTGCGGTCTGGCCGCATGGCTGGCCGGCATAGACTCCGAGAAAAACCTGATGGGCAGAACCGACTACGGGTTCTGGCTGGAACAGGCCGTATTCCAGAGCCTACAGACATGGCGTAGCCTGAATCCGGCCAAGCGACGCATCTATTACTGGCGCGACCGCGCGGGCCACGAAGTGGATTTCATCCTCGAAGAGGACAGCAACCTCGTGGCCTTGGAAATCAAAAGCGGTCGTACCGCCGGCCAAAAGGAGACCGGCGGATTGATTGCTTTCAAAGCGGCGTTGGGTAGGAAGAAAAGCCTGGTGCGTTCGGTGGTGCTTTACGGCGGCAACGAAGCGAGAGCGCTTGGGAATGAAATTTATGCGTTGCCGTTTGGGTGGATGTTTCCGGAACTGCAATCAGAATCCCGGTGATTCGTAATCCAAGCGCCAAAGGGAAAAAGGCTTAGATTCTCCCCATGGTCTTGGTCCTCCGTATAAGGGAAAACTCACCCCGTTCCGATCCGTCACCTGCGGTTGGGACGCGGAAGGCCGGATGCGCGTGGAGTGGGTCGGAAACCAGGGCTCCGGCGACTTCAGCGGTTGGGCCAAAACCGATGGCTTCGTGGAACTTGCAGCGGGGGATTCGCCATGGGAGGCGGGACGGGTCGTGCCGGTCTGGCGGTGGTGAGCGGAACGTCTTAAGCGCTCCTGAACCGATCCCGGTCGGCCCTGTTTCCCGTGGTCCCTCCGTTCCCTATAATCCGTGACCCGAGTCACGGATTACGCGTGTCGACTAAGGTATACTTCCCATACAATCAGGAGATTCACATGCGCATGATAGGGTCCAAACCGAAGATTCTTGCCCTCGCCCTTTCTCTCGTCCTTTCCCTGGGCGTCGGCCTGCTGGCAACCGGATGCAACAGTTCCGAGGGCTCGGGGCCCGCGGCCGCCAATCCCCATGGGCTGGGCGTCGCGAATTGCGATGCCCTCTTGACGAGCGCCGAAGCCGCCGAAATCCTTGGCCAACCCATCCTAAGCATCACGCCCCGCGATACCGGTAACATTCTGAACTGCGCTTATCATGGAGGGGAATCGGGCCAGCTCCTTCCTCCCGAGATCGTGATCACGGCATTCACCACGGATGGATTCGCCGCGCGATTCAATACCACGGTCCCGGCTTACTACGACGCCTTGGACGCGCGCACGGCCGCCACTCTCAAGACCCCCCAGTCCGGAATCGGAACCAAAGCGATGTGGATGAACGGTCCAGCGAAAATCGCGATGTACAAGGGCGATGTCTACGCCGACGTATTCTGCCGGCCCCATGGGACCCCCATCCGCGACACCAGCGCCGAGGCGCAAACGGGAGCAAAGGCCGCGGCGCTAAGGGTTGCGGCGAAGCTCTGAATCCCCCTGGAACCTGCATGGTGAAGCCGTATCCAATCTTAAAAAGGCCCGCGGGAAAACCATCCCTGGTGCTTTCCTATTTTCCGAGGCCTTCCGGCCGAAGACTTTTATCTTAATCCTATGGCTGGAAATGGAATGAAACCGAAAGTGGAAGTGGGGCGTTGGCAGGACCGGGAGCAGCGCGCGGGCGGCGATCAAGGCATTGATCCGCGCCTTAACCCACGCAAATCGGGGGATGCGGGGTCGCCACTGGGGCAGTTGGAAGCCCTGGCCTGGATGCTCGACAGCAGCATCGCGATCCCCGGCACGGCTTTCCGCATCGGCCTGGACTCCCTGATCGGCCTCATTCCCGTGATCGGGGATGCCATCGGTATGGCATTGTCTTCGTACATCCTGTTCATGTCCGCCAAACTGGGCGTTCCGCGAGTGACCCTGTTGCGAATGGGTTTCAACGTCGCGCTCGAAGGGGTGGTGGGCCTGATCCCGCTCGCGGGGGATCTGTTCGACATGGCCTGGAAGGCGAACCGCCGCAACGTGGATCTGCTGCGCGCGCATCTGGACAATCCCGGCCGCGCCCGCAAGGGAGATTGGCTTTTCGCGGCATTGCTGATTCTAGGCCTGATCGCCTTGCTCGGACTGTTGGCCTTGGGCGGGTTTGCGCTCGGGCGTGCGGTCCTGGGCCTGTTCTCAGCGCGGTGAACCAAAGTCCCTTTTTCAGTCCGCAACGTTTCAGCCCACCACTCCGGTTCCCACCCCGGCTCAAACCCATGCCCAATTGAGTGGCACACCGGTTGCTTGAGTCTATTGGGGATGCCGTGACCCACGAATCCTCGTACTTTAAAGGCGCTCCGGCACCAGTATCGTGATCTTGACCTGCAAGAGGTGACCTCTGTCCCTGAAAACGGCATGCGCAATTTCAGCCTGGATGCTCACGGGATGCTTATATTCCGTACACCACTTCAACACGGGCCTGATTCTGCCCGCGGGCAAGAGCCAGGCCACGGTGGGGATGGGCCGCCAATCCCTGTGGACGTGCTCGCAATACCGGGCGGATACGGTTGGTGTCGCGCATGCCTGCGGCGACAGTTCGGGGGAATCGGTGTACAGTTCCGCCATCCTACAAGGCAGCATCGATTATCGGTTGGGCGTCAAGGACGCATGGGGTCCCTTTCCCGGCGCGGAAATCCAATGGCATTTGGAGGCGCCGACCAATCCCGCCACCATGGAGTTCGGCGTCAATCTCGCATTGCCTGGGTGGTCCACCTTCCACCATAAAGTCGGAGCAGGCTGGGGTATAGGCGCCTGGGCCGACAACTCCGTGTATCTGGAGTATTCCGCCTCCCGGACTTTCACTTTGCCGCGTATCGGGAATTCCCTGGTCTTCGGTAACCTGCGCGCGACCTACCTGGCCACGCAAATGGAAGCGGTTTTGGGTTCCGATTTTTCGGAACCGTTGCCGAGCGAACGTACCTTGGTGTACCAGGCAGCCATCGGCATGCTCTACCGGTTGCCGGAGTGGACCCTGGTTCCGGATTTCCTCGCGCCCCAGTTCAACGTGACCTTGCCCCAGCTGCCTTCCGGAGAGCAACGGTTCCACGGCCGGGATATCCCTCCCGTGCAATGGGACGTGAACCTGGCATTCGGGTGGGATTTTTGAAGCGCCCAGGCGGAACGCCAATGGGTTTGCGCGCGTCGTTGCTTGGCGGCCTGATCAGCCTGATCAGCCTATGGAGTCTGGGGGCGCTTCCCGCATCGGGCAACGAAATGCCTGATGCGGGAGGCGCATCCACCGGGGAGCAGGATTCAGCCGCCGTGATTCTTTCCGCGCCGGCTTTGGACTCCGACTTCGGTTCCCCGTCGGCTTCCATTCCCGCCCGCATCGGCAGCGGTTCCGACTCCGATACCGCCGTTGCGGCGGCAATCCCTCCGGTGCTACCGGGCGCGCTTCCGGCAGTTGCAGAACCGCCCATGACCCATGACGCTTCGGGTCTAGGTAGCGTACAGGATACGTTGGCGCCGACCGCGGAAGCGCCCGCAGGTACGGATTCCGGGGCCGAGGAAAGCGCTTCGTCGCCGGCTTCCCTTGATTCCTCCCGCGAGGCCACGCGTTCGGCGGTGCGGCGCGCCCTGGCCGCCCGGCAGCCGGACACCGCAGCGTTGGAACTGCCGACCCGGCGGGTGGCGGCCCACCGCCGAAGCGAAGGCCCCATCGGGGTCAAGAGCGACTTCATCCGCAAGATGCCCAGCGCCATGAACGATCCCGTGCGGGCCGTGGCCTTCACCCCCGGCGTCACGGTGCAGAATGACGTCAATGTGCGGCCTTTCGTGCGCGGCGGCGACGCGGAGCAGACGCGCGTGGTCCTGGACGGGATGCCGCTGCTGCAGCCGTACCATGTGGGCGGCGTCTTTTCCATGTTCAACTTGAATACCTTGGACGGGGTGGAATTGTACCGGGACGATTTTCCCGTGGAGGATCCGGGCGCGCTGTCGGGCGTGCTCCGGCTCAAGACCAAGACCCGCCTGCCGGAAACGCCCCACGTGAACGCCAACCTGTCCCTGGTGCGCGGGGACGCCTACGCGGAAGTCCCCTTGATTCCCGGTTCCCTGAGCATCTACGGGGCCGCGCAACTGTTCCTCTTCAACCGCGCCTTGCACGGCATCCTGGACGTCTCTTCGGCGGTATCGCAGGACAGCGCCTTCCAAGCCGATATGCAGGGATACCGCGATCACATCAACATGCCGGATTTCCTGGATTACCACTGGGGAGCGGCCTGGGCCCCTTCTCCGGGCCTGCGCCTGGATTATATGACGACCCTTTCGACGGACGCCTATGCGGTGGTGGTGCCCCGCCAGACCAACGTCCTTTCCCGCATCAACCCCAAGTTCGGCGATCCCACCCGGGCGGTTTCGCCACCTACCGGGACGCCCACCGCCTATAAGCGTGCGCCCCAATCGAAGAAGCTCTCGGTGGACAGCATCTCCGCCGTTTCCATCGGCAACCAGATGCATTTCCTCAACCTGGCATGGGATGCGAACGACGAGCACCTGATCGAGAACGGCATCGGGTTCCAGACCCAGGATTGGGACGTGGAGTTCAAGCATGGCGCGGGCACGGCATCCAATCTGGCCCTGTCGCAATCGGCCCGTTACGCCAATTATCGCTTCTCCGACACTTGGACCGCCTCGGAATCCAATCGCTTCAGGTTCGGCGTATCCTACGACTACAAGTTCCAGCGGTACCATATGAACCTGCCCTACGTGCTCTACGATGTGATCGTGAACGGCAACGTGGACATGCTGGAACCCTTGGGCTATTTCTCGGACAACGGCTTCGACATCGCCAAGGACGACAGCGCCCGCACCAATTTCGACTACCTGGGGGAATACCCCTCGCGAATCAGCTTCGTGCATCAGGGCGCGCTGGAGGAGCATTTCGCCAGCGCCTTCTTCTCGCATCGCTGGAAGGCCGGGAACGGCGCGCTCACCTACGGATTGCGCGCGGATTACCAATCGACCTCGGGGGAACTCTTCCCCTCCCCGCGCCTGGATTACCATTGGGACGTGGACGATCGGAACGCGCTGTCCTTCACCTCGGGCTTGTACGCCCAGAACAACCTGCCGTTCTACGAGCGCGACCGCAATCAGGGGCTGCTTTCGGAGAAGTCCGGCCAGCTGGGATTGCAATGGACACACCGCTTCTCAAAGGGTTACCGCGCCAGTATCGATGGGTATTACAAACGTTACTACGACCTGGTCACCGCGAGCCTGGCCCCGGACTATTCCATCGACCTCAAGGGTTTCCTGTTGCCGTTGCCAGGCTCTTCCCTGAGCCGGGCGCAGGTCGCGGAACTAGCGGCGACCCTGGATACGGTGAAGGACTTCTCGTCTTTGTCCGACTCGGTGCGGAACGCGGCCTATGAAGCCTTCGGCGGCCTTATCTTCCAATACGCCAACGGGGGCACAGGCAACAGCTACGGCACGGAACTCTCGTTCTTCTACGAGCCCACCAACGTATGGAACGGGTGGATCTCAGCCGACTTCAGCCTTTCCGACCGCAGCGACGGGGAGGGACGTCCCTATTATCCCTACCGCTACCACCGGCCCGTGGTAGTCAACTGGGTCAACTGGTTCGACATCCCCGGCGGTTTCGACATCGGTTTCACCTTCCGCTGGGCCATGGGCCAACCGTACACGCCCTATACCGGGAACATGGACGGCCTGGGATCGGTCTCGCCGCTCGAGGTCGGCGCCCGCAACTCCGGCCGCCTGTCCCCATACAGCCGCCTCGACATCCGCCTCACGCGCAGCGCGCGCCTTTGGAACCGGGACTTCAAGGCCTATATGGAGGTGTGGAATTCCATGAACAGCCCCAACTATTTCGCCCGCGACAATTCCACGGGCCAGCTCAAATCCGCCTCGCTAAATTGGCCCTTCCCGCTCTTCTTCCTCGGCGTTTCCGGAGATCTCTGATTAAATTTCCTGTGTGATCAGTCCCTGGAAGCGGCAACCTTAAAACGGCGCGGGAAAAACACGTCAACCGTTTCCTGCTCACCACCGGAATCATCCTGATGGGCGCGGGAGGCGCCTACCTGCTCGCGGGCTACAATGACGATGGGCATTTCGGCACCCCTGACCCGTCCCTGACCGGATTGGGTTGGGCCCTGGCCGGCGGAGGGTTGATCACCTTGGTCCTTTCATTTCCCTTCAAGTAACGAGCATGATCCGATGGACCCCATGAGCTACGCCACCCTGACCGGCAAGCGCGTCGTCTCTTTCACCACGCGGGTGCGCACAAACGTTCCTTCCCTGTCCGGACGTAGGCAGGTCTGGCACTCCGACGTATCCATCCCCGATGACGGTGAGTTCGCGCGGGCGCGCATCGCCTGCTGGGTTCCTCTCGCCCACGCCCATGCCGGCAACGGTACCCTTGAAGTCGTGCCCGGCATCCTCACAGGCCCGATGCGGCATGAAGGCGATCCTTCCCGAGCGGCGAAGCGCGTTGGAGCGTGGTGACCTGGATGATGACCTGAAATACCGGAACGCTTTGTGATAACCCTCGGCAGTGGACTTTCGGAAATAATACTCGTCTTTTTTGAAAAAAATCAGATAATCAGGACCTGGAGGAAACCATGAAACCTACTTCGCTCTATCGCTTTACAGCGCTCGCCGTAATGTCCGCCTCCCTTTTTCTCGCCTGCAAGAAAGGCGCGGAGGAAGCTAAACCCGCTGCTTCGCAACCCGCCGAGAACGCGGCTACCGGGCCGGCCACAGATTCCGCCGCTGCGGATACTTCGATGACCGCATCCGAGGCGGTGCCCCCGCCGTCCACCGCAAAATCCCCCAAGATGGATTTCTCCATCCCGCTCGAACCCATCTCGAATCCCAAGTTGGACTTCCAGGCTTACCGTGGCAAGCGCCTCCTGATCTTCTACTTCGGACCCACCTGTTCCCATTGCCAAGACGCGACCCCGGTGGTCCAGGCTTTCGCCGCCGGGATACTCGCCAAAGGCGTGGAGACCATCGCCATCGCCAATGGGCGCAGCAACCCCAAGGAAATCGGAGAATACATATCCACCTACAAGGTGAAGCTGCCGGTTTTTTGGGACCCGGATCGGAAGTTCGGGGAGCCGTACAACGTCACTGCGCTTCCGACCTTCTATGCGGTAGGAAAGACCGGTGAGGTGTTCCGGCTGGATGAGTATTCCGGCAAGGCCTCCTTGGATTCCCTCATCGCGAACATCTAGAGCGCGATCCGTGCGCGGCGCGACGGCGTTTGTCGCGCCTACGGTAGGTTCGCCCTCGGCCAAGCCCCCTATTTTTTCAGGGTCCAATAGATTTCGTCCACCTGATAATCCAAATTGGGATTATAGCCCGCCGTGTCAGTGAGGAGCGGATAGGTCAGGCCGCAATAGACGTTGATCTGCCCGAGGTCCGTGCCCTCGAACCGATCCACCGGAACAAGGATCTCATGCCAGGAATTGTCGGGCCGATAGCCGAATTCGGAGAGGTCGACCTTCACCGATGAGCCTGGATACTGATCGGCCGAGGCCATGGTCACGCCGAGGGACGTCACCTTGCCCTTGACCGCCAAATGCAGGGTGCCGCCTTTCCAAGCGGACATGTTCTCGGGGGCCGTCTTGATTACGAATCCCCAGGCATTGTAAGCCTGTCCGGATCCGAAAGCGACCTTCCAGGAAGCGGAGCCTTCGAACGGGTCGGTCTTGTATTCGCCCTCCAACTGGGTGCCGCCATCCCATACCTGGACTTCGACATTGGCTCCCCAGTCGACCTGGGGCATGGAACGTTCGGAGACGATTTTCAAATCGCCGGCAGGCGGGGCGGAAATCATGGCGATGGGATAGGTTCCGGTATACAGGGAGATGGCCTGCTTGCTCATGCGGTATCCGGCCTTGGTGATCTTGAGGGTATCGTCGACAGGCTCGGCGGCGGCCTTGGACAGGACCGAATGGGACGGAAACGCATGGCCTGGATTTTCGCCTGACTCGCCGGCCTTCGCGCCGGCCATTTCACCGGCCCGTTCCCGGACGTCGAGCCGTTCCCGGAGCCCCGCGATGAAGATTTTGAAACATGCCGACTGGCGACCCGC
>JBDSIO010000430.1:0-19302 GCA_039917895.1 Fibrobacteria bacterium | reverse complement strand
GATGGCGGCGTTCAGGGCCAGCAGGTTCGTCTGCTCAGCGATGGAGGTGATGAGGTTGATGATTTCCCCGATTTCCTCGCTGCCCGCGCCCAGCTTGGTGACGTCCGCGTTCGTGGACTCCGCCATCATGACCGCCGATTCCGCCACGCGCACCGACTCGGTGGTGCTCTTGGAGATTTCCCGTATGCTCGCCGACATTTCCTCGGTGCCGATGGCCACCGTCTGCACGCTCTGGTTCACCTGATGGCTGGAGGAAGAGACCACCGTGGCTTGCGAGGAGGTTTCCTCCGCGTTGGCGCTCATCTGCTGGCTCACTTCCGTCAATTTCGTGGATGCCGATCCCAGGCCCTTTGAAATCTCGGCCAGCGAACCCGTGATCTTTCGGATGATGTACCAGCACAACAAGGACATGGCCAGCATGATGGCCACGGCGAACCCGGACATCAGGATGGTATAGACCCGGAGGACCGAACTGGCCGCGTCTTCGTCCAGCTTGTATTTATCGTTGGACAAGGCGACGACCCGGTCGATGGCTGCCCGGTGCTCACCGTACTTCTGCTTCAGGAAAGTATTGGCGAGGGTTTTCGCTCCTGCCCGGTCCCCGCGCAAAAGCATGGGAATGAATTCCTTGTCGCGTTTTTCCAGGAACTCCATACCGGGTTTGTAGGACGCCACAAGGAGCGTGTTCTTGATCTTCCCTTCCGACAGTTCCGTCGTCCAGAATTCCTTGCGCGTCTCGTAGTCGATTCTGAGCTGCTTTCCCTTCTCGACCATGGCCGCCAGCTTCACCGGATCCGTTTCCTCGGTCAGTTCCAGCACGGTGAGATAGCTTTCGATCAGATATTCCGGAGGCGGAAGGATATCGGCGATCAGATCCTTGCTCTGGACGATATTGTTGTAATAGGGACCGCGGATGCGTACGGTCTTGATGGCCTGCCACGCCATTCCCGCGAAGAGGAGGAAGGCGGTCAGGAAAAACACCACCAGAATCACCAGTTTGGTGTGGATTTTTGATTCGCCGAATTTGGCCAGCAGGCCCGGATTACTGGAATTATTGGACATCTGTTTCTCCTACTAAACCCGGCTGGAGCGCGGCGGCGCTTTTTACGTCCCCGATCCCGTTCCGGTCATTGAAAATGGCTTCCGTGTCGATGACGTTCAGCAGCGTATCCTTGAGTTTGAAAACGCCTTTGATCAAATCCGAGGTCCGACCTCTCTGGAGGCTCAACGGCGGCACCATGGCCTCGTCCCCGAAGTCAATCACGTCACCGGCGCGATCGGCCAGCAGGCTCAGCAATTCCTCTTTGGAACTCAGGATGATATTGATGGGCGCCTGGGTGCGCGGCAGCGGAGGCAGCCCGAAAAGCTTTCGCAGGTCCACGGCCACTACGATCTGGCCGCGGAGGTTCGTCAGCCCCGCGACGAAGGCGGGGGTATGCGGAACAGGAGTGATGTCAGGGAGACGGACGATTTCCTGGATGGAAAGGATATCCAATCCATAGGTTTTCTCGCCGAGATAGAAGGTGCAGTATTGGGTCATTTCAAACGTCCGTCCTTGAGTCTTGGGAGTCATCCCGTCCCGAGAATACGGCCGGGAGGGCCATTCTTGCAAGGGCGGCCAGGTCCAGAACCTCCGTAGCCTTACCTTTGATGATCATGCTGCCCTTGAAGCCGGGACCGCTGGCGGGAAGGTGGACTTCCGGAATCACGTCCACGATGTCCAGGATCCGATCCACGACGAAGCCCGCGGAGCGCTCCCCTTCGCTGAATACCACTACGCTCAAGACGCCTTTCGCATGGGCGGAACACGCCATCGCGTCGGGCCGGCCGCCGCGCAATAAGCTGCTGAGCCGGAGGATCGGAAGGATGCGACCGCGGCTTTGGAACACTTCCGCATTCGCCATGGTTTCGACCGCCGTGTCGGGCATTTCCTGCAATCGGGATACGTTCGCGACGGGAATGGCCAGCAGGCCATGGGAGCGGCATTCAACGATCAACATGCTTTCCTTGAGCCGGCCCTGATGTTCCGCGCCCGCGCAGTCTCCGTCTCCAACGCCGTCTTCCATTGCGCGGGTCAAACTGGCGCTTTGGGCCAGACCCGGCACGTCCATGATCAGAGCCACCTTTCCGTCACCCATGATGGTGGCGCCCGCGAACAGGGAGGATTTGAGATACTTGCTCATCGGCTTCACCACGATTTCCTGGGTATCCTGCACCGAATGGACCAGAATGCCGAAATGATGGTTTTCCGCCTGCAGCACCACCACGAAGTGGTCCTGGTACGGAGTGCCCGCGACTTTCACGTCATTTGCGCCTGTCTCCGGCTTTTCGAAGAAGCCGTCCAGCCTCGCCAAAGGCAGCAATTCGCCCCTAAGCCGGTACACGGGGGTTTCCTGGAACCACTCCATGCCGCTTTCCAGTTCGGCCTTCTTCAGGCGGACCACTTCCAGGACGTTGATTTGGGGAATGGCGAACCGCTGTTTATGGCTCTCGACGATCAAAGCGGGAATGATGGCCAAGGTGAGCGGGATTTTTATCCGCAGGGTCAAACCCAATCCCGGGCGATTGAGAAGGTCGATGGCTCCGCCGATTTTTTCTATGTGGGTCTTGACCACGTCCATGCCCACGCCGCGGCCGGAAACCGTGGTGATTTTTTCCGCGGTGGAGAATCCGGGATGGAAAATGAGCTGCGCCAGCTCCCAGTCCTGCATCTTGACGAGTTTCTCGTGGTTGATCAGGCCCTTTTCCAAAGCCTTAACCGCCACGCGCGCGCAATCGATGCCCGCCCCGTCATCGGCGATTTCAATGATGACCTGGCCGCCCTCATGGAAAGCCTTGAGAACGATCCGGCCCTCCCGCGGCTTCCCCCTGGCCTCGCGGAAATCCGGAGCCTCGATGCCGTGATCCACGGAATTCCTCAGCGCGTGGGTAAGGGGATCCTTGATGGCTTCCAGGATGGTCTTGTCCAGCTCGGTTTCTTCGCCGATCATTTCCACCTGGACGAGCTTCCCGCATGAGATGGAGAGTTCCCGGACGATGCGGGGGAATTTCCCCCACACGTTCCTGATGGGCTGCATGCGGGTCTTCATCACCCCTTCCTGCAGCTCGGTGGTGAGCAGGTTGAGATGTTGCGAAGGCACCGACAATTGGTTGTTGCCGGAGAGCTGTGTGTAGCGAAGCACCTGGTTCCTGACGAGCACCAGCTCCCCGACCAGATTCATGAGCTTATCCAGTAAGGCCACATCCACCCGGATGGTCTGTTCCGAAGCCGCTTGCGCATCTTTCTGCCCTACGGCGCCCTCCGGGATTTCCTTCGGCTTTGCAGCCGCTTCAGCGGCGGGATGGACTTCCACTGGTTTTACCGATGCCGATGCCGACGCCGATGCCGGCGCCGGGTTGCCGACCCAATCCGGTTGGAAGGTAGACAACTCGCGGATCAAAGGCGCCGGGTCCAGGTCCCCTTCGAAGCCGCCCGACTCTATGGATCGGACGATTCCGCGGATGGCATCGCTCAGCTTGAACAGGGAAGTGATGAGTTCTTTGGTGGGCGAAATTTTCCCGTCGCGCAAGCCGCTCAGCAGGTTTTCCCCGGTATGCGCCAGGGATTCCAGCTTCACGTAACCCAGGAATCCGCAGCCGCCTTTGATGGTATGCACGACGCGGAAGATCTCGGAGATGATCTCCGGAGTCGGAGGCTCCTTTTCGAGAATCAGCAGCTCGTGATCGAACCTGTCGATACCCTCATGGGTTTCGGAGAGGAATTCCTTTGCGAAATCGTCCATTTTTTCAATACCGGACATATGGCCCAATCAGGGGACGCTCTTCCCGGCTTCCGCCGGGGGCGGAGCGGGAGCCTGGAACCCGGAGGCCGTTTGCTCCGCGCTGTCTTTGGGGGCCTCCGACAGGAGCGGCGCCAGATAAGGCGCCATCTTCTCCTTGATTACCGCGGGCGAGAAGGGCTTGATCACGTAGTTGGCCGCGCCGGCTTTAACGGCATCCAGGATATGCGCCTTCTCCGATTCCGACGTGACCATGATGACGGGGATGGAGCGGTAGGCGGGATTCGCTTTCAACTTTTTCAGGGCTTCGATCCCCGAAAGATTGGGCATGTTCCAATCCATGAAAACCAGATCGATTTTATGGGTGGCCACCGCTTTCAAGGCGAGCACGCCATCGGCGGCCTCGACGAAATCCTTCACTCCAAGATCGGACAGGTATTTTTTCAGTACCGACCGAATCATCCCCGAGTCATCGACGACCAGTATCTTCATGTTACATCCATTCTAAATCAAGCTTTTAAAACACACGGTCAAATCGAATTTCCCCCCGGGATACTCGAAGGGGACCACCAACCCCATCGCGTCCACCGGACCGGAAATGGAATGGTTGGCCCCTGTAATCACGGTGGGGAGGGATATCTTGATCTTGAACATGGAGAGATCTTTTTTCGCGGCGCCGGCCACGATGTTCGCCAGTTCGCCGATGGAATCTATTATCCGGCTCTCTTTGACGACTTTCTCCCCGGTGATGGCTTGGACGATCGCCAACGCGGAAGCGTTGGGGAAGCTCAGGGCCACCAGCCCCTTCGCTCCCCCGCTCAAACCGATGATACCAGAAACGTCGTAAGCCGTCGCGACCTTGTCCTTCATGACGATCTTTCCGGAATGGGCCTTGAGATTCGCCATGGTGTGGAACGTATCGATTGCGGCTTTTATGAACGGATTGACATGTTCGGCCTTGATGCCCGCATTACCCATCGATCCCCCGGGATTCAAGCGAATCATATCGATAGGACCGGGGCCCTGTCCAGGGTTACTTGGGTTTCCGCGAACCCGGGCGCAAACCCCGCCCGATGACATCAATCCGTGATTTGCATGGCGATTACGATCTTGAAGCCGCTGGGAGCCGGGAGTACAATGATTTCCGGGCCTTCCTCTTCGTTCAGGGACCTGGATAAATGTTCGACTGCATTAATTTTGAAACGCTTGCCGCCCTCCGCGAGATTGAAAAACCGGGGCAAATGGTTTTTACGGCGAAACTCATAAACGCCTACCTTGAGGACACCGAAAAGAGGCTAAAGGAAGTCGGTACCGCGCACCAATCCGGCAATACCGGCCTATTGGCCAAACTGGCCCACGCAGTCAAAGGGAGCAGCTTGAATGTGGGGGCGGATGGATTGGCGGCTTTGATGATGACGATTGAAAGGGAAGCGGAAAAGGGAACGCTGTGCGACCCGGAACGGCTTATTCGCATGGAAGCGAGTTTCCGCCAGGTGCGAGAGGCACTCAAGTCCTACCTGGGCTGATTACCGGAAGCATTGCAGATAAAACGTTCCAAGCACGTCGTCTTATTCCTTGGAAAGATATCGGGTGAGATATTCGCCCAGATTTTCACGGGTTACCGGATAGTTGAGAAAACCGTTCGCGCCCTGGTCCAACAGGCTCGCAACCTCATTGACGCCCCGATACGCGGAATAGATCAGGATCGGCAGGCTGGTATTCCCGGCCCGGATCCGCGAGGCAAGCCCGGGGCCGTCCAGGTTGGGCATCTGACAATCCGTAACCACGCATTCGATGTCGGGATTATCTTCCAGGACGCTTAGGGCTTTGAGACCGTCTGAAGCGAGAATGGTCGAAAAACCAAGGGAATGGGAGATTTGCGCTAAACGCATCCGGTTGGTTCGTTCATCATCGACAATGAGTATCATTTTCATTTCAACAACTCCCTAACGCCATGGTCCGGCGGAACAAGGCGCCCGCGAATCATCTTCTAGCTACGTTCAGCCATTATCGGCCACCCCGCGGCTCGTGTCAACAGCCAAAAATAATTGCATTCCCCGGCGCCCGTGGCCCATAATCAAAGGGATCAGGCTGCGAAGCATGGGTACGGAACGGTCGTTCCGGATATCAATGGATGCTTTTACGTTCTTAACCGTTACAAACATATCCTTGCTGATCGCCTCCTCGTTGCTCGGGTGCGCCATCGGTGCTACGACATTGGCGCGATTAGCCTTCCGGAAAAGCGAGAGGCGATATCGGGACCTCTTTGAGAATGCGTGCGACGCCATTATGATCGTCGATCCGGAATCCTTCCGCTTCGTCGCGGTAAACGAAGCGGCGGCCGCGCAACTGGGTTATTCGCGGGCAGAACTCCTGGAAATGACCTTGAACGAGATCGATTCCGAAGCCGGTCTGGCAACCGGTCCGGAAGACCAGCGTCAGCTCCTGAAGCAAGGCGGATTTTTCGGAATCGAGATCCACCGAAAGAAAAATGGAGAATCGGTCCGCGTCGAGGTTTCCAAGAACCTGATTGGTTTCGGGGATCGGAAAGCCATTCAGGTGTTCGCCCGGGACGTTTCCAAACGCCTGGAAGCGGAGGAATCCCAAAAACAAGCCACCATGGCCATAGCGGCCGCCACTGAGGCTAAATCCCGGTTTTTAGCAAATATGAGCCATGAAATACGGACGCCCATGACGGCAATTATCGGATTCTCCAACCTCCTGGCGGATACCAATCTGGATCAGGAACAAAAAAATTGGGTGCACACCATACGCGGCGCCGGGGCCAATTTACTTGAATTGATCAACGAAATCCTGGATTTCAGCAAGGTTGAATCGGGCAAGCTGGAATTGGAACGCATGCTTATCGATCCGGTGGAAGCTTCCCGGGACGTGATAAGGATCCTTTCTCCGGAGGCAAATGAGAAAGGAATCCCATTGGTACTCGAACCGGGAGACGCCGAGGGATCCTTAGTTTGGGGAGATCCCGGCCGGGTTCACCAGGTGATGCTGAATCTGCTATCCAACTCCTTGAAGTTTTCGGAAACCGGATCCGTATCCATTTCTTTGAAATCCGTAGGTGGGAACAACGCTCCGGAGTGGATAAGATTCGAAATCCAGGATAGGGGAATCGGCATCTCATCCGCGGCTCAGGCCCGCATCTTCCAGCATTTCACGCAAGCGGACTCCACCACCTCCAGACGTTTTGGCGGTACCGGACTTGGACTGGCCATCTCCAAACAACTGGTGGAGTTGATGGGGGGGCGCATCGGATTTTCCAGCACGGAAGGCGCCGGAGCCACGTTTTGGTTCACGCTCCCTTTCGCCTCGCAAAGCGAACGAGCTGGCGCGGCCATGGCCGCTTCCGTTCCGGATGAAACAGCCGCGGCGGCCGAGGCAATAGCCGTGCCTCCGGGGCTTCGCATCCTCCTCTGTGAAGACAATGCGGTGAACCAAATGCTCATGGCCGAACTACTGGCCAAACTGGAATGCAAGGTGGAACTGGCCGTGAACGGACTGGCTGCATTGGACATGCTTGCCGATCATTCCTTCGACATCGTGCTTATGGACTGCCAGATGCCGGAATTGGACGGGTACGAAACAACCCGATTACTGCGTCAGCGGCATCCCGGAATCCTTCCCGTCATAGCCTTAACCGCGAATGCCATGGAAGGGGATCGGGAAAAATGCCTGGCCGCGGGCATGGACGACTATCTCACCAAGCCCATACGATTTGCGGCCTTACGAATGACGATTGGACGGTGGGCCGGGAAAAACGGCAAGCGCGACGGGAAAAGCGCCTGATAAAATTGATTTATCATTTGTATCGGTTTGTTTCAAATATGGTAAAATTCATTTGACCGCCGCTCCCCCCGCAACCTATAGTTGTCCCGAAGCGATTTTATATGTACAAAATGCGCGCACTCGCTAAAAAAGGAAATCGGAAAATGTTAAAGGGAACCAGCTTAAGCATGAAGTTGTACCTGGGGTTCGCGGCGGTTCTTTTGGTTGCGTGTGCCCTCGGAATCTACGCCCAATCCCAATTGGCGAAAATCGGTGTTTTGGAAAAATTGATTACGTCGGATTGCCTGCCCGGCGTCTATGAAATCCAGGAAATCAAATCGATGATGATCAAGAATCAAGCGAATACCCTCAAGCACATCCTCGCGACCACCCAAGCGGAAAAGGAATCTTTCGATAAGAAAATCCTGGAAACCAAAGGCGCGATTGACGAACACATGGAAAAGTATGAGAAAACCATATCCCGCGCCAAGGACAGGGAGTTGTTCGAAGCCATTAAACCCGCGCGCCAGAGATACGTGGGCACTTTCAAAAACGTAATCATACCGCTGAGCCGGGCCATGAAAAATGCGGAAGCGGTCGAGGCGGAAAAAACGCAATTGCAACCGGCGCTGGCGGCTTTAATGGAAGCCGTCGAAGCGGCCGTCGAGTACAACAAGGTCAGCGGGGAAACGGCGGGTTCGGAAATCAATGCCGCCGTCAGCAAGGCGAAGCGGGGAATCGCCATCGGATTGGTGATAGCGCTTCTGCTCGGAGCCGCCATCGGGATATTCCTGAGCCGTTCCATTTCCGCATCGCTCAACAAAGTCATCGCGGCATTATCCGAAGGCAGCGAACAGGTTTCCTCGGCCTCCTCCCAGGTCAGCCAGAGCAGCCAGCAGATGGCCGAAGGCGCAAGCGAACAGGCGTCTTCCCTGGAAGAGACTTCCGCCTCGCTGGAGGAAATGTCCTCCATGACCAAGCAAAATAGCGACAACGCGAAGCAGGCCAGCATCATGGCCAATGATACGCGCCAGGCGGTGGAAAAAAGCCGCGCGGCCATGAGCCGTATGGGAGAGGCCATCGGCCAGATCAAGGGTTCCTCCGATCAGACCGCCAAAATCATCAAGACCATCGACGAAATCGCCTTCCAGACCAACCTGCTGGCCTTGAACGCTGCCGTGGAAGCCGCCCGCGCGGGAGATGCCGGAAAAGGATTCGCGGTGGTCGCCGAAGAAGTCCGCAACCTTGCCCGGCGCAGCGCCGAAGCCGCCAAAAACACCGCTTCGCTCATCGAGCAGTCGCAGAAACACGCCGACAACGGCGTCGCCGTCTGCGCGGATGTCGCCGCCCTGCTGATCCAGATCGTGGAAAGCGTTCACAAGCTGAGCCAGTTGATCGGCGAGGTGTCCAGCGCCAGCCAGGAGCAGGCCAAGGGAATTGATCAGATCGGCACCGCGGTAACGCAGATGGATAGGTTGACTCAATCCAATGCCGCGAACGCGGAAGAGTCCGCCTCCGCTTCTGAAGAGTTGTCGGCCCAGGCTAATGAACTCAATGACATGGTCAATGCGTTGATTGGCATCGTCACCGGCTCCGCGAATTCCCCGGTCCGTTCCGGAAGTCAAGCGCCTGCGGGCGCCGCGAAATCCATTCGCATCGAACCCCATAAGGTTCCGCGACCCAAGGTCGCGAAGGCATCGAAGTCCAAAGACCCGGCCAGTCAGGATTGGGGAGCCGCCCCCGCGAACGCACACTCGCAATTCGCCGGCTCCCTGACGGTGGCCACGACGGCTAAACCTGAAGCCGTCATTCCCCTGAATGATGACGAACTGAAGGAGCAAACCTCCAATGGATTTTAAAATCCGCGGCAGACACCCGATCCGCCTCAAGGCACATGCGTACGCTTTGCTGATGTTCACGGGGATCCTTGGCATGATACCGGCCTTGGCTCAAGAGCCTTCCATTATCATCAAAACCCTGGATGCACTGGAGAAACGGATCATCAAGGTTGAATCCGAGATGGGAAAACTGAAAAAAGTCCAAGGAGCCAAGCCGCTTGCGGAAAAGATCGCTTCCGGGTCCGATTCGGTTCTTCCGGGATTTTCGATGCGGCTCGATTCCATGCTTGTCAGGTTGAACGCCCTCGAAGCCGCCGCCAAACCGAAGGCTGCGCCATCGACCCTTGCCCTCCCAAGTCCCGCAGCCACGCCTTCACTTCACCTGGCCCCATTGGACTCAAGCCGTTCCAGTGAAATCACCTCCCTGGTGCGAGAAGTCAAGGAGATGATCGAAATCCTGAAGCAAGGACCGACGCCTCTCAAGGCCGGCCCTGCGGCCTCCCTCAGCACCGTCGAGACCGCGAAGTCTTCCCTCGCCCCTCCGCCACCGATGCCGGTCACCGGTCTGGAGATCAAAGGAGACGTCCAGATCCAGGGCGAGAGAAAATTCACCTCGGCAGCCAGCCGCAACAACCTCGATGATTTCTGGGGCCGTCTCAATTTCGGCGCGGAATACAACTCAGCCGATTTCCAATCCAAAATCAACATCCGGATTTTTCCGGAAGGCTTTGGATTCGAACCCTTGACCGGGGCCACCTTCGACACCACCGGCCAAGGCTCCCTGAAGCTGCAGACCCAACCCAGTTCCCGCGTCGTCGTGAATAACGCCTGGGTCAAGTACTCCGCCGGAACCTACCGTATCAAGTTCGGAAGGTTCGAAACCCTGGAAACCCAAAGTTCCAATTTCGGCAACTATGTGGATTTGGGTACGGGAGGAAAATTCCTGAGCCGGCCGGCCGTGCACAACGCTCTGGAGTTGAGCGCCGTTCGCGGAAAATTTTCCGGTTCGGCCCTGCTGGGCACCAATGACAGCAAGCTCAACCGTGGCTTCCTGAGACTTTACGAAAAGTACGCCTTCTCACCGAAGCTTCAAGCCTCCGTAGGTTACCGCGCGAATATTTTCGACCGGTTCAAATACCAGGACCAGGAAATCCTGCAACGCTACGACTTGAATCTCGCTCTGGGTCTGCCCCGCAAATGGAAGGCTTTCGCGGAAGCGGCCTTGCTGCAAGCCGGCGGCAAGGACGATGAGAGGCCGCTGCTTCTCGGGATTCAACCATTCACTGGCAAGGCGCTGGATCTTCTTTCCCTCGAAACCGAATACGTGCCGGATCGCCAGGTCGCCAAAAAAGACAAGGAATGGTTGCTGAATCTCCACGTTCGGAAAATATTCGGACGATTGAAGCTGGAAAGCAGCCTTTCCTCGGATTTGGCCGACCCCGCATGGAATGCCTACAGTCTGGGGCTTCGCATCACGTCGAATATCAAATAGCCTTACGGATGCTGCGAATGGGGTTAATCGCGAACCCCGAATACTCGTTTCGCTTCGGAAAGAGAAGGACCCAAGTCGTCTTGCAAGGCGCGGATACGTGTTCGGCATGCCGTATTGTTCCGCTCAAGCGCGCAAGCCTCCAGGTCCTTGCAGTTTTCCGCCATTCGTAGGAGCCCCAAAGTCAGGCAAATGCCTTTCAAGGCATGCACGCGTTCCTTGATTTGCGGGTAGTTTTCCACTTGCATCGCGTCTCGGAGTGATTCCAGGATTGCATCCGCGTCGGTTCCGAAGAGAACCAAGGCATCCTTCCAGAAATCAGGCTTTCGCAGCTTGAAATCCCCGGACATTTTGAGCAATCTTCCCATATCCACCCATGTCGCCGCGGCCGGATCGGTCCCAGGCCTGGGAGCATCCGACTTGGACGGGTTGGTTTCCACCGGCTTGAGCCATTTGCCAAGTACGCGTTCGAGCTCTTCATCCACGATGGGTTTGGTCAGCACGTCATCCATCCCCGCGGCCAGGCAACGCTCGCGGGAATCTGCCATGACGTCTGCGGTCACCGCCACGATGGCTTTGACCCTTTGGCCATGCTCCTGCCGTAGCCTGCGGGTGCACTCAATACCGTCCATGACCGGCATGTGGTTATCCATGAGCACCAAGTCATAGTTTTGGAGGGAGCAGGCCACCAAGGCTTCGACGCCATTGGAGGCCGAATCCACCTTGACACCGTAAAAGGCGAGCATGCCTTCCAGAACTATTTTGTTTATGGGCATGTCCTCCACTATCAGCACCCGGCCGCCTTGGAACCGCCCCTTTTTGAGAGACCTCTCTCCTGAGGCCGGAGCCATTGAAGGCTTCACCTCCGAAGCGTCCACCATAAAAGGCAGGGTGAAATGGAAGATTACCCCGCCTCCCATCCGGGCTCGGAAACCGATGCGGCCTCCCATGAGCTCCACCAATTGCTTGCAAATGGAAAGCCCCAGACCGGTTCCACCGAATTTTCGAGTGGTGGATTCGTCAGCCTGGGAGAAGGATTGGAAAATACGGTTCTGGGCGTCTTCGGGGATGCCGGCTCCGGTATCCTCTACCTCGAAGAGCATGGCAATCAGGCCGTTTCCCGGGGAGCCTTCCAGCCGTATCCGCAAGATAACTCCGCCTTTGTCCGTGAACTTCAAGGCATTGGCCATGAGATTGATCAGAACCTGTTTCAAACGGGTCGGATCTCCCCATAAGCGCAACGGCAGCCCCGAATCCTTTTCAACCGCAAAGCTGAGGCCTTTCCTAACGGCCTCGAACTCGAAGGACGAAAAAATTTCCTGCAGGACGTCTCCAAGGGAGAAGGAAATCCTTTCCAAACGCATTTTTCCGGCCTCGATTTTGGAGACATCGAGGATATCGCCGAGGATCGCCATCAAGTCCTTGGCGGAAGCGTGGATGGCTTCCACGGCCGCCCGCTGCTCGGGTCCGATGTCCGCCTTTCTCCACAACCCGGACATGCCCAGGATGCCGTTCATGGGGGCGCGGATCTCATGGCTCATGTCGGCCAGGAAGCGGCTCTTGGCCTCGTTGGCGGCATTCGCCTGCTGCCGGGCCTTAACCAGCGCCGTCTCAGCCCTGCGGTTGCCAAGGAGGAAATACAGGGTACTAATCAACTGGATGCTCAAAACCACCGGCAGGCCGGTCAGGAGCATCATTCTTTCCGTAAAAGGAGAGAATATATGCCGATCCCCGACTCCAAAGGCGAAGCCCAGCGCTTCAAATCCAATCAAAAGTAACCAGTTCAGGACTACACCGTAAATCATGGATTTTTTTTCATGCCAATTAAACAGGATCAAGGAAAAAGTTGAAAGCGGGATCAAGACCAAATGTGGTCCAGGCGCCCTTCCAATCCATACGGCGATCAACAGCATGTCCACGTTCATTACGGTAACGGCCGTGATACGACTCAACCAGGTATGGCCTCTTCTGTTCATCCAGGGGACGCAGAGGAAAAAAAAGGTGCCTGGAAGGGCCGCCCAGGTAAGGCCAGGAACGCCAATCGCCTGAAAAATGAGCAGGTATGGAATCGCAATCAATCCGAAAAGTAGGGACAATTGGTTGCAAAGAATGATTTTTTTCGCTTCTGAAGCCTCCATGGAAGCGGTTACCCCACAGCGGTCGATGCGGTAAAGCATGCGGTGCAGATCGCGATACATTTTCCGGGGAGTTGCTGAAGTTCGCATCACTGATTTCTCATACATGAAATGGGAGCGCCCGCATCGCTACTTTGCAAAAATCTCCGATAATGTCATTCTGAAGTTTTTCCGGAATTCGTCATCCTCCAACCGGAATGGTTTCTCCAGGTAGGCTTTTGCGCCAGCCTTCATGCACTGCAGAATGGAAGGACCGCCCACCGCGGAAATGATCATAACCCGGGCTTCCGGAAACTCGGCCAGGATTTCCTTCATGGCCTCAAGCCCATGTTTCACCGGCATGGTCAGATCCAGGCAAATCAAATCGGGTTGGAAACTGCGATACAATTCCACCGCCTGGATACCGTTAATCCCGGTTGCCACGACTTCGAAATCCATTATTTCCTCGAAATAATCCTGCATGAGGCGCAGGAGGAATTTGGAATCATCCACGATAACAACGGTCCTTTTCACGTTACCTCTCCCCTATAATCCGGCTTGCTCGCAGCTCCATGAACAGGTGCGCCGCTCCTGCCAGCAAAACTCCCCGGAGAACCTCCGCTTGCGCCATGTCAAGCCTTGGGGAGTAGAGGGACGGAACGGAAGGGCACATGTACCCGAACCTGGAAGTGAATGCCGGACAGACGAATAGCCTTCCGGCTGTGATGTTCAAGACTTCCAAAATCGCATCCAGTGCCAGATGTGCGTTCCTTTTCCCGGAAAGCAGGTGCTTTAAATCGTTGCTTGAAAGTCCCAGGGAAATCACCATTGAATGCGCGCGATTGGCGCATTCGATGGTGCAACGGACCTCCGGTTCAACCGGAAACAAGGTATGCGTGCCGAATCCCTTGAATGAAAGGGTGGGCAGGTTCAACAGGCATTCGATGGCCCGTCTTGCACAAACCTCGAATTCGAAGGCCACCGCTTGGATTGGATTCGTGGCATTGGCAGCTTGTGATATTTGAGACATTAAACTTCCGGCTCAAACCATTTGGAAGGTCGCGATAAAGCGGAAGAAGAAGTCGGGGGCCTTGCACTGCAGGATGTGCGAATCCGCGCAATTTATTGCGATCTTGTTGGCCCCGGCATAGTTCATCATCACCGGAGGCGTGATGATGGCTGTACCCTTACCTTCTGATTTGGAGAGGATGACGGCCATTTTAGATGAAATCGTGTTCAGGATTTCATTATTGGCGGAAACCAGCATTTTGACGCCGTCATTCCGGGGCAATTTCGGGAACATCTTCCCGCTCAACACCAGGAACGAATTCAATTCCATTACCATGAATGAAAGGATTTGGGCTCCCTTGGTACAGACCAGTTGATGGCCTATAATGGGCAAATCAAGGCAGAACTCCTTGCAGACGACCCCTTCGCTTTTGAGCGGAGCCGGATAAACCGCCCCGGCGCAGCTTTCGACAATCTTCGGCAGATTGGCTTGTATATAGGTTCTGACCTGATCTTCTCGCATGTTAACAATGCCACATTATATCCATTGATTATTTTTAAAGTCATGTCATTTCTCACAAATCGCGCATTGAATTTTCGCACAAACCGTAAGAAAAATGCACGTGGAATTTATTGACTGCAAGGCTTACCGGATATGTAAATTATGACTGTGGATTCAAGCCAAGAAAACGTTCCCGTCCCCAGGCGCTTGCTGCACATCAATCAACCCTCCGCCATTTTGAGGCTGGTTGAGAAGTTTTGCCAATCCAAAAAATTCTCCCTGGATTCCTTCGAATCGGCCGCCATAGGCATGCATTACGCGATGGCCCGGAAATATCATCTTGTCGTTTTGGGACTGCCGGCCAAGGGTTTGGCTCCCGCGCGCTTCCTGAAGGGTCTGCTTAGGGCCAAGGTGGCCACACCGGTTCTGATCATGGCGGAATCCCGATCCAAGGAAAAACTCGACCTGGGAAAGTTTCCCAATGTCATCGGAATCATTTCCAAACCGCTGGACATCCACGAATTTTCCCGGTATCTCGACTCCGCGAACAAACCTCCCGAATTGGAACCGCAGGAAAAGGAAAAGCTGATCGCAGTGCTGCGGAAGTGGGAGGGCAAGATTCCCCATGCAAA
This sequence comes from Fibrobacteria bacterium, assembly GCA_039917895.1. Taxonomy (GTDB): domain Bacteria; phylum Fibrobacterota; class Fibrobacteria; order UBA11236; family UBA11236; genus Chersky-265. The sequence continues at coordinate 4,157 of JBDSIO010000430.1, read as the reverse complement.
TTGAAGTGATCCCCTGCAATGGGGGCCTGGGGGCGCAGTTGCGGATCCGGGAATTCGCGCCCGGGGAATGGAAATCGAGATTCGCGGAGGTCGAATCGCTTCACCTCCTGCTTAACCAATCGGGCATAGACCAGGAGTTCCTGGACAAATCCAGCCTGGAAATGGCCCACAACCTGCTGAGCCAGGACGGGGGCGATTTCACAGATGCCCTGGAGGAGGTCCAATCCCTCATCGTGGCCAGCGGAGTGCCTCCCACCGATGATGAGTTGGTCGGACTACGTTTGTTCAAAGCGTATCTGATGGACGAGGATGAGTTGAACTCGCTCAAACTCCGGCTGGCCCGGGAACCTTACGAAGCCACGGAAAAGACCATCAATCCCGGATGCCTGGTCGAAAAAGGCGCCACGATATTGGGCTTCACCAGCCTCAGGAAGGGTAGCGCGGGCGTGGGTGTTTTCGGCGAAGCCATTCCCTCCAATCCCGAGAACCGTTCGATTCCAAAGCCGGGAAGCTCCATCCTGGAGGAGGATAACAAATGGATGGCCCTGAAGCGGGGCGTGCTGGTTGTCGAGGACAATACCTTCAAGATCCTCGGACCGCGAACCGCGGACGACCAATGCCTGTTGGTTTCCGAGGATAAGATGTCGGTGCGCCTGATCCTGCGGAATCTGGACGACGACGATTTCAAGCCGACACTGGGTTTCATCCAGCAATTCATCTCCGATCAGCACTACATGCGGTCTCCGGATATGGAAAAAGTGAAGACGGCTCTGGACGTCTTTTCCAAAACGGGAGCGAAACAAGACGTAGTGATTCTCACCGGAAAACCCAGCACTCCGGGCAAAAACGGATTCATGGAATTGCTGGTGGATCCAGAGCCCAATCTTCCCGAACCCGAAAAAGACGGCAGGGTCGACTTCAAAACCTATTCCTATTTCCGCACGGTCAAAAAAGGGACCCCGCTTGGAAAGGTCAACGCTCCGGTGGCGGGCACCATGGGCATGGACGTCTTCGGCAGCCCGATCCTGCCCGTTAACGTGGTCCCCGTCGACCTGAATCTGGGAAAGAATACGGAACTGAACTCGTCCGATCCCGCCTTCATCGTGGCCGCTTGCGATGGAAGACTGGCGGTAAAGGACGGGATGCCGGAAGTCGTGGACGTCCTGAAAATCAAAGATGACGTTTCCCTCAAGACCGGAAACATCAATTTCCCCGGTTCGATAGAGGTGACCGGGGACGTGCGGGACAATCTGGAAATCAACGTCAAGGGCGATGTCGACATTTCGGGTATGGTGGAAGACGGATGCATCACCTCCGAAGGCGCCATTGTGGTCAAAGGCGGTTTCACCGGAACGGGAAAAGGCGTGATCAAATCGAAGTTGAGCTCGGTGAGCATCGGTTTCATCAGAAACCAGCGCATTGAGTCCCACTCCGACATCATCGTTTACAACGAGGTCATTAACGCCCAATTGTACGCCAAGAAAACCGTGGTCATGAAAACCCTGGGGCACTCGGTGGTGGGAGGCCATCTCATCGCCTATTCCGGAATCGAAATCTTCAATGCCGGCAACCAGATGGGGGCCAAAACCATCCTGGAAGTGGGCAAGGACTTCGAAGTGGAGATGGCCTTGCACCAGAGGAAGGCGGCGTTCAAGGAGATCGGCGCCGACATGGAGTTCCTGGATGCAATGTCCGGCAAGCTTCAGGGCCTGATGCGCTGGGGGACCGACGTGAAAGGGGACATCCGATTGCTCGAACAGAGGACGCGAGGCGTCTCGCAATTCCTGAGGCCCTTGCACGACGCCTTGGCCAAGCAGATCAAGGAGTTGCAAGCTAAGCTGTACAACCCCGGCAATTGTTACGTCTGGATCAAGGGCGATGCGTTCCCCGGCACGATGCTCCGCTATCAGGAACGCATCGTATTGATAAAAGAGGTGACCCGGGGCAAGCGATGGCTATTCAGAGGCAATTCCGGCGCCGCCCTTTCAAATGACCAGGACACCGTCGAGTACGCCTGAAGCCCCTCCGTGGAAGCCACCGCGCCATTCAGGAACAATTCACTCGAACGGGTATTGCGCGAACCCGCCCGGCAGGAGCGCGCCTTGGGATGAGGATAGAAGCTTAGTCTTTCCGAAACACCATGGGCTGCCCGGATTCGATGACGGTCCACAACTTACCCTTCACATTGATATTGTCCGTGCGGGACAAAGGGGCGCGGCAATCCGTCTCTCCGGTCGGCTGCATGGTCTCGGGATTATTGTATTTGCAAGTCGTCTTCACGGCCACCAGTGCCCCGTTCTCGATCTTCCAGGAGAAATTCTCCTTGGCGATCTCCACGTTGTCGTAGGGAGCCGGCTGCCCGGTGGGTAAGCGTTGTGAGATCAGCAGCGTCTGATCCGCATTCACCTGCATGGTGAGCTTCAGGATGGTGGGCGGATTGGTGTTGGTAATCGCGATGTCCGAACGCCAGATCCCCACCACCGTGGCCGCGATAGCGGGTTGGGCGGCCTCGTCGTCGGTTTTCTTCACATCGGTCAGATCGCAAGCGGCCAATGAGAGCCCGATGGCCAGAACGAGACCGAAATTGAGCATTAAATGACGCATTTGTTCTTTCTCCGGATTTGACCGAAACGACTTAGGCTCGGTTCCCTGGTGATCCTATTCCCTGGCGGATAAATCCGCAATGATCCGAGAGGCTGGTTTTGGACCCTCAGGGTCCGTCAAGGTTGCTAAACGACTCCGCGGAACCATACAATGGAGCGGGTATTCTATGAAATTGGGATTATTGAGATCGACGTTGTTGGCGGCCCTTCTGGCCGGAGCCCTCGCCGTGCCTCGGGGCCAGGACGTGGACATGGGCGCGTTATCCCTGAAACGGATCATGGATCTGGACGTGACCTCGGTTTCCAAACATGCGCAGAAGATGCGCGACGTCCCGACCTCCATTTACGTCATCAATGAGGACGAAATCCGCCGCTCCGGTGCGACGCGCTTGCAGGATGTCCTCAAGCTCGCGCCGGGAGCGTTCTTCAGCGATGCCTCTTATTCAACCACGGCGCAGGGTGTGCGGGAAAGCATGGGCGTTTTCAATCAAACGGTGGCTTGGATCCTTGACGGCGTGCCCATCACCAGCCCGATCATCGGCGGACTGTTCTTTAACGTGCTGGACTTCCCGCTCGAAGACATCGAACGTATCGAAGTCATCAAAGGGCCGGGCGGAGTCGTCTACGGCGCGAACTCCGCCAGCGGCATCATCAGCATTTTCACCAAGCGCGGAGAGGATGCGGAGGGTCTGCGGGCGTCCCTTTCCGGCGGCACCCAAAACTACCTGGCCCCTTACTTCCGTTACGGCGTGGAAGCCAAGGACGATCTTTTCCTCACCTTTTGGGCCCGTCTTAAGACCCACGACGGTTACGACCGCAACCCCCTTTTCGCAGGCGAGACCGTGGACGCCCCGATCAACGGCGGCACGTCCGTGCCGGTGGCCAACCATTTCCCAGGCGAGGACGACTACCAGCGGGCCCTTTCCGGCGGCGTGAAATGGGAATACCAGCCGAAAGACGAATGGAAATGGTCCGGACAAGTGCTGGAAAGCTCCGTCGCCAACGGCCAATATTCCATCCAGTCGACCCCTTGGTCCACCTCCAAACCTCCGGCCGGCCGGCCCGAAAAAATGCCGGACAGCATCTATGCCAACCGGGAGGCGATGGAACAGACCATCGTGCAAGCGCGCCTGGACGTGACTCGCAGCCACGACGACTCCTGGTTCGTGAACGCCTACCATTGGCGTAACCGTTATGATATGGCCCTTCAGAGCGGCATCCAGGCCGGCTATGACATTTCAGAATTGGAAACGCAGCGGAACACGGCCCTGAGCATGCATAACCTGAGCGCAGGCGCAAATGTCCGCCGGGTGCAGTTCGAGTTCGCCGACATGCGCGAAAGCGGATCGATTTTCGTTAGCGACTCCCATAACCTCTCATTCCTGTTGGGCGCATTTCTCCAGGACGAAATCGGCCTGGCCAGCCGTTGGCGGCTGACCCTGGGCGCCAAGGCCGAGACCTGGACCTTGGTAAGCAAGGTTCCGGAAATCTCCCCCAGCATCCGGCTCGCCTGGAAGCCCGCCGAGGATTTGACGTTCTGGGGCGCCGCCTCCC
>JBDSIO010000429.1:0-21406 GCA_039917895.1 Fibrobacteria bacterium | reverse complement strand
TCTCCTTGTCGCGGGCGAGCCGCAGCAGGTAGTCGCCGACGGATTGATCTTCCTGCACCAGGCGTTCCATCGCCTCCATGCGGCGCTTGCCGTCGCCTTCCTTGCCGTACATTTCGGAAAGGGTGGCGAGCAGGCCCACGTCGCGGGGATTGGCGGCGAGGCGTTTCTCGAGAATGGGCTTGGCCTTGGCGGTCTGGCCCGCGCGCAGGAAGGACATGCCGGCGGTTGAATCGGCGATGGTGACCCCGGGGTCGTTGGACAGGAACCAGTCCCATTCACGGGCGGCCGCGCCGAAGTCGCCGGCCAGGAACAAGGCATGGGCCAGCTTGCGCCTTTCGACTTTGTCCGGGTTGTTGCGGCCGATCACCCTGAACACATCGAGGTTGGCCTTCAGGTCGGCGTCATCCGCAAGCGCGGCGCCGAAACCGTGGGCGTACTGCGCGTTTCCCGGTTCCAGACGGTAGGCTTTTTCCAATGCGACGCCGGAGCCTTCGCGGCCGAGTCGCGCCTGGCTGCTGCCCAGGCGGTACCAGAAGCGCGCGTCGTTGGGGAAAGAGGCGGACAGTTTGCCCAGTGCTTCCGCCGCCTGCGACCACTTTCCATTTTCATAGAAGTAATAACCCATCTTCACTTCATATTGGGCCTGGTTGGCCGGATCCATGCGGGCCAGGTTGTCCAAGGCGGCGAAATATAGGTCGCCGTCCTTGGCCTTGAAGGCCAGGGGTTCCACGAATTGCTGGCCGCGCCTATCGTCCGGATGCATCTTGGCCCATTCGCGCCCGTGGTTCAGGGCGGCAGCGGTGTCCTTGGCCGCCAGGTCCAGTTCCGCCAGGCGCAGGTACCACTTGTCGTCATAAGGCTCGGCGGCGACGAGGTTCTGGATGGCCGCCCGCAGCTTGGCGGGCGGGGCATTGGTCTGTGCGAGGGCGTCCACGTGGATCCTGAGAATGTCGCCGTCCTTGGGGTTGGCGGTGAGAAATCGTTCCGCCAGGATGCCGGCCGAGGAATACTCCTTAACGCCGTAAAGATCGATTATCGGTTGGCGATGGCCTTCCAGCAAGCGGGCGTCCATGCGCAGCACACGGGCATAAGCCTCCGCCGCCTTGGCCTGGTTCTTATATAGGGAGAACCCGCGGCCCAGCAAAGTGAGCAGTTGAGCGGTCGGCGCGGGACGCTGGGCCATCTTCTGCAAAAGTGCGAAGTGCTTGAGGATCTGTGCGTCGGACGTGGCGACCAAGGGCAGCAGGTCCTGATATTCTTCTTTATCGTTCGAGTTTTGAAGGGCCTTCTGCAGGTATTTGTAGGCGTTGTCCTTGTCCTTGGCGGCCAGGAACAGCTTGGCCAGTTGGAACTGGAAGGCGTGATCGCGGGGATTCTTCTTTTCGTTGTCGACCATGGTTTTGAGCCAGGGTCCGGCTTCGGGCCGCGCGGAGGCCAGGGCCACCATGCGGGTCTTCGCCTCGGTATGGGCGGGGTTGAGATCGAGCACGGCCTTGTAAGATTCCAGGGCCAGCTCAGGACGTTTCAGTTCTTCCTGCAGGCGGGCCATGGCGAGTGGGATCTCGGCATCCTTGGGGGACATGGTACGGCAGGTCTCATAGAAAAGCAGGGCTTTTTCCTTGTCCGCCCCTGCTCCTCGATCACCTTTCGCCAACGCATCCGCCAGATGACGGTTGAACTTGAGATCGGAGGCGAAGCGCGGCGCGATATCCAGGTAGACGGGCAGGGCCTTCTTCATTTCCCCGCGGGCCTCGTAGATGACGGCGAGTCCGCGGGCCGCCTTGAAATCCTCGGGATGAAGCTTAAGGTATTGCAAACGGTACTCGACCGACTTGAGGTGGCTTTCGCCGTAAAGTCCGCTGAGTTCCAGCAGCACTGCGCCTTCATCGGCCGTCCCCGAGGCTCCGTTGGATCCTTTGTTCTTCTTCAACAGGCCTTCCAGGATAGGAATCAGACGTTCCTTCTGCATGGGGCGGCGGTAATATTCGGCCAGGTATTCCAGGCCCGCATCGGTCCCGGAATAACGGGCGCGGTACGCCTCCCATTCCTTGAGCGCGTCAGCCTTGGCGCCACCGTTGGACAGGGCCACGCACAGTTTCTCCCAATCGGCCTTGTCCGCACGCACGTCGCGCATACGCGAGAAATAGGCCAACGATTTGCGGTATTCCTTCAGTTGGAACAGGCTCAGGGCAATCATCCGCTCCGCATTGGCCGAGGGCTTTTTCATCCGGAGCAAGGCGCGGCGGGCCTGATCGTAACGGCCGACCTGGAAGTGCAGAGCTCCCGCGGCCTCTTGCCAGGAATCCATACCGGGTTTGCGCGCTATCCTGTTCTCCAGTTCCATGAGGAATCCGGCAGTGTCGATCCCGGCCGTTGAACCTTTCAGAATCTTGTCGACCGTGGCCTGGAATTCCTTGTCATGCGAGGCGTCGGCGGCGCGCGTGGCTTTTGCCTGGGAAGGTGGGGCTCCCGCATCACTGGCCGCGTGCTTCGCGTTGGGCGCAGCCCAACCGGGTTGGCCTGTCAGTCCAGCCAAGACCAACGCCGCGACGATCGCCGGCGCGGAAAATACCTGCATACCGCGGGCGACAGGTTGGGGACGGAGGGATTCCGGGTTCTTTTTCATGTTCTCTACCTCAAAAAATGCGGAGATTCGACGGGAAACGAAGACGCAATACGCCCTATGGGAAAGGGGGTATAATGCCAGCCTAATTATCCCACCAAGGGCGGGGATGTCAAGTTCAAGGGCCGTAAACTATGGAGTGATCACGCGCACCCGTACTTGATTTTTTTGAGCCTGTTTGTTGTATCTTGCCGGAATGGAGTCCTATAATAAAGGCAGTCCCATGGAAACGGTTTTCGATCACGAGCCAACGGCCGAAGAACTCAAATACCTCTTTCTCTCCGGCCGATCGCGCGAAGAGTACATCGCTTCCCACGTGGATCAGGAAACCGAATTCGGGAACATCTACGCCTTGTATATGATTCGCGGCAACCGCGAGAAGGCTTTGGAATACCTGAACCGCATCAGGAATCCGAAAGAACGGTTCAACTCGAAACCCCCGGAATGATGCAGGGGTAAGGGATTAGGGACGAAACCTTAACCCCAGTGGAGAGCGGAACCAGGGAGTCTAAATGCTGACACTTATCGATACGCCTCCGTTCCTGGAGGACATGGAAACCAAGGCCAAGCAACTGGCCGTTTCCATCGGCGCAGCGCTGGCCGGGAAAAGCGAAAACCAGATCCTGCTCCGCGAGTCCGAACTGCTGGCCGTATCGCCATCCGCGCTCATCCATATTCTCAAAGGCGTGTTCCGCTGCCAGCACGGCGAAAAGACCATCCGCCTCTACTCCAGCGGCGATCTTCTCCTCGCGCCCGGCCCCGGTGAAGCCGGAGGCCTCTCCATCACCAGCGAGTTCGGCGCCGAGATCGCCGTGGTCGGCAAGGAAGCGTTTCTCAATGCCCTTTCCGCGGATCGTGCCCTGCTTGCCGATTGGCTCGCCTACCAGAACCTGGAAACCCGCATCGGACACTTGCTCTGCTCTCTTTACATCGCCGAAGAGATCCGCCATCAACCGGAAATCCGCGAATACGAGGATGGCGAAACCATCATTCGCGAGGACGACCATCCCAACGAAGTCTACGAGATGATCACGGGTAGCGCATCAGTCACATCCAAGGGCTACGCGCTTTCGAGGATCAAGTCGGGCGAGGTGTTCGGAGAGCTCAGCTTCTTCACCGGCCTCAAGCGCACCGCGACCGTGGTGGCCATGGAATCCTGCCTGGTGCAAGTCATCGATCAGCAGCAATTCCTGCGCATCATGAAGTACCGACCGGCACTGGTGGACGGGATGATCCGTACGCTGTGCCAACGTCTGGTGGATCTCAATGTGAAAATCAGCACGACCCGCTGATCGATCCGGCGGCGGAGCCGCTCGAGCCGCATTACCCGGTGAACGCCCGCGCCTACCGGATCCGTTTTCTCCGGACCGCGGTTTTCCGTTGCGGCCCGTTCCGCTCCGGAAGCGATTCCGCGGCCTGCTTCAGGTCGGCCAACTTGCCGTCCCAGAAAACATCGAAATAAGCCAGCCATTTCTTCACGTCGTCCAACGGCCCCGGCAGAAACTTATGCACGGTTTCCCGTCCCTCAGGCTTGGCTTCCACCAGGGCCGCGGCCTTGAGCACGGCCAGATGCTTGACGATGGCGTTCCGATTTTGGGGAAAGGATTCCGCGATGCTCCGGATCGAGCTTTCCCTTTTCATCAGGATCTGCAGGATGCTCCGGCGCGTGGGATCCGCAAGCGCCTGGAACACGTCCACCGAATGGCTCTTCATCCCGCTTCGGCCACTTTGGCCAGTTTTGCCACGATTCCCGTCCAGCCGCCGCTCATGCGTTCGCGGATCGCGTCTTCTTCCCCTGTCCATCCTTCATGAAGCAGCACGAGTTCCGTGCCATCCCCGGTCGGCTTCAGCTCGATGGTGATGGTCCAATGCGGATAGCTCAATATCCCCAGGGTGCCCCAGGTGAAAGCGATCTTGACTGGCGGTTGCGCGGAAAGGACCTTGCACGGGGCGTTCCCGAATGGCGTGCTTAGGTGAAACTCATGGCCCTCCGAAGGTTTAATGTCCCCGGGCATGAACCACCGTTGGAAGCCTTCCGCCGTTGATATCAGCGTCCAGATGCGCTCCGGGGCGGCCTGGATGTGGATGCGTTTTTCGACTACGAGGGGTTGTTTGCCGGTCAATGGGGTCTCTCCTTAGAAGGTTTTCTGGATGCTCGTGGATTAATATAACACCTTTGGGTGTTATATTAAAGAAAAATCGCAATGACACGGACGGGCAATCGGGTTCAAGCAGTGTGTACGCGGAGGAATCCAAGCGGCGGTTTGAGATTTTATATTCAAGGCGCAAGACCGAAACGACGCGGCCTATCTTGGCCTGACGCGTGAGACCCTGAGCCGCCTTGACCACCGCTTCAAGTGATCCACCTCACTCCAAACCGGTGATCCAAATCCCTTTGGAGCGGGCCGTTCGGACCGTATCTTGTACCCGAAGGCAAAAAGCAATCATCAGTCTATTATCAGATTCTATCGGAAAAAGCAGGAGACCCATCATGTCGCTTCCCATCGTTCTTTTCGTACTCACGAGCCATGCCACCAAAGGATCCACCGGCAAGCCCACCGGGTGGTATCTCTCCGAGGCGGCCCATCCCTGGAAGATCCTGCATGAACACGGGGTCCAGGTCGAATTCATGAGCCCGCTGGGCGGCAATCCTCCCGTGGATGGTTTCGATCTCGACGACCCGGTGAACAAGGAGTTCTGGGAAGATGCCGAGGTACAGGCCAAGTTGCGCAATAGTTTGCGGCCGGACCAAGTCGACGGGCGCAGGTACGCGGCCATTCATTTCGTGGGCGGCCACGGGGCCATGTGGGATTTTCCCGGTAATCGCGCCATCGCGTCGGTCGCGGCCGGAATCTATGAACGCGGGGGCGTAGTCTCAGCGGTGTGCCATGGGCCCGCGGGATTGGTAGACATCAAGCTTGCCGATGGAACTTATCTGGTGAAAGGAAAGACCGTAGCGGCCTTCACCGACGAAGAGGAGAAAACCGTCGGCCTCGACAACGTTGTGCCCTTCCTGTTGGCGGACAAGTTGCAGGAGCGGGGCGCGCGGCACGTGCCCGCTGCGAATTGGACCGAGAACGTGCAGGTGGATGGACGGCTGATCACGGGACAGAATCCGCAATCAGCCACGGCGATGGGCCGCAAGTTGGCGGAAATGGTATCCGTTGAGGCTACATTGAATAACTGAGACCGCGATCGCGGGTTATGCGCCACCAGGCGGAATGCGGAGGCGCATGACCTTGAATCAGCAAATCAGGAAACCCGTCAGGGAAAGGGTTTCACTTCTTTCGCCAAATTGGACCCGGTCCATCTGAAAGTGCGACGCGGCCATCAATCCGAAAGGAGTGGGCAAGGCCGTTGGGTCCGTGGCGAGCGGGCCGGCCATGCCCCGCATGTTTCAAACTAAGCGAGATGGGCCGTTCCGAAGTGATTCTGACCTGAATCCGATTTCCCTTGTCCGGCAACAATCGCAGGTAAAACCTATTACCCGGAAAAAACATTGTGTAGGCGGGATAATATTCCATGGGTTCCCAACTCCATTGCGATTTAATTTTCCGGAGGGCGTCTCCGCGGGAAACATCTCCATCTGCTTCGGCAGGAGGCGCCCTATTTCTTCAACTCTTCCATACTGATCCCCCGCCCTTCGCGGTCCCACACCACATGCTGGCGCTTGTCGGCCCGGTCCTTGACGGTGACGTCCATGGTCGCCGGGCTGATCTCGCCCTCCACGGTCAGGGTTTCGCCGTTCCCGTATTCGACGTCCATGGAGAGGGTACCGGTTTCGGGATCCTTGCCCGAAGGTATGGCTTTGGCGGAAAGGAACGAGAACTTCGCGAGCCGTTCGTCTCCGGAGCGTTTCCGGGTGCGCACGTCGATGGCATAGACGCTATCGTCGGCCTTGCTGTCGAAGTCCGCGCCCAGGCTCATGGAGAGATGGACGTACATTGTGTCCAGGGAGTCCGAACCACCCGCGCCGAAAGTATAGAAGTGGGCATGGACCCGTTCGCGCATATCGATATCCGCGCCCCCCAGGTCATTCACAATTTCAGCGAGTTGGCGGCGGCCGGCCTGGCCTTCCATCTCGAAGCGCACGCGCCGCACTTCCTTGGCCTCCACCTGGTAGCGGACCACCATGCGCAGGTCTGCCTTGCTCCAGACCGCGTCGGGATGATCCTTGGAAGGACCTTTCTGGTAGTAGGCCAGATCCACCACCGAAGCCTTGCCGTTGTCGATGGCCACTCCGTCGCTGTCCGCGTCGGTGTAATGGGCGTAGCCCAAGGTGTCCGAGCCCGAGGTCTTGGTCCAGTCGGCGGAGTAGACCAGGTTGTCCTTTTCGGTGTCGAAGCTGGCATCGGGACCGGGACCCACCACCAGCACGGTCTTTTCCAGAATGCCCTTCTCCAAGGCCGTGAAGAGGAGGTTGGCCTTGGCGCCCGTGCCTTTGGGGTTGAGGATGCCGTCGCCGTCGGCGTCGCTGAGTTCAGCGGTTTCGACACGGCCGGTGTTGAACGTGACGGTGGTTTTGCCGCGGATGATGATTTCATTGCCCTTGATGGAATCCAGGGCCTTGGCGTCGAAGCAAACGGAGGCGATGTTGACCGTAATCTTCAGGGGCGCTTTGGAGGTATCGGTTACGGTGATCACGCCGGCGGTGCAACCGGAGTCGACCCCCGCCGCCCCGGCGGACATGGCCTTGGCTAGGCCGCGCAGGAATGGGGCTTCCGCGCCGGCCTTGGCGGCGGCGGCGATCTTGGCGCCCGCCACCTTGCCCGCGCCGACGTGGAATCCGGAACCACCGAGCAGTGTGTCCGGGACGGAGGCGGCAGCCGAAATGGATTCGGATTTCTTGCCTTCGTCGAGGAAGGTATGCACGCGGGCATAGATGCTGTTGGGGAATTCGTCGACGCCGGCGGAGCGCTCGTCGTTTATGCAGCCGGAGAAAGTGAAGAGGGCGAACGCGATGGCGGCGACGGCGGCGTTGGCGGACGCGGCGGTTCCCGGAGTCCTGGCACGGAGGGTTGGCGGGCGGGAATGGGTACGCATCACTTGGGCTCCTTGACATGGCTGCGGGGGAAATGCTGGATGTTGAACTGCATGACGCGGTCGGGCTTTTCCTCGCCCTTGGCCAGTTCGATGATTTCCTCGCGGAACTTGTCGATCCGTTGCTGGATGTCCTTGAAGGTCTTGGCGCCCACGGTGAGCAGGGCGGAGTAGATGTAGCGTTCTTCTTTGGAATAGGCGAAAAGCGCGTCGGCCGCCTGCATGACCCATTCGCGGTTGAGGCGCTTGACCAGATCGCCCATCGAGGGCGCCGGTTCCTGATTCTTATGCGATGGCTGATAACGACCGTCCGTGTTCTGCGTGAGCAGCCCCCACTCGCAGAGATCGCGCACGCATTTCTTCAAAGTCCCGACGGGAACGGCGGGGCGGATGAATTTGGCGAGCTCATCGTAGTTGCCGCGGAAGTCCAGCACCTGGATGGCGGAGCGTACCAGGGGATAGTGGTAGTCCTGGTAATATTTGCTGTTGACGGGGTTGAGGCGCACGAAGGAGGAGCGGTTGCGGCGGAACAGCATCTGATGGTAGAGTTCCTGGCGCTCTTCGGCATGTTTTCCCTGGCCGTAGGCGACCAGCAGTCGGAAGTACTCGGCTTCGTTGCTCTTGAGGCCGAACACGCCGATCAGCTTTTCCATGGCGGTGTCGCTAAGGGTGCGGCGGCCCTTCACGACGTCGTTGAAGTAGCCGGGATTGGCGAAGCCGGCCTCGGCGGCCAGCTTGCGGTGGGTGTATTTGCCCTCGGAGGATCCGGTCTGTCCCCTGCGCTTTTCCTCGAAGGAATCATTCAGGAACTTGCGGAAATCCTCGTATTGGTAGACGTCCATGCGAACAGTATATCCAAAAGAGGAAGAATTGGAAAGTAAATAATTTAAATAGATTACAAAAAACGTAATTTATTCCCGTTAATAAGCGGGAATTTGGGGATCTAGGTGATATGTTGGATGAAAATAGGATTACGGAATAAAGCTTGCGGAATAAAGGTCCGCGCCCGATGTCGGATGCGGACGGGTTCATGGGGCCTTATTCCTTAGGCGTCCACAGGAACCCGAAATGTACCGCGCCGTCGCGGGTATCTTTGGCATGGTGGATCCGATGCGCACGTATCAGCCTTCGCAGATAGGCGTTACGCGGAAGGCCTACCCTTCCGAACCGCCCATGCGTCAGCGTATCGTGCATGAGCAGGTAAGCCAGACCATAGGCGGCCATTCCCATCCCGCATCCGAACCAGGCAGGATGGAAGCCGTGCGCGCTATATACGCCATAACCCATCAAAGCGATGGAAACCAGGCTGAAGAAAAGCCCGAAAAGGTCGTTGGCTTCGAATCGGCCCTTGCTCCGGACATGATGGGACTCATGCAGGAACCAAAGCGGGCCGTGCATGATCCACTTGTGGGAGGACCAGGCCACGAACTCCATTCCGATGAAAGAGGCAATGGAAACGGCAAAAAAAGCCGCCAGGGAAATCGCGCCGGGGAAAATCATCGCGCGTCTTCGGTCCGATGGACCGGAGGGGTCCGGTCGCCGATGAAGGCCTCGTACAAGGCCACGGGCAATACGAGCATGATAAAAGAGTAGATCGCATCTTCGACCGGGATGGAGCCGATGCGGTACCCCAGGATCTCGGAAGCGCGGTACTGGACCACGGGCAATGCCGTAAGCAGGCCATTCACCAAAAGGAAGGGCAGATATTGCGCCGCCAAGGCGATAACCAAGTGCCCGGAGTAGGCGGGAAATCGGCCGGCCAAAATTCCCGATGCCAGGGCTCCCAAAAGGCATACCGCAACGGTATAAGCCTTATCCGGATTGCAGGCCGCCAATGCGAGCAGCAACACGGCAGATGCGCCCCAAATCCCGCGGGTCAGGCCTTGTGGAACAGCAAGGACCGGAAACCGTCTCACGGCCTGGTAGATGAAAAGGCAGGAAAAGGGAATGGCCACGAAAAAAAGCATCTCTTCAACCGGCAGGCCCATAAGGGAAATCCCCAGGGTATAGCGGGTATTGAAGCTCCAGATCCCTTTGCTTGTGAAATAGACGTCCCAGGCGATAAAAGGAAGCGCCGAACACAGGATGGCGGCCCAGGCCGCTTTCCAACGCGGCCCAAAACCCAATCGGCTGGAACGCGAGAAGGCCAGGGGAAAGGCGATGGACGCGGCCAATACCAGGGCATAGGTGAAATTCATGCGTGGGCCGTACGGTGGGAAGCTGTAGCGCCGGCGTAAGCTTGGCGCATATGGGGGAAGTCCTCCAGGATGCAGGCCTCGGTCGCTTCGGCGGAGAGTAGCACGCCGGGCACCCCCGCCCCGGGATGCGTGCCGGCGCCGGTGAAATACAGGTTGGGAATGTCTTCACTACGGTTATGCGGCCGGAAGTAACCTGTCTGACCGAGGCTCGGCTCCAATCCGAAAGCGTTTCCCCGGTACGCGTTCAAATCCGTTTTGGAATCGAGCGGAGTATAGATGCGCATGAACTCCACGTTTTCCCGCAAACCTTCCAATCCCCAGGTTTCCAGGAAAGCCAGGATGCGTTCGGCAAAACCGGTTTTGGCGGCTTCCCAATCCATGCCGGAATCGAGATTGGCGACCGGAGCCAGGATCATCAGGCTGTCGCATCCGGGCGGCGCCATGGTCGGGTCGGTCCGGCAGGGGGCATGCAAGTAGAGGCTGAAGTCCTCGGGAAGGATTTTCCGCCGGAAAATGTCCGCGAGCAATTGCCGGTAGCGCTCGGAAAGGATCAAGGTGTGGTGCTTGAGGGCCGGGAACGTTTTGCGCACCCCCAGGAAAAGCAGGAAGCAGCCCATGGTATGCTTGAGGCCATGCACCTTCGCATCCGTCCATTTGCGCCGATGCTCGGGCGCGATCAAGTGCCTGTAGGTATGCGCCAAATCCGCGTTGCTGACCACCAGGTCGGCCGCCAACAGCCGCCCCTTGGCTTCCACGCCCACGGCCCTGCCGCCTTCCACGCGGATACAGTCCGCGGCATGGCCCGTAAGCAGTTCGCCTCCGGCGTCCGTGAAAGCCTTTTCCATGGCTTGCACCACGCTGTACATGCCGCCCTTGGTATACCACACGCCTTGCTTTCGCTCCAGGTAGGGGATCATCAGGTACACCGAAGGCGAGCGGAAGGGATCTCCGCCGATATACAGGGAATGGAAACTGAACATGAAACGATGGCGGAAGTCGCTGAAGAACGCATTCACGAAAGCCGGCACCGGCTTCCAGGCCCCGAGCTTCAGCACGATCGGAAGAAAGCGCGCCATCTCGCGCCAATCGTGGAAGGGCTTCGCCCCCAGGCCCTTTTCGATGACCTGTTCGTAGATGGGCCGGATCGCCTCCATGAAGGCATCGTATTTGCCCGCGTCGACGGGATTGAACCGCCGCATCTGGTCCTTCATGTCCTCCGCGCGTCCGCCATAGTCGATGAAGGTCTTGTCATGGAAATAGATGCGGTAGAAAGGATCGAGGGGGAGCAGGTCGACATGGTCCCGCAAGGAACTTCCCACGCACCGGAACGCGCTTTCGAGAATGGCCGGGGCGGTGATGAGACTGGGACCCATGTCGAATGTGTAACCCTTCGCTTCCAACCGATAGGCGCGACCGCCCACCCTTTCCCTTTTCTCCAGCAAAGTGACCCGGAATCCCCGTCCCTGGAGCCGCATGGCGGCGGCCAATCCTCCGAACCCTCCCCCAATCACGATCGCTTTCGCGTCCATTTTCACGTTCGCTTCCCCGTCCATCGTGCGTTCCTCGTGCATGCCATCGCCTTTCATCCCGGCCGGTTCTTAGCGAAGGCGGCATCCAATTCGCGCCCTTTCCACTGCATGGAGCCGCGCCTATGCCCCCACCAGGATCGGATGCATAGGGCGGGAATCAGCAATGTCCCGGCCCAGGACCAGATCCAGGCGAACCCGGGCTCCCGGAAAATCCGGGCCGCCCCGAACCGGGCCGCGGACCAAAGGCAAAACGGGATCAGCCAGGGCCAATGGCCGGAAACGACCATAATCCATGGTAAAGCGTTCAGTGCCAGGAATCCGGATACGACGAAGGCCGGCCGGATCCATCCCGTGCCCGTGAGATAGGCGAGATTCTTCGCGAAGCCCATCCAAACCGAGGGGAAACCGGTGTACATGCGGACGGAAAGATCCCGTGTGGCGATCACGGCGCCGAGCACGCCCCGTTTTTCCTTCACCAGGCGTCCCAAGGCCATGTCTTCCACGATTTGTTCCCGGACGGCCCCATGGCCCCCCAAACGCAAGTACAAGGGGCGGGTGAATGCGAACCATTGTCCGCAGCCCACGGAAAGGGACGGATGCGGATACCTCGGGATAAAGGAGATGGGCAGAAAACCGAGTACCGGCATGAAAAGCAAAATGGGGATTACCGCTTTTTCGCTCCAGGTCCCGAGCAACTGCCGCGGCATGGCCGTCAGGGCATCCCACTTTTCCGATTGCATCATTCCGACGGTCGCCGCCACGGATCGCGGTCCCGCCCTGACGTCGGCATCGCAGAAAATCAGGATCTCGCCCGTCGCCTGGGCGGCGAGTTGGCTGCAAGCCCAGTTCTTGCCGAGCCAGCCGGCGGGCAGGGGTTCCCCGTGCAGCAGGCGGATCCGGCCCTTTACCGGGGCTTCCGATGAGGCATTCATCGAGGCATCCATCGAGGCACGCATCGAGGCACCCACTGGGGCCCCAACCAGGGCGCCGGTGTCCAACTCATCCGCCTTTGCTTCCGCCGCTACGATTTCCGCCGAAGCATCCCGGGAATCATCGTCGAGCAGGAGGATTTCCAGTTCGGGATATTCGATCCGTCGAAGCATGGGCATCAGCACGCGCAGGTTGGCCTCCTCGTCCCGGAATGGGATGAGCAGGCTGACGCGGGCGGAACGCAATGGCGGCAAAGCCTTTTCCAAACGTGGGGCCGAAAGGAAGTTGAGGAAGGTGCCCATGAGCATTACCGCCGCGGCCATGGTGACCAGGATCCAGATAATGAGCGCCGGGTCGAAAGGGATCATCAAGGCGCCTTTGGGGTCTGCGGGGTCCACGGGTTTTTCCGGTCCGCGACGTCTTGCAGCGCCCCCCGCAGGCCATGCGGATCGACTTGCTCCGCGAAATCCTCGCCATGCCGGCAGAGCAGGGCGTGGAGCTTGTCCGTTTGGGCTTGCACCAGGTCTTCCAGCACGCGGTGGATGGCCGACGGCTTGTCCACGCGCATGGGACGACCCAGGGAAACCAGAAAGCTCGGCGCGAGCCCGCGCAAGGGCTCCATATGCAGTCCCGCGGGAAGCAAAGTGAGGGGAGCCATGGCGCGAATGAACAAGTCGACCCCGGCGTGGAATTGCAAGGGCTTCTTGAAGCTCGGGTAAATCCTTCCCTGCGGAAAAAAAGACAGGAAGAAGTCGGGCGTCCGCGCGCGCAAGGCCGCAACCCGGCGCAGGCATGAAGCCACCGAGGCCGGTGAGCCGGGTCGCATGCCCATTCCACCCATCAGCCTCAGAAACGGGTATCGCCTGAGTTCTTCCTCCAGCATCACGCTGTAAATGGGCCACTTGGGTTTCAGGCGGCGCTGAATCTCCCGGAACATGAAACCGTCCCAATTGCTCACGTGGTTCCCCACCAAGAGCACAGGCCTCCCGGGAGGCAAGGTCTCAGGTAAGTTGAGGAAATGCAATCCCCCCAGCCTTAGGCCGCGCATGGGAAGGAACACGGTTTCGAACATCCTGGCGGCCAGCGGATTGAATACGGGAAGTTTGGGCTGGGCCTTCATGGCTTCGTCTCATTCTTCGCCTGGTTGGAGACCTCGCTCACCCTCACGGCCAGGTCTTGCCTTTCCTCTTCCTTGAGTTTTCCCTTTTCCAGGACGAACCCCGCAACGTTGAGAAACCACTTGGGAGGATAGTCCCCGGCGGACTCCGGCAGCAGACGCGCCAAGGCGGTGAAGTCCTCGCCCACCTTGCCTTTGCGTCCGAGGAAAAAAGGCAGATAGTAATTGCTGACGAGGCGCAGATAGCGCAATTCCGGCTGCCGAGGCGATTGGGCCACGGCGGAATCGAGCAGCGGGATTCCCGCCTTGAGGTTCTCCCATTTCCGGTTCAGGTTGAAGCCATGCTTGGCGCGGGCCACCCGCAACGCTCCCCGGTAGGCCAGAAGCAACTGCGTGGATGCCTCGTCCTTCGCGCGCGACTCCAGCCAGGCTTGCGTCTGCTCGCCTTCCCGGAGGAAGCGCTCCTCCTTGACGCCCAGCACATAGAGGATCCGCAACCGATTGAAATGGAGGGGAAGGCTGTCAGGATACCGCGCCGATTCCGCATCCGCCGCGGCCAGCTCCCGCAGACCCTGCTTGAAAACATCCTTCCGTTCCTGCGGCGCGGTTTCCGCATCGGCAGCGGCCGCCAGCGGGACTCCAGTGGTCCCCACCAGGAATGCCGCCATCGCTGCCAACGCCGTCCACGGAAGCCTCCGGAAGTCCCTGTTCCCCGGTTTCCCCATGACTTCAATGCCCATACGCCACCTCCTCGCCGAGTCTCGCAGGCAGGCTCACCGGCGGATATTCCGGGGGGTAAAGATCCCGAAGCGAAGGCAGAATCCATAAAGCCCGGAGTCCGACCCAGAGTTTGGATCCTGGCGACGAATGCGCCCGTAGATTGAAATTGTCGTAACCGTTCCTGCGCAAGGCGCCATGGATGTCCCTGTACACCAAGGCGGAGACCAGGACGGGCCGTTGGAAATATTCAGGCAGCGAGGGAATGCCCTGGAAAGCCATGCTGTATTTCCTCTCCGCGACGCCGAGCAAGTCCTCCAGCAGATTGCGGTAGGCCACCGGCGGCCGCCCCCCTCCCTTGCGCAGGCCGCCGATATCGCCCGGGGACAATCCATGCCTTGCCAAGGCATCGAGCGGCAGATACAAC
The DNA here is from genome assembly GCA_039917895.1 of Fibrobacteria bacterium. GTDB lineage: Bacteria > Fibrobacterota > Fibrobacteria > UBA11236 > UBA11236 > Chersky-265. The sequence goes on along the minus strand of JBDSIO010000429.1, from coordinate 6,825 downwards.
CTTCCGCGATCCCAATCCTCGCCTACGTCCCGGAGGATATTCGTCAACTGCATGGCATGGCCCAAATCGGAAGCCCGCGACAAGGCCCTGGGATTCCTGACTCCCGCCAGTTCGGTTAGCCATTGCCCCACCACGCCGGCTACGCGGTAGGTATAGGTTTCCAGATCCCGCATATCCGCATAGGTCCGGGGTCGGATGTCCATGCGCATTCCTTCGATGAGCATGGAGGCGTATGCGAAGGAAATCCCTTTCCGCCCCATCCTGCCCAAGGGGACATCAAGCAAGGAGAAACCCGTGGCCTCTCCTCCATGCGCGCGGCGGGCGAGCGTCTCCCATTCCTCAAGTCGCGTCTCCAGAACATGTTCCGGAAGTTCGGGCGCGGCATCGACCAGATCATCCGTGAACCGGCAGAATGCGTATACCTCGGCGATTTCCCGCGCCTGCGCCCCTGACAGGAATCGCGTGGCGAAACGAAAAGAACGGCTATGGCTGGCCAGGTAGGCGATGGGGTCGCCTGCGCCGTGCTTCTGCGCCAAGGGCAGGATCCAGGAAGGCAGCTTCATGCGTTTCCCCTCGCCTTTCCGGCGGCCCGGCCTTTTTCCCGGGCCTTGCCGCGCGCCCAGATCTGGAAAGACTCCGTGTCCTTCTCGACCTTAAGGGCCAGGAAAGGCGAACCCATGGAGCGTAACGCCCCGGGCTCGAGCCCCCCGCCTCCCAGGGCCAGATAATATGGAGCGCTTTCCCGATACAGTCCCGCCAGGATTCCGACACCGCGACGGGCTTCGGGATTACCGCAAGGCGGCACGAATGAGATGGCCACGAGCCTGGCGCCCAAGTCGCCCTGAATGGAGGCGTATTCGCTGAAAGGCACATTGGCGCCGAGATAGCAGGTCTGCCACCCGGCCTCTTCCAGGAGGTACCGCACGAACATGGCGCCTACCTCATGATAGCAGGTCTCCGCGCAGCCGACCAGGGCCAGGGGACTCTGCCTCTGAAGCGAGGAAGGCTCCACCCCCCTCAATGCGTGGATGGCGTCCAGCATCTTTTGGGTGAAACGGTGTTCATGGGCGATGGTGCGCGAACCAGACGCCCATTCATTGCCGATGCGGCGCATGGCCTCGGATATGCCCAAGTCGAAGGTTCTTGCCAAAGGTATGCCGCAATTCACTTGCAGGTATTTCATCACCGCCAGCAGGTAGCCGGGCGATCGAGTATCGCACAGTCGGATGATCAATTCGGCCAGCGGCTGGTAATGGTTGCGCTCCCGGCAGGCCAGGGCGGCGGCGGCCATTTCATGTTCATGGGGAGCGAGAAGCAATAATGGCGAGTCGCTCCGTTCCAAGCGGGCGAACGCGAGCAGGTCTTCCAGCAGGATCCGGCGGTGGCCCCCATCGGTTTTGCTGAGGCGCAACCTTCCCTCGTTGGCCCAACGCTTCATGGAGGATTCGTGCACACCCAGCAGGCCGGCCGCTTGAGAGGTGGTGAGCAGTAGGGAGTCAGTTTCCATTTACCCAAATTACCCGTTTTTAACCGTCCAATGTTGGGTATTTGGACGCATTATTCGCTCATTTTAAATAAATGAGCGTTTTACACCGGCGGCGCCGCCGCCGATGGACGCGAAGCGGTCTTGGGCGCGGAACCGTTGGGGTCGGAGAGCTTGCCCTTGAGTTCGTGGATCTTCATCATGAGCTGCATGGGGGAGAGTGCGTCCAGGTCCAGGCGCATCAGCTCTTCGAAAGCCTTGCGATGGACGGGGTTCTCGATCTCGATGGCGGAGGATTGGAAGAGATCGATTTGCGGACCTGCCGGTTTGCCTGCGGGGCGTTTGGATTTGTCCGGGGAGGTTTCTGCGGCGTGGATGGGGATGGCCTGGGCGGGCTCGCGCGCCGGCGCTGACTCGCGGACCGGCGCGGGTTCGCGCACTGAGACGCCGTCCAGGCCCTGCAACTGCGGCGCCGTCGCCAAGCCATGGCTTTCCAGTTCGGCCAAAACCTGCCAGGCGCGGTTCACCACCGCGTCGGGTACGCCGGCCATCTTGGCCACATGGATGCCGTAGCTGGAGTCGCAGCCGCCTTCGATCACCTTGCGCAGGAAGATCACCTGTCCCTCCGACTCCTTCACAGTGACCTGCACGTTACGCAGGCGCTCCAGGCCTCCGGCCAATTGGGTCAGTTCATGGTAGTGGGTCGCGAACAAGGTGCGGGCGGCGATGCGCGAGTCCTGATGCAGGGCCTCGGTGATGGCCCAGGCCAGGGACAGGCCATCGTAGGTGCTGGTGCCGCGGCCGATTTCGTCCAGCAGGATCAGGCTGCGCGGGCTGGCGTGATTCAGGATGTTGGCGGTTTCGATCATCTCCACCATGAAGGTGGATTGGCCTTTGGCGAGGCGATCGGTGGCGCCTACGCGGGTGAAGATGCGGTCGACCAGGCCGATATGCGCCGATTCCGCGGGCACGAAGGAGCCGATTTGCGCAAGCAAAGTGATGAGGCCGACCTGGCGGAGGTAGGTGGACTTACCGGCCATGTTCGGGCCGGTGATCAGCAGGATCTGGCGGCCGGAAGAACCCGGTTCTTTGCACGAGTCCAGGTTTACGTCGTTGGCGATGTAAGCGCCGTCCTCGGTGATGGATTCCACCACGGGGTGGCGGCCGTTGACGATGCGCAAGACCGTGTCCTCGGCGATGACCGGACGCGAGAACCGCAGGTCGCGCGCGGCTTTTGCCAGGCAGCAGAGCACATCCACGCTGCCCAAGGTGCGCGCGGCTTCCAGGATGTCGCCCGCGGCCCCGTTCACGCCCTCGCGCAGGCCGCAGAAGATGCGGTATTCGCAGGAATTGATCTCGCCTTCAGCCCCCAGGATGCGGCTTTCCCAGTCCTTCATCTCCGGCGTGATGTAGCGCTCGGCGCCTACCAGGGATTGCTTGCGCAGGTAGTTGGCCGGGACCTTGTCCTCCTGGGTCTTGGTCACCTCGATGTAGTAGCCGAACACCTTGTTGTAGCCGACCTTGAGGGTGTTGATGCCCGTGGCCTCGCGTTCGCGGGCTTGGAGCCCGTTCAGCCACTCGCGGCCGTCGCGGATGCCGTTGACGAGTTCGTCCAATTCAGGGTAAACGCCATTGCGGATCATGCCGCCTTCGCGCACTGTCAGCGGCGGGCGCTCGGTGAGGCGGTTGAGCAGGTCCTGGCCGCGTTCGCGCATGGCGGCCAGCTTGCCGCGGCTCTTGGCGAACAGATCGGCATCCAAGGTTTCCAGCAGGGCGGCGACGTCGCCGGCGCCGATCAGGGAGTTGGCCAAGCCTTGCAGGTCGCGCCCATGGGCGCGCGCCGATCCGCAGCGGGCCACGATGCGTTCGATATCGTTGATGGCTTGCAGGTGCTTACGCAGATCTTCAAGCGCCTGGGGCTTCTCGAGCAATTCCTGGATAGCGTCCTGGCGGGCGCGGATTTTCTCCGGTTCCAGCAGGGGATGGGTGAGCCAGTATTTGAACGAGCGCCCGCCCATGGCGGTCACCGTCCGGTCCAGGAGATGGAACAGGGTGCCATGCTCGTCGTCGCCATGCATGGGGCGGATGAGTTCGAGATTGCGCACCGTGGCCGCGTCCAGGGTCATATGCTGCTCGAAGCGGCTGGACGTGAGACGCACCAGATGATGCAGCTCGGTCTTCTTGTTGTCCTTCACGTAGCCGAGGGCGGCGGCGGCGGCGCGCAGGCCCAGGGTCATGTGGGCGCAGTCGAAGGCTTCCAGCGAATGCACCTTGAACTGGCGCTGCAGGGCGACGATGCCTTCCTGCAGGTTGAAGAATCCCTTGGGCAGCAAAGTGAGCAGCACCTTGTCCTGATCGCGCAGTTGCGCCAGCGCCAGGGGGATCTCGGCGATTTCAGGCAACAGCACCTCCTGGGCGCCCAGACGGTAGATCTCGTTGGCCACCTGCTCCAGGGTGCCTTCCATCACGGCGAAACGACCGGTGCTGAGGTCGAGGTAGGAGAAGCCGAAACGTTTTTGGTCTTCCGCCGTCCCACCCGCGAACGCGCCCGTGGCGGACGGAGCCGCCGTGCCCGGAGGCGGTGCGCCCAATGACAACGAGGCCCCCGCGGCCGAAACGCCCGCATCGGGCCCGCGCACCAGGGAGGCAGGATACAATGCGGCCAGGTAATTGTTGGTCTTGGCGTCGAGATAGTTCTCGCTCATGGCCGTGCCGCGGGTGACCACCTCGGTGACCTCACGCTTGACGATGCCCTTGGCCTCGGCCGGATCCTCGACCTGTTCGCATACGGCGATCTTGAGCCCGGAGCCGATGAGCTTGGGCATGTAGCGTTCGATGGCATGGTACGGAAAGCCCGCCAGCGGCGTCTTGTCCGTGCCGCCGTGGTTCCGCGCCGTCAGGGTCAGGCCCAGCACCTTGGAGGCCGTCACGGCGTCGTCGCCGAACAGTTCGTAGAAATCGCCCATGCGGTAGAGGAGGAGGGTGTTGGGATACCGGGATTTGATTTCCAGGTATTGTTTCATCATGGGGGTTTGCGACATGAGGCTCTTCGGGGTCAGTGCGTAGCGAAGAGAGATTTTTTAGTGAAAAGTGAAAAGTGAAAAGTGAAAAGTGAAAAGTGAGGGAGTAAGTCCATTCATTGCGGCCGTGGAAAAGCCTTCCGACCCTTGGAAGCGGCCGTGATTGCCCTGCCGTTCGCCCAAGCCGCCAATCTTATTCTTGGTCTTCACTTTTAAATTTTCACTTTTCACTTTTAAATTTTCACTCTATCTCGTTTTCACTCTATCCCATATTCGCTCTATCTCGTTTTCAATCCATCCCGGACTACTGCAGTTGATCCAACGACATCTGCTCCCCATCAGGTTCTTCCTGGTTCACCTCGATAATGGTTCCGTCAGAGGCGATCTGGGGGATGAGGGCCTGGGCGTTGACGATGGCTTCGAATTCGGAGAGGCGGGGGAGATCATCGGGGACGCGGTTGATGCCGAAGTAGCGCATGAACTCGCGGGTGGTGGAATAGGTGAAGGCGCCGCCCATGGCGTCGGTGCGGCCGTTCACGTCCACGAGCTTCTTTTCCAGCAGGCTTTTCATGCAGCCGTCGACGTTGACGCCGCGGATGGATTCAATCTCGGCTTTGGTGATGGGCTGCTTGTACGCGATGATGGCCAGGGTCTCGAGACTGGCCTGGGACAGGCGGCGCGGGTTGGCATCCTTGAAGAGCTTGCGGGTCCAGGGATAGAACTGGGTACGAGTGCGGATGCGGAAGGTGGCGTCCACCTCTGCGACCTCGAAAGGCATCTCCTGTTCTTCGAATTTCTTGTTCACCATCTTGGTGAGACGTCGCAGGCTGGAGAGATCCCAGTCCTCGCCCATGATTTCCTTGAGGGTGCGGGCGCTGAGGTATTCCTGGCTGGCGAACAGCAGGGCCGAGAACAGCTTGTCCGGTTCCGGCATCCAGGCCGTTACGGGCTCTTCTCCATCCGCTCCATCCGCGGCTTCCGGTTTTTCCGAAACCGCGAGGTTTGAATCCGTCTGGGCCGGCCCGGCGGCGAGGATTTCAGCTGCGTCGGCTTCGGGGGCTTGGGCCCCGGACTTGTCCGGGTCGGGTTCTTGGGGAAGATTCAACGTCTGGATTCCTTATGGGTAGGGTTCTACCGGAGCCTCATGAAAACCGGGTTCCATTCAGACGGTAAAGTTAGCAAATCCAAGTGATTAACCCGGAGCGGATCAGTCTTCATCCCCGGCAAGATGGCTCGCGGAGCCGTCGTCCGGGGCCTCGCGCATACGCTCCATCAAATCGTGGATGGCGGCATCGGCGATGGCGTCCACTGCGGGGTCCGATGCCGGTTCGCCTGCCTGGAATGTTTGGGGGCGGATTTCGGTGGACTCGGCGGTATCGAAAGCGGCTTCGGCGAAGACGTCCGCGTTGTCTTCAGCTTCCTTAGCTTCGGCTTCCGCGACATCGGTCGAAGAGACTGACGCACCGGAGGCCGTATCGGCGGTGGTAGCGTTGACCGCGGAGGCAGCGTCGACGGTAGCCGCTGCCTCGGCTGCCGGAGCGTCGCCGGGCATGATTCCGTTCTCCAGGTCGCGCAGGGCTTCTTCCAGGGCATTCGCGACCGTGCGGGTTTTCATCTGTTCCTTGATCAGATCCACCAGGCCTGCTTTGAATTCCGGCAGGGGCTCCAGATGCGACTCGTCGATCTTGAGTTCCATCTCGTAATCCGAGACCTTTTGCTTGCGGTACACCCAGATGGGGCCCTGGGCATGGCTCTGGCGGAACACGATACGGTCGAGCTTGGCCAGCTCGAGGATGGACATGAACGTCACCACCAGCGAGATGGTGCGGGTATCGTTGGCGAACAGGTCTTCGAAAAGGCTGCGGCCTAATTCGTTGAGGGCGATTTCCACTTCCTGCATGCGGTCTTCGATGGTCACGTCGTCGATTTCGACTTCATGCACCGGGGCCTTGGGCTTCGAGAGCACCACGTTGCGGAATGCGGCCAAAAGATCGAAGACCCCGGCTTCTTCTTCCAGTTCGGCCTCGTTCTTTTCGTCGGGGGATTCGGAACGGCCGCGGCCAAAGGCCCCGAAGTGGCGGGACTCGTGGTTGCGGAGCACGCGCGCCGCTTCCTTGAACTTCTGGTACTCAAGCATCTGCTGGATCAGCGCCTGGCGATCCAACTCGTATTCCATGTCCTCCAGTTCGTCCTTCTGGTCGGCGGGCAGGAGTTCGCGCGCCTTGAGGCGCATCAGGCGGGCCGCCATCACCAGGAACTCCCCGGCATTGGACAGGTTCATATCCTTGATGGTATCGATATAGGCCAGGTATTGGTCGGTGA
>JBDSIO010000428.1:0-8400 GCA_039917895.1 Fibrobacteria bacterium | reverse complement strand
CGGGGATGCCGCGGATGGGAATGGCACGCTCCGGAAGTTTTCACCCTTCCCCGCCGTTCGCATCGCCGGCATCCGCATCGTCCTGATCGCCCACCAGCTTGTATTTGCGCAGCATGCTCTTGCAGGTATTGCGGGAAATCTGGAGGTGCTCAGCGCACTTGGTGATATTGCCCTTGTAATGCTTCAGGCAGCGGCGGAGCAGGGCGGTTTCGTATTCCTCGCGGTATTCCTCCAGGGTCTTCTTCTCGATGGGCTCATCGACGGAGACTCCCGCAGCCGGGCTGCGCGGCGCGTGCGCTTCGGCCTCCAGCCCAAGATCCGCCGCGGTCACGACATTACCGGTGTGGAACAGCCAGGCCCGCTGCAGCTTGTTCTCCAGTTCACGGACGTTGCCGGGCCACCCGTGGGAACGGATCGCGTTGCTCCCGTCAGGCGAGAACGACCAGGAGGATGGGCCGAAATGCTTCTGGATGAAATGCCGCGCCAGCACGGGGATGTCGTCCACCCTGTCCCTCAAGGGCGGCATCAACAACGGCAGCACGTGGAGGCGATAGAACAGATCCTGGCGGAACTTCTGGGCCTTGACCCGTTCCTGAAGATCATAGTTGGTCGCGGCCACGATGCGCACGTCCACGTGCACGGTCTCGTTGCCGCCCAGCCGCTCGAACTTGCCCTCCTGCACGAAGCGCAGCAGCTTTCCCTGAAGCTCCAGGGGCAGATCGCCTATCTCGTCCAGGAACAGGGTTCCGCCCACGCAGGCTTCCACTTTGCCGTGCTTGCGCGCCATCGCGCCGGTGAAGGCGCCCTTTTCATGGCCGAAAAGTTCGCTTTCAATCAGGTTGGCGGGCAGCGTAGCGCAATCGATTACCAGAAACGGCTTGGCGGCGCGCGCGCTGTAATGATGGATGAGGCGGGCGATATAGGTCTTGCCGGTGCCGGTCTCGCCGGTGATGAGCACGGGCAGATCCACAGTGGCCAATTTGCGCGCCAGGGCCTGGACCTTCTCCATCGGCCCGCCTTCGGAAAACACCAGTTGGTTTCGCATCTGGCGTAGGAAATCGTCGAGCTCCTGGTTCCGGCGTTCCAGGTTCTCGATGCGGCCTCGGCTCTCCTTGTCCTTTTCGTCGAGGAGCTTGCCGGTCTCCTTGCGGTGCAGGCTCTCGATCTCGTGGAGGTTGCGCCACAGCACGGATGCGAAAAGCAGCATCATGTCGAGCAGGTCGCGCGTCTCTTCGCGCGGTTCCACCGGCAGGCCGTCCGCGATAAACGCGACCCATCCGTCGCCGGGGGCGGGTTGGAAGGCCAGTTGCACGCGCCAGCCCGCGCTGTGGGGAGCGACCTTGAGCCAGCGTCCGTTGCCGCCCGATTCCGCCTTGGCCTCCGCCGCATCCCAAGCCACGACTTCCAGTGCGGAGGCCTTGGGGAGATCCTGCGAGCGCTCGGCGCCGAGGCCGACGGAGCGGCATTCCAGCTTGTGGGCGAGCACTTCCGCCAGCTTCTCGGAGAAATGCGCCACGGTCCGCGAGGCGGTAAGCGCGCTGACCGTCTCCACCAGGGCCTTGAGGAATTCCTGGTGGCGCTCGACTTCGCGCAGGATCTCTTCGGCCTCCTTGCGCAGACCCGGGCTCTGGATGGCCATGGTATGGATCTTCTGGTTGAGCCGCGCCAGGGGGATGGGAGTCTTGGGGAACGGCGTCAGGGCCTTGAAACGCAATTGTATGTCGCCGAAGGCGATGGCGTCGCCGTCGCGCAAGGCGCAAGCGGTCACCGCCTTGTCGTTGACGAGGGTGCCATTCCGGCTCTTGAGATCCAGGAGATGGAACCCGTCTTCGCGGTTGAGGATGTTGCCGTGGAACGACGACACCTTGGGATCATCGAGGAAGATGTCGTTGGACTCGTTGCGGCCCAAGGTGGTGATCACCTTGTTGAGCGCGAAGGGCTGCCTCTCCCCGCTTTCCCAGACGAGTTGCGCGCCGATTCCGAAACTGGCCATCATCGATCTCCGCTAGCAGCGATTAAAGAGAAAAGATAGGCGCCCACGGCCGTGGACAGGGAGACGCGTTGGACCAATTGCCATTTCTCCAGGTCGGCGGCCTCATCCCGGTTTTGGACCTGGAAGATGTCCCGCTGTTCGCGGCTCTGCCGGTCCGAAGCGTAAATCGAAAGCGCGATCCCGCCAGCCTGCAGCAGCCCCAGTACGAGCCCGTGCTTGACCTTGTCACGCGCGAACCAGCCGGCGCCCAAAGGCAGCGCTCCCATGGTGAAGCCGATGGGGGGCGGCTTGCGCAAGGCGGGAGTATCCGGGGGATTCGGGCCGGTGAGCGGAATCCCGATGTCCGCGGATGTGGAGGAAGGAGACGTGGGAGCGGAGGACGGGGAGGAGGAAGCGAGCAGGATCCCCGGGCCGGAGCCGTTCTTCAGAGGGGCGGCAGGCAAGGGTTGTGGCTTCAGCGTATCCTGCCCGGGCGCGGCATCCGCCAACGGCGCGGTCCGCCTTTCTCGCGCCCGGGAAAACGCCCGCAGCACGGCGGAATCCTCGTTGCGCGGGAACTGGAAAAGGCTGTCCAATCCCAACAGTGAACCGAAATGGCCTACTGCCTCCGGTTCCCTTCCCAGCCGCGCAGAAGCCATGCCCAGATATTGGAACAAGGAGAGCGAGTCGCGGTGCTTCAGGTGGCCTTCCGCTTTGACCGCTTTAAGGCAAGCCAGGGAAGAATCAAAAAGGCCCTGATGGTAGAAGCCCGCGGCTTCCTTGATGGCGGCACCCCGCACCGGAATCGCCACCAGAACGGCAAGGAGAGCGGCTGCTGAAGCGTAGAATATTCCTGAAGCGGGCCGGGAAGGAGAAGCCGCGGACATCAGCGCCGTTTTCGGTTGACCGAGAAGCCGCCATCGGCTTCCAGGTTCAGGAGGTAAAGCGTATCCTCGGAAAGGAACAGGCTGCTGCTGATGGGCCGATCGCTTCCCGGCGGCGTAAGGGTGATGTTGACAATGCCCGGGGACAATTCCCTGCCTCCGGAGGGACCGGGCGAGATCCATTCCAGGGAATCGTCGACCGTGACCTTGGTTCCCGAGGGGCCGGAAAGAGTGACTGCCGGCGGGCGACGGGCCCTGCGGTTTATGGCCTTAGCGGGCTGTACGGCGTGGACGGTGCGGACTTCACGGAGAGCGGATGTTTTCATCGCAGGCGGTATGACTGCCTCGGGATTTGCGTTCGGTAACTGCGTTTCTGGAGTGCCGTTCACGACGGGAGCGGAGGACGTTCCAACCGGATCCGGAGACTCGGTGGAGGAGGGATGCGCTACCTTGCCGGCGCCGCGCAGGGTGTTCCATCCCATCAACGCCCCCGTCATGACGATCAGACCGGCGATTCCGGCGGCCACGCGCATTGGGCCTTTAGCCAGGGAGCCGCCCAAGGCCGAACCCGCCAGACCGGAGGTGGAAGGTTGCGATGAGGCTGCCACATCCATGGTCACCGGCGCGGATTTGCCTTTGGCCGGGGGCGCGGCCAACAACTCCCTCAGCATGGGGTTGTCGGGCTGCTTGCGCATGGCCTTTTCCAGCAGCGCCACGGCTTCGCGATGCTTGCCGCCTTCACGCAGCCGCACATAGCGATCGCGCAATTCCTGACCGGATGGGACGTCGTCCGAGCCGGAACCGGGGGCCAAGGGATCGCCATGCAATTCCATTTCACGCCGAAGCACGGATTCAGGGCGTTCCTCGCCTTCGACCTTTTTGTAGGCTTCGCGCAATTCGCGGAGCAGGCCCTGTGGATCCTTGCTTTCCAAGGCGGTCAGCACCGGTTGGGCCAGCAGGCGGGGCAGCCGCTTGAGGCGGTCTTCCGGGGGATTTCCGCGCGCGGCCTCGATCTCGCGGATAGCCTGGGTAACCCGCGAGTTTCCCTGGCCGGGGTCGAAGAGGGGTTCACCCGTGGCTGCGAAGTACAGCAAGGAGCCGAAGCTGAACAGATCGGATTGCGGCGTGCCCGGCGAACCGGCTACGTGTTCCGGCGAGAGGAACGCGGGCGTACCCACGATGCGGCCCTCCGAGGCCTTGACTTTCTTGCCCGCCATGCCGAAGTCCGAGAGCTTGGCCGAGCCGTGCTTGGAGATGAGGACATTGGCCGGGGAAAGATCGAGATGCAGGACATTCTGGGAGTGCGCGTACAGAAGCCCCTCGAGGGTCTGGATGCCGGCGGCCAGCACCGCGGAAACCGGGAGGGCTCCGCGCGCCTCGGTGAGCTCCAGCAGATTCCAGCCTTCCACGTATTCCATGCAGATGAAGGCGCTGTCTTCGTGCACGCCGAAGTCGTAGATGCGGACCACGTTGCCGTGCTCCAGGCGCGCCATCAGAGTGGCTTCAGTGAGAAACTCGTCCGGCGTGAGGATGCTGCCGGCATCGGTGAAGGACGGAATTTTTAGCGCCACGATGCGGTTGATGGGTTGTTGCATCGCTTTGAAAATCCGCGATGTGCCACCTTCTCCGATCAATTGGACCAAATAGAACCTGCCAAAGGATTGACCAGCTTGAAACAACTCTGACCTTCCAGCAGCATCCATGCGTGGCATAGTGGTTCGATCTTGACCGAAAGTGTCTAAAATTAGCTGAATTCTAATATAGCGGTACGTTTTGCTTTCTACAACCCAAACCTCGGTGGTTCTGGGACAAACCTGCGGATAGGGTGCAAATCCGATCTCCCTTAGGGAGCGGAAAGTATGGAAAACAAGGGGGCCGACTGGGCGTCAGCGTTATATGAGGAGCGGACCATCGGGGCGGAAATACAGATGCGGATGCCATTCTCAAGGGAATAGACCCTCAGGGCCTCGAATTCTTCCGGCCGAACATAGCGGTCCACGGCCAAGTGGTCGCGGGACGGCTGCAGGTATTGTCCCATGGTCAGAATATCCACTTTCAGGGAAGCGATATAGCCGATCATTTCGTGCATTTCGGTTTCCTTTTCCCCCAGGCCCAGCATCAGGCTGGTCTTGGTGGCGAATCCCCGGGACTTGGCATGGGCGAGTACGGCGCTGCTGTCGGCGATGTTGCCGCGACCGCGCACCGCTTTCTGCAAGCGAGGCACGGTTTCGAAATTATGGTTGAGGATGTCCGGCCGGGCGTCCAGGATCCGGTCGACCAGGTCAAGACGCCCCTGCATATCCGGGATCAGGACTTCGAGGCGGCATTGGGGCGCGGCGGTACGCACGGCGCGGATGGTCTCAGCCCAGACATCGGCGCCTTGGTCCGGCAGGTCATCCCGGGCCACGGAGGTGATGACAGCATATTTCAAATTCATCAGCCGCACGGAATCCGCCACGCGGGCGGGCTCCTCGCGGTCATACGCGCCAGGACGGCCCTTGGGTACGTCGCAGAACCGGCAACCGCGGGTGCAGATGTTTCCCAGGATCATGAAGGTGGCCGTACCTTTCGCCCAGCATTCGCCCAAATTGGGACAGCTCGCGCTCTGGCAAACCGTGTTCAGGCCATGCTCCTCGACTATGCCGCGCACCTTGGAATAGGCTTCGCCGCCCGGGATTTTGGCCTTTAGCCACGCGGGCTTGCCGGGGGCGGAGCGGTGGGTCGGAGCGGTGTCAGGACGTATCGAATCCGGGGCCAAGAGCGGAATTGTGGAGTCGGGAGCCATAGCCTAAAGATAACAGAATTGTATGTTTATGACCCATTCCCCCAGACCTTAGCGAAAGGCCTTAACTTGAGCTGGAAAATCAGCATTTCAATCTTGGGAAGTCTGGCCGTGTTAGGCGCGACCCCTGGGTTTTCCACGGGCCAGCCCGAATTCCAAAGCGGGGTCCAGATGGGTTACACCTACGGTCAGAACGGGGCCGGATTCCCGTCTTTCGGCAAGGATCCGCTCGGCAATCCAGGCCGGGCCGGCTTCTATCTGGCCCAACTCCGCCTAAAGGCGAAGGTCGCCTTTGATAGTACCTTTTCCGCCGTCGCCGTCAGCAATATCTATAACGCCGATGTCCAGGAAGCTTACCTGGAAAAGCGCGTGCGCAACTACACCTTCCGCGCCGGCAAAATCCGCGGGGCGGGTCTGAAATCAGGTTCGGGCACGGACGAATTCGAGCGCATCGCCGTCAATGCTCCCCGGTATGCCAGGTTTTGGGCCGCTTATAAGCGGATCCTGGGGCTCCGGGACTTCGGCATCCAGGCGCAGGGGGACCACTTCGGCGGGAAATTGTCGCAACGTCTGTTCTTTCACAATGCCAACTGGCAAAACGTCATCAATGACGAACCCAGCTTCTTTTCGGGCAACCCCGCCCAAGCCGCCGGTATCGATTATTCGGTGGATTGGCGGATATCGGAGTTCACTGCCTGGGGCGCTTCAGTGGGAGGGTTGGCCGATCATCAATGGAGCGAATTCATCGGAGACGAGGAAGGCTGGAAGGTGGGCAATTGGTTGCGGTCCAACCCGATCGTGGACGCTTCCTTGAACCATCAGATGGACGTGGGACGGTTCCACCTCTTCGATGAGGGCATGTTGCTGTACAACCGGCAGATAATCAATCCCGTGGATTCGGGCAGCAGCAAGATGTGGGGCGTCTCCTCTCTGGTACGGTTCGACCTCACGCCAAGGACCGTACCGTTTTTCCGTTACGAATTCTTCGATCCCACGGACGGCGCTGGCGGTCTGGACAATCTCAATATGTTCACCTTGGGCGTGATCTTCCGCCCCAATCCGGTGGCTTATCCCGGTCTCAAGCTCACGACGCAATATCTGAGGTCGCTTGAGGATGGCGCAGTCAATTCCATCCCGAACGATTTGCTGATTAGTCAACTGGAGATGGTGTTCTAGGCTCGTCGCTTGGGAGATCGCAAGGGGAACTCCGCGTTCCTCGCTTTTCGCATTAGGCTACGGGCTGTTTCCAGGCCCGGTAGGTGCGGGCGTCGAGGCGGCCCGAAATCGGCCCCCGGTATACACCCTTGGCTGACAGACGCCTTTGCAGCGCCTTCACCTCATCCCCTTCCGAGCCGAACAGCAGCATGGACGCGTTTCCAGCCAAGGCGGGCAGGGCCGTTTGTGCGGGGACGAGCAGCAAAGGGAATGTCTTTTGAGTGACTGCGTAGATCAGGTCGTGGAAAATGCTCCACGGACCCAGGTTGGACATCCGGTCATCGCGCCGGTAACAATGGGGCATCCCCGCTATTACCATGCAGCCCGCGCTGGAGAAACCCGCCGGCTTGCCATCCAGGTTCCAGCCGCAATGCAGATTGTCATAAGGGTTGCCGTAAAACAATGGGGAGGAATCCCGATAGGGAACCCCCGTGCGGCTGCGGCGATAGAAGCGGTAGGCGGTTTGACGAAGGGCCTGATGTCCGTTGCGTTTCCCCTGCAGGTGTTCGCCTTTGGTCAGGTCGGAAAAATAACCCGGTTCCAGCTGGTTGGTCCCGCGGCCCTTGGCCCTGCCTTTTCTTGCGGCCGCTCTGACGACGTTATCCTTATGGGGCACGGTCGAACCCGGGGCGGCGAAAATGCGACGCGCATGGCGATCCCAGATGCCCAGGGTGCAGCGCATATGGATGTGATCGACTTCCGCGGACTTCACCTTGATGGCATGACTCCAACCCGGGGGGGTGGAAGCCGGCAGGCAACCGCGCAGGCCGAACAGCATTAGACCCTCGCTTTCGGGATGGACGTGGCAGGCTGCGAAAAGCCGGGTCAGGGATTCATGGGACAAAACGGCATGGGAGACGGGATGGTTTTTCAGCATAGGTTAGTCGCTAAAAGTAGCAAGCGTTTAAAAGATAATACCCCCTTCCCTATGGGTTTGGAAACCCGACCATTGTGGAATTTTTAAGGGGTGGCGTCCCGCCAGGCCTGGAGTTTCAGGCTGGGACGGGTGTTTCAGGTTCCGTTGCATTTTGAAAGAGGGGTCGCAGGGGTAACCAGCCGTCCACGGGTGCAGGAAGCGAATCGCGGTCTAATTTTACGCGACTCCCACACTTTCCGCGCACGTTCCCGAACGCTTCCTGAGCACTTTCCGTAATGGCACGCGCTTTGCATTCCACTATGCGTATCACGGGCCACGAAGGTCCGAACACCTTGAAGGAGGAACATCATGAATAACACAATCGTTTACAACCCCGCTACCTGGTTGGATCAATTCTTCACCGACTTCGACAAGGGTTGGGCCCGCAAGAACGACTTCGCGCCCGCCGTGGACGTGGTCGAGGAAAAAGAGGACTTCGTGCTGCGCGCCGAACTTCCCGGCGTGGCCAAGGAAAACATCAAAGTGGAAGTGAAAGAAAACCGATTGACCTTGAGCGGGAAAAAAGAAAACGCCTGGGCGGATAAAAGCGGGGAGTACCGCTACGCCGAATCCAGTTTCGGAGCCTTCTCGAGGACTTTCGAGATTCCCCGCAACGTTTCCGGCGAGGCCA
>JBDSIO010000427.1:0-6682 GCA_039917895.1 Fibrobacteria bacterium | reverse complement strand
GAGGTATTTGACGCCGAGCTCGCCGCAGGCGCGCACGATTCTCTTGGTGGCCTTGGTGCCTTCGCGATGGCCCATGACGCGCGGGAGAAGGCGTTTCTTGGCCCAGCGGCCGTTGCCGTCCATGATGATGGCGATGTGGGTGGGAGGCTCGCGCAAAGGAAAACCCCTGGTCAGACGGTCAGGATGTCCTTTTCCTTTTCGGCGATCACCTTGTCCACTTCGGCGATGTATTTATCGGTGAGGGCCTGGACCTTGTCCATCTCGCCCTTCAGCGCATCTTCCGATTGGCCGGAGTCTTTCGACGCCTTCTTCAAGTGCTCGTTCTCGTCGCGGCGGATGTTGCGGATAGCGACCTTGCCGTCTTCGCCGAGGCCTTTGGCCTGCTTGGCCAATTCCTTGCGGCGTTCGCCGGTGAGGACGGGCATGTTGAGGCGGATGAAGGTGCCGTCGTTGACAGGATTGATGCCGATGTTGCTGGTCATGATGGCCTTTTCGATGGGCTGCATCATGTTCTTTTCCCAGGGCTTGATGGCCAGGCAGCGCGGTTCAGGCACGGTGATGGCCGCGACCTGGCTGATGGGGGTCTTGGTGCCGTAATAGTCGACGAAAACGTTGTCGAGGATGGCGGGCGAGGCGGTTCCGGTGCGGATCTTGGCAAGATCCCGGCGGACGTTCTCGACCGTCTTCTGCATGCGTTCTTTGATGGAATTCTCGTCCATAATCGTCTTACTCCCCGCTCGTGACCAGGGTTCCGATCTTCTCGCCCCGGGCGGCCTTGGCCAGGTTCCCGTGCACGTTCATGTCGAACACCAGGATTGGGATGTTGTTCTCCCGGCATAGGGCAAACGCGGAAGTATCCATCACCTTAAGCTGCCGGTTGATGGCCTCGGTGTACGTGATGGTCTCGAACTTGACTGCGTCCTTGTGCTTGTTCGGATCCTTGTCGTAGATCCCATCCACATTCGTGGCCTTCATGATGATGTCGCAATTGCACTCGATGGCGCGCAGGGTGGCGGCACTATCGGTGGTGAAGTAGGGATTGCCGGTGCCCGCGGCGAACAGAGTGATGCGGCCCTTTTCCAGATGGCGCACCGCGCGGCGGCGGATGTAGAACTCGGCGATGGAGGACATCTTGATGGCGCTCATCACCCGGGTCGAGATGCCCAGTTTTTCCAGGGCATCCTGCATGGAAAGACAATTGATGACGGTGGCGAGCATGCCCATCTGATCCGCGGACACGCGATCGAAGCCGAATTTGCTGAGGGTGGCGCCGCGGATGATATTTCCGCCGCCGATGACAACGCCGACCTGGACGCCGCTCTGGTAAACCTGAGCCACTTCTTCGGCGATGGATCGGATGGTTTCGGGGTCTATCCCGCCGTCCTTTTCACCCGCGAAAGCCTCCCCGCTGAGCTTGAGGAGGATGCGCTTGTACTTCAAGGCCGACACGGGCTACTGGCCCAATTGCAGCCGATGGAAACCCAGAACCTTGATGGATTCGAGCCCCTGCGACTTGGCCGTTGCGACGAGCAATTTGTCAATCGTCAGCTTGTTGTCCTTGACGTAAATCTGGTTCACCAGGCAGTTCTCTTTGTAGAACTTCTGGATTTTGCCTTCCACGATCTTTTCCACGATATCGCCGGTCTTGCCTTCCTTGAGGGTCAGCTCGCGGCCGATTTCGCGTTCCTTCTCGATGACGGAAGCGGGCACGTCCTTGGCTTCGATGGCGATGGGGCCGGTGGCTGCAACCTGCATGGCGAGGTCCTTGGCCAGACCCGACAGCGCGGGCTTGTCCTTGACTTCGCCGGTATAGCCGAGCTTGACGATGACGCCGATCTTGCCGCCGCCGTGGGAGTAGGTCTCAGCCAATTCGTTGGCTCCCACCTTCTCGATTGTGAAGCGGCGGATGGAGATCATCTCGCCGATCTTGGCGATCACGGCGGTATTCACTTCCCCGACGGTGGTGCCTTCAAGAGCCAGGCCTTTGAGGGCTTCCGGATTCGCGGGTTTCTTGTCGAGAATGACTTTGGAGACTTTGGCGGTGAAACCGTTGAAGTCGTCCGAGGCGGACACGAAGTCCGTTTCACAATTGATTTCCACGGCGCAGACGGCATCGGAACCGGAAGCGAGGATGACCTTGCCTTCCTTGGTTTCCTTGCCCACGCGCTTGGCGGCCACGGCGGCGCCCTGTTTGCGCAGGAACTCGATGGCCTTTTCCATGTCCCCGCCGGTTTCGGAGAGGGCCTTTTTGCACTGGAGGATGCCGAGACCGGTCTTTTCCCGGAGCTCAGCCACCGATTGGGCGGTGACTTCCGCCATTACTCAGCCCCTTCCAGCACTTCGGCCAGAGCGGGAGCGGCAACGGCTTGGGTCTCTGCCTGGGTCGGCGCCTGGATGCCGACGATGGCGTCCGAGAACACGCGGGTCAGCAGGCCGACGGACTTGATGGCGTCGTCGTTGCCCGGAATCGGATACGCGACCTTGTCCGGATCCGAATTTGTGTCGACGATGGCGAACACCGGGATCTTCAGGCGGTTGGCCTCGTGCACGGCGATTTCCTCATGCTCGGAATCGACCACGAACAGGGCGCCGGGGAGGGACTTCATGTGGCGGATGCCGCTGAAGATTCCTTCCAGCTTGCCGCGCTCCTTATTAAGGGACAGGACTTCCTTCTTGGTGATTTCCTTGAAGAGGCCGTCGGTTTCCATCTTTTCGATCTCTTCGAGACGCTTGATGGACTTCTTGACGGTGGAGAAGTTGGTCAGCATGCCGCCGAGCCAGCGCTCGGTGACGTAATACTGGCCGCAACGCACGGCTTCTTCCTTCAAGCATTCCTTGATCGTCTTCTTCGTTCCCACGAAGAGGATGGACTTGCCGGAGTGGCGGATCTTCTTCACGGCATCGGTCGCCTTCTGGAGGCATTCCTGCGTCTTGGACAGGTCGATAACGTAGATCCCGTTCTTCTCGGTGAGAATGAACTTCTTCATCTTGGGATTCCACCGCTTGGTGAGATGCCCAAAATGTATTCCGGCTTCCAACATCTCTTTGATTTCGGGTAATGGCATTCTGATCCTCTATCTTCTTACTACGCTGACTTCTATTGGCTCTATTAGCGCTTGCTGAACTGGAAGCTGCGGCGTGCGCCGGACTTGCCGTATTTCTTACGTTCCACGGCGCGCGAGTCGCGCGTCATGAGGCCGTGTTCGCGCATGGCGGCGCGGAACTCGGGCTTGTAGGCTACCAGCGCCCGGGCGATGCCCAGACGGACGGCGCCCGCCGTACCATTCACACCGCCGCCGTTGGAGGTGACGATCACGTCCCACTGCTTGTTCAGGTTGAGGATGGTGAGGGGTTGTTCCACGATCATCTCGCGGATGGCATTGGCGAAGAATTCGGTGAAGGTGCGGTCGTTGATGGTCCGCTTGCCGGTTCCGGGCTTCAGAATGACCCGCGCGATGGCGGTTTTACGGCGGCCGGTTGCCCGGTAGGTGTCCTGAGTAGTGATGGTATCCTCCTGTGATTTCTGGCCGGCCTACTTGAGGGCCAGCACCTCGGGCTTCTGGGCCGCGTGAGGGTGGCTTTCGCCGCTGTAGATGTGAAGCTTCTTGGCCATGTGATCACCGAGAATGGTGTGGGGCAGCATGCCGCGGATAGCATGTCGGACCGGGTATCCGGGACGCACGGCCTGGGCCTGTGCGACGGACAGTTCTCGCCATCCGCCCGGATGGGTGGAATGGTTGAAGTAGCGCATCGTCTCGCGCTTCTTGCCCGTGAGGGCCATCTTGTCCGCGTTGATGATGATGACGTGGTCGCCGAGATCCTGATTGGGGGACCAAGCCGTCTTGTTCTTGCCCATGAGGATGATGGCGGCCGTGCTCGCCAGACGACCTAGAACGACATCGTTCGCGTCGATAATGAACCATTTGGTCGAAATGGTCTTGGGATTCACCGTAACCGTTTTCATTGCTGCCCTATACCTAAAAAAATTAGACAGGTTAAGTTAATAATGCCCCCATTTCCGGTCAACTTAAGCGGCGCCTATTTACACCCCGGAGCCCATAATTATAGCCAAAATGGGGGGGGTGCCACCAGGCAAATGGGACTTGGCATGCTTCCGAAAGCCCATTCAGGCCAATTTCACGGTACGGGTTGAGAGTACCCGTGCCGCAAACGCCTTCTGCCGCGTACACATGCGCGCATGGAATGGCATGGAATGGCGCAGATTCAAGAGGCCCCTAGCTATAATTGTGGTGTCAGCGCATGGGAGACTTTCGATTTGGCCGGAAAAAAGCAAGGATCCTGGAATTCCGACTCGTACGGGGTTAAACCGGCGTTGTTGGAGCTGTTCGAGCATCTCCCGGACGTATTCCTTTTCGCCAAGGATATGGATGGCCGATTCACCATGGTCAACCGCATATTCGCCGAAAAATGCGGAATGAAGAAACCCGAAGACCTTTTGGGCCTCACCGACTTCGACGTTTTTCCCCGCCACCTTGCGGAGAAATACATCCAGGACGACAACCGGGTGCGGAAAACGGGTGAGCCGCAGGTGAACGTTATCGAATTGGTGATCCATACCGGCAAGGCTACCGACTGGTATTCCACGACCAAGCTGGCGGTGCGCAATGAAGCGGGCAGGATCATCGGGGTCGCCGGCATCACGCGCGACATCAAGAAGATGGAATCCGGAGCGCGCCACTTCACCGAGATGGGAGAGGTCTTCGACTACGTAATGGAGCATTATTCCGTGTCCATCGACATCGCCAAGCTCGCCTCCATCGTATGCTTGTCCATAAGCCAGTTCGAGCGGCGCTTCAAATCGCTCTTCAAAATCTCGCCGCTGAAATACATCACCATGGTGCGCATCAACGCCGCTTGCCAGGCCCTTGCGGAAAGCGGTGAACGCATCTCCGACATCGCTCTCAACAACGGGTTCTACGACCTTTCGCACTTCAACCGGCAGTTCAAGGGCCAGATGGAGATGTCGCCCAGCGCTTATCGCAAGAAGTACGCGGGCGTGAAGGGACCGCCGCTTCCGTGGCTCGCCTCGCCAGGCGAGCGGGCCTCCAAGGCCTAAGCCGCCGCGTCCAACCAGCACCCGTGGAATCCTACCGGCACGCGATGTGGGATGCGGATTTCCGCGATCGGCCCCGCGTCAATCGCGGCCGCGTCCAGGATTAGCAGATCGCTTTTCCCGGTTGCACCCCGGTACGCCAGCACCAGCAGATAGCCTTCCCCCTCGCCTTCTCCCTTCGGAACGAACACGGCTTCGCTCAACGCATCCTCTCCGGGAAGCGTAAGCTTCCGTGTGGTTTTCGTATGCAGATCGATATGCACGACGGTGTTCCATAGACCTTCCGGCTTCGCCGCATCCGATTGCGCGACGAAGTAACCGTGTCGGTATTTCCGGCCGCAAAAACGTTCATCCATCCGGGGCATCTCGCCGCGAGAATCGTCCAGGACTTCTTTGCCGACTTGCTGCGATTCGCCGTCCAAAGTCCATCGGATCAGCCGGGTGGGGAACTCGTCCTTGCCTCCCTGGAAGGGGCGGGCGTTTTCGGGAATCCGATCTGCGACGATCGCGTCCAGGACGATCGTACCGCCGTCTTCATACGCGTTCATGAAATGGAAGGCGAAGCAGGCCTCGGTCCGGAACCACCGGATCGGTTCGTCGCCGCGTCTGGGCACCACCGCGAAGCGCGTGCCTAACCCGGGCTCCCAGGCGATGGGGGATTGGCCTTTGGCGATCCGCTCCCGATTGAGGGTCAGAGGGAACAACGGAAAGATGACGTAGGATTCCGTGATGGCGAAATCGTGGATCATCGATTGGAACGGCGTCGGGATTTTCCTGGACTCCAGGATCGCGCCGGACGCATCGGCGCGATAGAAGACCAGTTCCCGGGTGGCGCCGAAGATGTAGCTGTAGAAAAGCAGTTCCCCCGTGGGGGGATCGCGTTTGGGGTGCGCGGTCATGGCCCTGTCGAGCCCACCTTCGAAATCGAATGGGCCCAGGGTCTCCAGGGTCAGCGGATCGATTTCCGTGGGCAGGCCGGCCTCATAAAGGGCGAGGAGCCTGCCGCCATGCCGGATCAGGCTGGTGTTGGCGAGATTGGGGGACCCATCCGCCACGGAAGGATCCCGCCACCAGTTCAGCATGCCGCCGAACAGGCTTCGGCCGGCCGCGCGCTCCAGTTCGAACTTCTCCGTCCTCACCCAGCGGTTGCGGTACCGGACCCGGCCGCCGGAAAAGGCGAAGGCGTGGACCATGCCGTCGCCGTCGAAGAGGTGATAGCGCTCGTTGAGAACGTATTGCGGATTGGGACCGTTCCGGTAATACGTTCCCTGCAAATCCTGGGGGAGGGTTCCCGCCACCTCCAGATCATGGATATAGCCTTCGCACGGCCAAGGCTCGAAGGCGCCCTGCAACGCGGGATTAGCATGCTTCGCGGGTCTTTCGGGTTGCGCGGGAAACGGCTTCATTTCGCGCCCGCCCCGAAAACCGGCTGCGCCAACTTCACGGCATGCGCCTTCACGTCAGCCGGCCACGTGGCGATGCGCGAGAGAAAGGTCTTATGATCCTTTTTATACAAGGCCCGCAGGGCTTCTTCATATCCCTCCAGGTCTCCTGCCATCACCGAGATGAATTTGTAGGTCCGTTCCTGGTGCTTCTTGACGGTGTCGC
>JBDSIO010000426.1:0-8090 GCA_039917895.1 Fibrobacteria bacterium | reverse complement strand
CGCTGGTGGTCTGGGGACGGTGCGAATAATCCGTAAGGATGCAGATCAGTTCCGCGTCGCCGCCCTCGTTCACCTTGCGCAGGTTGCTGCGGCTGCGGAATCCCTCTTCCAGGCCTTGGGTGATCCGGTCGGCGAGCGCCGACTCCAAGGTGCGGTTGCCCACCGGGTCGATGCGCACGGTTTTAAGATGGGTGGGCAGTGTGGTCCCGGAAAAGCTGTAGCAGCCCGCGGCGAAGAATAGCAGGGCAACGGCCAGGAGCCAGGCGAGGGCCGCTGCGTGGCGGTCTTGGCAGCAATGGTAGGTATGGCAGGAATGGCCGGATTGGAAAGGCATACTGCTTCCAAATTAAAAAATGCGACTGAACTTGGCCCTGGCTCCGGGGGTTGCTCCCCAGTCCCGAAGGTATGAGGAGGCGCTCAGGAACCCATGCGGATTTTTCGGAAGAGCACCAGATGTCCGAAAAAGGCCGCCAACACGAAGACGGCCGGTATCCAGACATAGGGGAAATGGAGGACGAGGGTGTTGGCCGGTTCGTTGTGAAAGACCCTGAGCGGCCCGGGAAGGGAGAGGACCGCGACGGTCATGATGTTGAGCAGCAAGGCGGAACCGGCCAGGTTCCAGGCCAGCGCGGTCTTCCGGCCGGTCAGGCCCCGATGCGCCAGCGCCGCCACCCCGACGGCGCTCAGGCCCGTGAGAATATCGAAGTTCCGTCCCGCGAACGTCATCTGCACGGGCAGCCGGCCCTGATGTTGGAACCACCACAGCAGTCCTTCCAGCGGAATCCTGAAGGCGTGGAAGCCGATGAGGGATGCGTATCCCACGTGTTTCGCCATCCGCGTACCGAAGGGGCTGAATGCCGCGACGGCCACGAGCAGTAGTCCGGGAACGATGATGCGCACCATTGGCGGCGGAACCGCCGTTGGGTCGAGCAACAGGCCCTGCGCCGCCATCGCGCCTGAATACAGCATCCAAGCGAGCAGGACCGCGGCGGCGATCGGAAGGTGCTTGCGGATGCCCGCGCTTCCCGCACCGGCGGCGCGGTCGGCCGAAGCGGACCCCCGCAGGAATATCCCGGCCACGGCCGCGACCAGGACCAAAAGGCAGAGGGTCGGGGCATCCAAGGCGGGAAATTCCATGCGGGACTCCGGTTAAAAGGCGCATCGCCGTTTCCAGGTATTTCTCCAATATATTATACTTTGATACTTTAGTTAATGATAGTAGATTGGTATCTAATTATAAAGTAAAGACCGACGGAGCTCATGGTCGCAAAATCCACATCCTCCAAAAGCCGGAAAGTCCCTTCCTTACCCGAAAAGCGCGCTTACCATCAATTCTGCGGCATAGCCAAGGCCATGGACGTGTTGGGCGAGCGGTGGACGCTCCTGATCGCGCGCGACCTCATGCTGGGCCCGCGCCGTTACGGGGAGATACTGCGCGGACTCGACGGCTTGACCACCAACCTGCTGGCCGCGCGCCTCAAGGACATGGAGGCCTTGGGCCTCATCGCGAAGCAGGCGGCGGCAGGCTTCGCCGGCGGCACGTCCTATACGCTGACGGAAGCGGGACGGGAGCTTGAACCCGTGCTGCTGGCACTCGGGCAGTGGGGCTGGCGGATGCTCGCGAAGCCTTCCCCCGGGGACCGACGCAATCTGGCCTGGGGCCTGTTCGCCCTAAAGCGGCGTTACCGCGGCGTTACATCGCCGATGACGGCGGAACTGCGCGCCGGGGGCCGCGTGTTCCAATACCACTTGACCGCCGGCTATGCGGATTTGCGGGAAGGGCCGATCTGGCTGCCGGATCTCCACCTCAAGGCGGAACCGGACGCGTTCCTGGAACTTTTCTTCCGGGGCGGAAACCTGCAGGCCCTGAGGGCCGCGGATCGATTGTCGGTCTCGGGTACGGACGCGGCCCTGCAGGCGTTCGCCGCGGCATTCGGATTGGCCGCGGGCCGGCTTAAAGGTCCGTTAAGAAATAACCGAGGCGGCTCGCCGCCCATCTGAGGGCCCTAGACGGGTTCAGTCGGGGCCGCGGCTGGCGTTTCCTCGAGCGCCGGCGCGACTTCCGCCTGGATAGCTTCCGGAGTCCGCGCCGCTACGGGTGCGGCAGGGTTTTTCGCCGGGTTCGTTCCCTCGGCGATGGCCTCCGCTTGGCCCGGCTCCAGCCATTGTGCGGTGCGTTCCATCAACGCGGTTTCGCTTTCGCAAATCACGGCTTCCCGGCCCAGGGCGCGCTGGTAAAAGCGTGCGTATTTTTCCGTGGCCAGGCGCGGATCGAGGATCCAGATCGCGATGCGTTTGCCGGGCAGGCGCGGCAGGCGGTTGAGATCCTGTTTCAACCTCAGGATGGAGCTGGGAAGCAGGTAGTCGTACAAAGGATTGCCGCCCGCCTCCTGGATGCGCTCCAGCAGCGGCGCGATGGCGGGTTCGGTCGGCACGGGAAACGGCAGTTTGGTCACGATGACGATTTCCGGCCGCGCATCGCCGCGGCCCAGGCCCTCCACGAAGGAATCGGTGCCCAACAGGCAGGCGTCCGGACGGTTGCGGAAGAGATGCAGCAGGTTTTCGCGGCTGCCGTCCACGTGTTGGGCCATGATCATGCGGCCGCCGAGGGCTAGGCCTTCCTGCAGCAGCGCACGGGCCTGCTTGAGCATGCCGATATGGGTGAAAAGGGCGAAGGCGGGCCTGCGGAACCGGGTAAGGCCGCGGATGAGCATCTGGCCCGCGGTCTGCAGCGCGCCGGTGTTGGACAGCACCGGACTGAAGCGGGCGATGAAAACCGGATCGGGGCGTTCATCCTCGTGCCTGCGGCCGCCGGAAGCGGACTCCTGTCCCGCGGGCGCGCTGCCGGAGCGCACGAGCGCGGTCTTGAGGCGGTCCGCGAAGGCGGTTTCCAATCCGATCTGGCGGCAGAAGAATTTGAACTCATCCCCGAGCGCGATCGCGGACGAGGCGAACACCAGCGCGTCCATCTGGGGGTAGAGCTTTTCGGCGAGCACGGCGCCCAGGTCGAGACGCGCACTGCGGATGAGGGCGCGATGGGGATTGGGGAAGTCCTCGATCCAGAAGACTTCGCCGGTTTCCGAAGGGTCGGCCAGATGTTCCAGATCCGATCGGTAAGCCTTGAGCGCTTCGGCGGTTTTGAGGAGATCCTGTGCCAGATCCGCCCGTGTTTCCGCCAGCCGCCCCAGCAGGGCCTCCAGATCGGAAATCGACGCCAGGACCGCTTCCGGTCCGGCGTTGAATTCCATGATCAGCTTGTCCGCGTAGCGGATGCGGCTTTCCCCGTCCTTGCGCCGCTTCTGCGCATGCTTAGCGATCTTGTTGAAGAATTTCTGCAATTGCCTTTCGGGTTCGAACATGGAACGGCGCAGGCGTTCGAGATCCGTCTTCGGCTCCGGGCGCGGAATGGCTTCCGCAGCGGGAACCTCCGCAGCGGCGGTGGAATCGAGGAAGGCATCGGCTTCGGTTTCGGTTGCGGATGCGGATGCGTTCGACACGGGTTCCTCTTGGACCGCGGCGGTAGGGGCAGTAGGGGCAGTAGGGGCAGTAGCGGCAGTAGGGGCAGTAGCGGCAGTATCCGGCGGGACCGCGGCCGGGGCCGGTTCAGGCGCGTGGATGATTCCGGCGCCGCGTTCCAGTTCAGCCAGAAGCCCGCTGGAATCCTGTTTGGATTGCGCCAGCAACTGCAGGATATGCTTCAGCCGGAAAAAACTGACTTCGCGGCCCAGGCGCGCCTGGCCCAGTTCGGGCAGCTTATGGGCTTCGTCGAAGACGATGGATTCGCAAGGCGGGAGCAGGGCGAAGTCGAGAGCCAGATCGTCCAGGAAGAGCTCCTGGGTGATGAGGATCATTTGCGCCCGGAGCGCCCGTTCCCGGGCGGCATGGGCGTGGCTGCCCGGTTCGGCCGCGTAGGAGTCGGAGGCGAGCTTGGACCACAACAAACGATTACGTTCGTGGTTGAAGCCCATGTTGTCCGAAACGTCGCCGTCGGGCGTGGTTTCCAGCCAGGTGATGAGGGGTAGGATGGCGAGGCGTTCGTCGCGGGAAAGCCGGGTCTCGGGGTGGGCGAGCACACCCGCCAGCTTGCGGGGACTGACGTAAGTGGATGGCGACTTGAGCGGTTCCACGCGGATGCCGGGGCCCAGCAGGGCCTTGAGCAGAGGTATCTCGGACGTTACTGCACGTTCGAGCCGGTTCCGCCCCGACACCGCTACGATTACCGGCCGCTTGCGGGCCTGGGCCTGCCGCAGGGCCGCCACCAGGCAGGCGAGCAGCCGGCCGGTTCCCGGTTCCGATTCGGCGACCAGGAAGCGTGATTCCTTGAGGGCGCGTTCGGCCAGCGAAGCCATGCGGGCCTGGCGGGCGCGATGTCCGTAGGGCCGTCCCAGGGCCGCGAAGGCTTCGGCCACCTTGCCGGAAGCGAACAGGGATTCGGCGGATGCTTCGCTTTTTCCCGCGGCCCCGACCGTGCCTGAGTCGAAAGCGGAAGCGGAGGGCCCAGCCGATGCCGGGGCAGGTTCGGCGCCCGGGCGCGCAGAGAACAAAGCGGCCACATCGATATCGGCCGAGGCGGCGGCGTCCCCGGTGGTTCCGCCGAACAGGCCGCGCCATTGCGATGGGCCCGCGGTGAGCACGCGCGCCAGCACCGACAGGGTGCGGGGGGAGTAGCTTGCGAGTTTCTCTTCGGCCTTGAGCCAGAGCAGCGCCGCCTGTTCCGCGTCCGGCAAGGCGCGGTGCGCCTTCTTCTGCGGGATGCCGAGACGATCGACCAGGTTCTCCAGGCGATGGCTGTCCATCGAGGGCCAGGCCACGCGCGCCAACAGCAGCGAATCGTAGATCGGGTTTGCGAGGCGGGGCAGCCCTAGTTTGGACAGGGCGTGTTCTAGAAAGGCCGCGTCGAAATCGGAATTGTGCGCCACCAGGGGGAGATCTCCGGCGAACGCGAGGAACTCCTCGATGCCGACCCGCGGTTCCCGGGCGTCCGCAAGCATGGCCTTGTCGATGCCGGTGAGCGATTCCACCAACGGCGTCAGGGCCTTTTCGGCCTTGATGAGGCAGGACATGCTTGCTTCGATGACGCCCCCCCGCACGCGCACGGCGCCGATCTCGATGATCTCGTCCGTATCCCTTTCGAGACCAGTGGTCTCGAGGTCGAAAGCGACGAAATCCCGCAATGGATTGAACATCAGGCGTACTCCATGGGAAGAACCGGACCTCCGGCCCGGAACGCTATCATTTAAGGCTGCGAAGGAGCTGCTGGGCCTTCTTCAGGTTTTCTTCCGCGCCCTTGGGGTTCAAGGCGAGGTATTGCTTGAGCGCAGCCTTGGCACGGTCGCGTCCCCGGGCGGTGGCTACCGCGCCGCGGAGGAACTGCTGTTGCGCGGCCAGCCAATGGTACTGGGCCTGGTTTTCGCGGGCCATCCGCTTGAGCCACGGGGAGACGCGTGACAGTTCCGTGTCGGCCAGGTTGAACATTTCCTGATCCTGGAGGATCTCGATCTTGAGAAGGGCGATGGTGGGATGGAAGGAGTAGTCGAGCGCCTTGTTGACGAGCAGGAGCGCGCGTCCGGGATCGCGCGTGTCTCGCAGGCTCGCCTTGGCCAGCGCGTAATAACCGCCCTGCTGCTCGTTGACCGGAAGGGCCTTGAGCTTGCGTTCGGCCTCGGAGGGCCCATCCGACCGGATCGGTTCCGCCGCATGGGCCGGAACCCGGGCCGCGGCCTGCGCATCGGGGGATGCCGGTTGCGCCTGGGCGGGTAGGGTCGCCGCCGCCGGCGGCGTGTGGGCAGGAGGAGGGGCGCCGGGTTTCTCGGACGCGGGCAGTGTCGGATTTCCTGAACCGATCCGGTCGGAGGCTGCCGGTTGCTGTGTTGCCGGGGCGCCCTTGGGCTTTCCGGCTTGCACAGCCTCGTAGACGAACCAGGCCGCCCCCGCGAGCGAGAGAGCGACCACGACTTTTGCGACACGGCCAAGCCAGGGGGACTCGTCGGGAAGCAACGCCTTGAATTCGGCGGTGGTGAAATGGCCGCGCGTGAGAAAGTCCTGCAGGACCGCCGCGGGGGGCGAGTCGCCGTGGTACAGTTTGTAAATCGGGCGCAGCGCCGAAAGCATCTGTCCCGCGTCCTGGAAGCGGTTGGCGGGCTCGCGCGCCAGCGCCCTGCGGATTATTTGCAGCACCGCGGGATCGCTGCCTCGCCATTCCTGATCCAGGTCCACGATGTTCCAGCGCAGGATGTTCTCCAATACCTCGGTCTTGTTGTGGCCCGGAAACGGACGGTAGCCTTTGTTCAGCTCGAAGAACATCACGCCCAGGGCGAACACATCGATGCTGCGCGTGCTCAACTCGCCGCGCAGCCGCTCCGGGGCCATATAAGCCACGCTGCCGCTGATGTGCTGGGTCTGGGTCATCAGGTCGGCGCCCACCTTGGCCACGCCGAAATCGCAGATGACCGGTTGGCCGTTCTTGCGCACCATGATGTTCTCGGGCTTGAGGTCGCGATGGATGACCCCGTCGAGCACGGTTTCGCCGAAGGTGAGGCGCGCGCGGTGCGCGTGTTCCATGCCTTCCAGAACGGCGTGGATGATGGCGATGGACACCGACAGCGGGAAGCTTTTGCGTTTCTCCAGGTACTGGCGCAGGCTCAACCCCTCGATGAATTCCATTTCGATCTGCAGCTTGGAGGCGGTCTGCGTGACGTCGAAGACCTGGACGATAGAGGGATGCTTGAGGTGGGCCGAGACCTGGGCTTCCATCTTGAACTTGTTCCGCCGCTTGGCGTCCATCATCATGTCGTGATGCATGATCTTGAGTACGCGCAATTCTCCGAGAGCGATGTGGCGGGCCAGATAGACGGTGGCGGATGCTCCCTGCCCCAACAACTTGACGATGTCGTAGCGGGTGTCCGTGGTCTCGGAGAGCAGCATGGCTACACTTCCCCTTTGGCCGCGGCCTCGATCAGCGAAAAGAATTCCTGCAATCCTTGGCCCAGCACCATGCGTTTGGGGCCGATAGGGATGAAGCTGTTCAGGCCCTTGAGGATGTAGAGCGGGATCTCGACGTGGCCGGAGGCGTGGAGTTCGTCCAGAATGGCTTCGTATTCCCCGCGGAAGAAGAAGATGGGCGAGCCTTCGTGATCCTGTTCATCGAGCAGGATCTGCAGCCAGGTGGCAACTTCAATGCGCTCGGTACCGTCGAAGCGGATTTCGATGGCCGCTTCCGCGTTGTCGGGATCGATATTGCTGATGGCGATATCGTCGAGCACCTTTTTGGCCTGGTTGAGATTCTGAGGCGCAACCAGCAGGTGGAATTTCCCCTCATTGCGATCGTCCTGCCGCACGCGGCAGTGGATGCCGTGATGCGTCAGATACTTCTCAAGCCGCTCCAGCGAGCCACGTTCCGCGCTGGAGGCGATGGGCACGAATTCATCCATAATACCGACGGAAAGGTAGATTTTTCAGGTGTTTTCGCCCAAGATGCGGAACAAAACGCGACCGGTCTTACCGAAAGACCCTTACCGGTCAGGGGGCCAGGAAAGCCTACGTTCGGTCGCGGAAACCTGCGCGGGCGCGGCTTGCGAGCCTGGTTTTTCCGCCGGTACCGCGGCCCCGTGAGATCCTGCAGTTGGCCCGGGTGTGTTGGGAATGGCGGATCCTGCCGGGCCGGAGGCGCGAATAGGCTGACGATCGCCGTCCCCGCGGCTCACGCCGCCGGCTTTGACCTCGACCGAATCGGCCCATTGTACGTAGGGTTCCTGAACGGCCCAGGGCGCAAGGCTGCCGGGATGCCAGACCCCGTCGCCGTTGGAGTCGCGGAAATAATCCACGGCGTAGAACCCCTCCGGGAGGCTGTCCACGGTGAACTCCGGGGATGTTGGGGTGATGCGGCTGTATTCCGTCGGCGCGGAAGGGCGGGAGATTGCGGGCGCGGAGCAATTCCTCGATGCGCTCGATGATGGCTGCGGCTTGCCGTTCAGCTTTGCGTGCCGCATCCCGGCCGACGACCGGGGAGAGCGCAATGCATCGCCAGCCATCTCGATGGGTCAGGCAGACTTTATAGGAGCCCTGCGGCGCCCGGCCGATTGCACCGCTCA
>JBDSIO010000425.1:0-2787 GCA_039917895.1 Fibrobacteria bacterium | reverse complement strand
CTTCGCGTTTTCCCGCACGAAGTCGGCCATGGAAGGCCGCACGATCACGCCCACCTTGCGTACCGGTCCGGTCACCAGGGATCGCAGGTTCACCAGGATGGTCACCCCGGGAACTTCATAGAAGATGCCCGTCGCGCGCTGCAGCTTCGCGATTTCCCGGTCCACGCGGACGGCCATCAGCGAGATGCTGGGAGGGAAGGGAACCGAGTCGCGCCATTGCCTCTGCACTGAGGCGTACAGCCGGATCGCGTCGTTGTCCATCAGCACCAGCGCCCGCGGGCGCGACGTCGAAATGGCTGCTTCCAATTGCTCGGCCGTGGCGATGCCTTCCGAGCTTTTTCCAACGAGAGCGCCCGCAGGTTTACCTTCAGGAAGGACTGCGGGAGCGGCGCCGGGTCTGAAAAACATTTCTTCGCAAGTGAAATCCGAACCGAGCTCATGCATCAGGCCTTTCACGGTCTCGTGGAAAGTGGGCCCGTCGGCGCGCAGCACCATGATCCGATCCGGCGCGCGCGTAATCTCGCTGTCGTCCGCGCGGGCGAACACAGTCGCCCAGAGCAGCCAGGCCAGCACCAACCGCATCATTGCCATGCATCCACCCCCAGCAGAGACAGCGTCCCCAAGTCGAGGGCCTTCAAGGCGGGAAGGATTTCCCCTTCACCGCTCAGGATACCGGCGGCCACCAGGCCCACCTTGCCCTTGTCCAATTTCGTTTCCACCAGATGCGCTTGTGATTTCTTCTGGAACTCGCGCACGTTCGCCTCGGAAACGAGCACGGCATCGACCGAACGGAAGATCAGCAAGGGGAGGAGATCCTCCACCTTCGTCACGCGGTTGAGGCGCGGCGCGCCGGAAACCAGGCCGGCCACGAAGCCGTCCATCTCCTTGCGATCGAGCATGCCTACTACGCCGATGGAGGCGGAAGAAACTTTGGTTACGTCGAAGGGTTTACCGATGGAAAGCAGCGCATAATCCTCGCTTGCCGAACCGTTGCGGCTGCCCTGCAGGCGGGGCCGATATTCCGGAAATTGCTTCAATACCGCATTTTGGGCCAGTATGGCCTGGGGGTGCTCTCGTTCCACCAGCGCTTGCAAATCAGTGAGGCGCCCGAATACGGTGATTTTAAGGCCTGGGCACCGTTTGGAAAGCGCGTCCTGGATCGCCAGCGGACGGGCCAGGGATGGGTAGAAAACGAAGACTTTCGGACCGGTAGGGGGGCCTGTTTTGGAACCCGAAACGGGACTCTTAAAGGGACCCGCAAGGGCCTCTCCCAATAAAACCAAGTAAAGGAAAACCGCGAGCCGGCGACTCATGTCAGGCCGGTCCCGATTCGAGACGGAATTCGTTCTGCATCCGAGTCTATTATAGCACCCCATGATTCGCCGATTCATGATATAATGGTTGGCAAGCCGGTCCCGCTCAGCGAGTTGCCGTGTTCCTTTGGTCCAGGGGTGCCCCTATTTTTATATTGCACTCGGATGAATAAGAAAAACATCGCCTTGCTGGGCGCCACCGGCTCGATTGGATTGGCCTCCCTCAAGGTGTTCCGCCAGCACCCGGATCGCTTTAGGCTGGTCGCTATGGCTGCTGGCCGCCAATGGGATAAACTGCTTCCCATCATAGAGGAATTCCAGGTCGCTAAGGTCTGCCTGTGGGACTCGGCGGCAGCGGCCGAACTGCGCAAGCACACCAAAGCGATAGTCTTGGAAGGCATGGAAGGCCTGTTGGAACTGGTTTCCCTGCACGAAGTGGATTATGTCCTCAATGGCCTGGTCGGCGCCATCGGCTGCCGCCCCACCCTGGAAGCCATCGCCCATGGCAAGCACGTGGGTCTGGCCAACAAGGAAACCATGGTCATGGCCGGCGAGATCATCAACGAGGCCCTGCGCAAAAACCCATCAAGCCGGCTCATTCCCATCGATTCCGAACATTCCGCCATCTTCCAATGCCTGGCCGGCCGCCCGGTCTCCGAAGTCGAGAATATCCAATTAACGGCCTCCGGCGGCCCTTTCCGCGAACGGCCCAAGGCCGATTTCGCCGCCATCCGTAAAGCCGACGCTCTGAAGCACCCCACCTGGGTGATGGGCGAGAAAATCACCATCGATTCCGCCACCCTGATGAACAAGGGACTGGAAGTCATCGAGGCCCACTATCTGTTCGGCGTGGATTTAAAGGATATCAAGGTCGTGGTCCATCCCAGCTCCATCATCCATTCCTTCGTGCAATTCCGCGACGGCTCGCTCATGGCCCAGCTCGGCTGCCCGGACATGCAACTGCCCATCCAATACGCTCTTACCTTTCCGGAACGCTGGCCTCTGCAGGTTGAACGCCTGGACATGGCCAAAATCGCCAAACTGGAGTTCTTCCCGCCTGATTTTGACAAGTTCCCCTGCCTGGGCCTCGCCTACCGCGCCGGCAACCTGGGCGGCACCGCTCCCGCTATCCTGAATGCGGCCAACGAAGCCGCCGTGGCGCGCTTTCTGGAACAAAACATCGCCTTCAGCGACATCCCCCGTGTCATCGCCGCGGTGCTGGATGAAGCCGAAATCAAACAAAACCCGACTCTCGACGACGTGATCGCGGCGGACGCCTGGGCGCGCAAGACAACGCTCCGCATCCTCGCGGAATGGGACGGCGCTCCGCCCGCATCGGCAGGTTCAGCTTCAACTTCATCAAGCGGGGCCTCCGCAAGACTCACCACGGCCGAAGCCGCCGCCAAGGAAAAGACGGGTAAACGGTAGGGGCATTCCCGCCGGAAAGGTTCTCCCATGCATCTCACTGGTTATT
>JBDSIO010000424.1:0-25693 GCA_039917895.1 Fibrobacteria bacterium | reverse complement strand
CCTTGCGCCATTCCAGTGCTCCCCTTTTGGAGATGTATTCCTCATACTTCGGGATAAATGTCTCGATGGCTTCCTTGGTCCTTTTTATCCAGGCGTGTGAGGTATATTTTTTAATTAGCCAAACCGCTTTGGCTTTGTCTTGATTTGTAATACTGTGGTTTTTAGGTGTGAGTATCACCTTGACTGTTGGCATTGATTCAATCTCCATCTTCACGATTGTTTTGCGACTCAATCAAGTTTTTTGAAGTGACCACTCTACTTCCATTTTCTCCAACCGGGGAAAAAGGTTCGTGCAAGCCTTTTTCCTCAAGCTCCAACTCACCCATTTTTCTTTCGACATGATTGGCGCTCTCCGAAAAATTCACGGATAAAAGGTCGCTTTGCGACCAGCCTGTTGCTTGCCAATTTTGCTTTTCCAAGATAATCCTAGATGCTTTATTTCCGGGGAGGGTGCTGTATCCGGATATGCCTTCAAAATCGAAATCGATTAAAAATTGCTTTTTTCCACCCTTTAGATACTGTCCATATCCGGGATTAAGTTTTCCATTGCTCAACCACTTATTCGTATCCAATTGACTCGCGATCTTCCCTTCCCAAACCCAAAGACCCGGTTCCGGAACTACGAATTCGACGAACTTTCCGTTCTCGCTCCACCTTTCCAAAACCGCGAACTCTTCCCGCCATTCTCTTCCATTTTTCGGAAGCTCATCCAACCAAAACATCCCATCCATTTTTGTCTTGGCGCCGCCGATGCGGAAAATTTTCTTCCCTGGTTCGAGCCTTCTACCTATTATCTCGCCGGAAAAAGAGCATATTGCCCAGTGGAATCCCTTTTCCTTTGAATTGAATTCCGGCGCCTTCAAATCCGGCCAGCCTGCTTGGTTCCTGTAATGGATATCCGGATCACTTGGGGGGAAATGGGGGTTTTTGATTACGAGCTGCACCTTGCCCGACTTCTTTTTCCTCTCGAACTTGATCTCCACTTCCCTCGTCTTGACCTTCGGCTTCGCCCCATTCACCTTCCCGACGGGTACCCACTCCCCTTCGTAAATCTGCTGCTGGATTTCCTTAAGCTTCCGGTTCATATCCTTAATCGAGTCCGGGATCATCTTCTCGCCGCGGGCCATCAGATCTTTCAGGCCCGTCTGAATCCGGCGTGCGGTTTCCAGTACGGTGCCGGGTAGCATCCAACCCGGCACCTTCTGGATGGCTGTCAGGGCTTCGTCGAGATGCTGCGTGATCTTGCGGAAGTACCCCAAGGCTTCAGGGGCGTATTTCTCCAGGTCCAACTTCTTGAGCCACTCGACCGCATTGCCCCAGCCGATGCGGTTCAACGCGCCGATGAAGCTCGCGATTGAGTTGCCGACCTTGCCTCCCGACTTCAGGGCCCGCAGGAGCAGCTTGCCCACGCCCTTGATGGCGCCGCCGAACAGTGGGATGAGGCTGAGCAGCACCACGACCAGCCCCATCCATTCCCATTTGTCCTCGCGCTTCTTGGGATCGCGCACCATGCCGAGAAGGATCGCGATCAAGTCGCGAACGTCGGTGGCTTCGCCCACCAGGGGAATGGCGCTGATGACCGCGTCTACGATGATCTGGCTCGTGGTCTGCTGATCGTTGAAGTTGCCCTGTACGGTTCCCCACACCCACTCCAGGGCTTCCCCGGCCATGGACTTGCGCTGGACGTCCGGGCGGGCCTGGCCCGAAGCGTGCTTTTGAGCCAGGGCCGCGGCCGCGGAGGTATCGAAGTCATCTTTGTATTCGGGGTTGTCCGGGGCGGGAGGCTCGGTGAACGCGCGGATATCGGGTTTGAAGCGCACGCGCTTGGGAGGCGAGGGCAGGTTGAGGATGCGGGCTTGGCCGTTCTTGTCGAGATTGCCCCGGACCACCTGGCCGTTCTCCAGTTCCAATTCGAAAGGCGCTCCCACCACGGGCATATCGTCGTGGTATGCGCGCTCCAGGGTCAGGATGGGAGATGAAAGTTCCACCTGATAACGGCCGCCGGTATGGGCGTCCACGGGTTTGATCTTTCCGTTCCCGTCCTTTTCCAGGATTAGCTGTTTCTGGTTCATGGT
This sequence comes from Fibrobacteria bacterium, assembly GCA_039917895.1. Lineage (GTDB taxonomy): Bacteria > Fibrobacterota > Fibrobacteria > UBA11236 > UBA11236 > Chersky-265. The sequence continues at coordinate 23,618 of JBDSIO010000424.1, read as the reverse complement.
TCCGCGACTTCCGATCCGGCGGTCCCGGAATCGCCGGCCTCGCTTTCCGCGTCTTCGCCGGGAAGGACTTCCGGTCCCAGAGGCTTGCCGTCCTTGTCCACGGGAACGAAATCCTTGAGGCGTACCCGGCCCACCTTGGGCTTTTCGATCCGCAGGATGCCGTTTTCCGGCACATCTTTGGTTTCCTCGGCGCCGTCGGGAAGGATCAGGGTGGCCTTGCCTTTGCGACCCTTGAAATCGTATTCGATCCAGGATTCCAGGCGCACTTCCGGGGAGTCCGCCGAAACGCCGAAGCAACCGCCTTCGAACAGGAATACGGGTTGGAAATACTCCAGGCCCAGCCGGGCCAGTTCCACGTGAACGGCCACGTCCCCGGGTCCTCCCGGCAACTTGACCGTCCACTTAAGGCTCAGCTTGCCGTCCTTGACCTTCACGGGAAAGCTCGCGACGCATAACTCCTGGTGCTCTCCCTTGCGGCATCGCACCGCGATGTAGGCTTCGGTCCCGTCCACGGGGCCCTTCATCTTCGCGCTCAACTCCACCTTTTGCCCATCGGCCACTTCCGTGACGGAGGATCCTTTTTCATCGGCCCACTTGAGGTCCGTGATCAGCACCGGAGGCAACACCCGCAACTTGGGTCCCACCCCTTTGAGGCCGTGGGCGGACATTTCCGCTTCGAAATACATGCCGCCGGTCTTGTTGGGCTTGAGCAGGGCGAAGATCGTGCGATGCCGGTTGCCGTACACCTTGCCATTCAGGGTTTCCACCTCGGCGCCTTGCGCGTCCTTGATCGTGATCTTGATATCGGAGCCATCGGCGACGAAACGGGTCTCCACCTCGATGGGAATCCTTCCTCCCAGCGCGACCGCGGGCAGGCCCCAGCGTGCCGAGACCAGGGCGGACTTAAGCTGCACCTTCAGGAGTTTATCGGTTTGACCTTTGAATTCCGGCATTTTTTTATTTTCCGGGAAGGTTATAGGCGCGTCTCGCCGCCCGAAGCTGCTGTTCACTATATTGGAAAACAAATTCACTTTCCGGTAAGGTGATCCTTTTTTTCGGATCGATTTTTTGAAGCACGTCTATCGCCATATCGCAAACCCTACGGGTTTAGCTACCTGATCCCCAGGGCATAGATACCCCCACCTCTTCATCAATTAGCAAGGGCACCAGCGTGCCTACCCATTCAGGGGAATTTATGTAAAGAACTTTTACGAGCGCATCATTCTTTTGGTAGCCATCACCGGAAAGAAGCTGTATTTCGATTTCGCGTATCGATTTTTTGAAGCCGAGTTTAGCCGTGGCTTTTTGATAGGCCTCCCTCAAAGCCGGGTCGATTTCCTTGGAATAGTGCAATAATAGAGATTCCAGCAGACTGGGGTCCTTCGAATTTCCGATTGCGAGCACCAGATTCGCCATACCTAAAATCCGCTCGTTACCAACCACGGCATTTAGGCGATCGATTTCGGACATCAATTTTTTCGCGTCAATCCCGCTACCCAAGTCGGAAATCCCTTTCGCGGCATCCGAGCGGATCGCTCCATCGTGATCTTTCAGAAGTTCCAGATAATATTTGAAGCACCAGGGCTGTTCAGCACCCTGCAATAGAGTAATCAGCATCATTTTCTGACGGGAACCGGAATGAACATAGTCTTTGTAAAAGGAGTATTCCTTTTTTTCGAGGGTTGACATCTTTCCCTCAGTAAGCCCGCTGAAATCCGCTTCCCTCAAGCGCCGTTCCACTTCCTCCTCTATCATACAAATCATTTTTTCACCAGATTCACTTTTCCTAGGAGCATCCGGAAACACTGCAACAACAGTCGCCATAAGCAGGAGTCCAAGAAACACGGCATTTCCATTAATAATGCACATCCGGCTTCCTGGTACTACTCCTGGCGATTTTCATTTCATCATCCTTATTATTCACTTGAATGCTATTGATCGTAACCCATTCATCGTATTGAAGAGCGTCCCCAATTCTCCAACAGCACCGCCCTGCCGAGAACTTTGAAGGCCAGGCAAGTCGAGCCTGGAATGCATTCTTCTGGCCCTGGATCCTTATTTAGGCAGAACTTCATAGGCTTTCCTTACCGCATCCAATTCTTCATCGCTGTATTCCTGTCCACGCACCAACTCCCTGATTTTGATTTTGGAGGAGCCATCCATTATCCGTAATACATGAACAGTCTGATCACAAACCCGATGCGTCGCTGTATACGGCCCCATAGGCGCGCTCCATCCGATTTCCTCATCCAAAAGAAGCGGCTTGATCTTGTCAATCCATACCGGATCATTCAGATATTCCACTTTTTCCAAGGCCTTGAATCTTTCCCGCCCGGTACCTGAAATCAGTTCCCTTTCAATCTCTCGAACCGTTTTGAGGAAGCCTAATTTTGCGGTTGCCTTCTGGAATGACCCAAGCACGTCGGGCATCCACGACTCTCTTCCAACGCTCATTGAGCGTTCATATTCGAACAATTCCACAAGAGGCTCCAATGCCTTGGAATCCCTTGAATTCCCAACAGAGAGGACTAATGGAATGACTACACGATCGCGGAGCTCATGTTTTTCGGAATTGATACGCTTAATTTCAGGAAGGATTTTCATGGGATTGGCTGCCGAGTCCAACAGCATCATGCCATCCGCCGCCAGCATGCGTATGGAATAGCTTCGATCCTTCATGAAGGCCAGGTAATAACTGAAACACCATGGCTGGTTTATACTGTGCAGAACGAGGATCAGATTCTCCCGAACTTCTTCGGATGTCGATGCGTCATCCATATAATTCTTGAAAAATGGGTGTTCCCTTTTCTCTATCTTTGCGAGCCCCGCTTTTGTGAATATGCGGCTTTCGGGATCCCGGATCTGCTTTTCCAACTCTTCCGATGTCATATATACCTCTGGGATTCTACTGTCTTCGCTTAAACTGCTTTTTCGGCAGGCGTTTTCAACTAATGCCAATCCAAGAAGGGCATAGATAACGCATTTCGCCGGCCGCTTAGTAAGGCTTTGCAGAAGCACTCCGGGAAATCTTCAGCTCGTCATCCGTTCCATCCATTTTCAGCCTTTTTGCTGTAAGCCAAGCTCCGCATTGTAAGTATCCCTGAGAGGACGTCCCATATGTTGAGGATTGCCATCTTCTCGGAGGAATGTCCAAAGGATACTGGGAAAATTTCGCCATGAGGCGCGACCTCGACCATATATCGTGGCGGAAAGGCAAGTCGCTTCCATCATCGTCGGAGTGCGCATGCTGATGGCAGGTCAATTCAAGAACATGGCCCAACTCATGAGCAACCGTCAATGCAAGATTGAAGAAATCAGCATCCTTCCGGACACAAACACCAATCGGTTGCAGAGGACCTTGTCTTGAGCGCGATATCGCGAACCCTAAAATACTATTGGAAGAAAGCCCATTTTTTAGCAACCACAAAATGGATTCGCAAAAATAAATATTGATACGCCTCTCTCCCTTAATATTGAAAGCGCTCCATAATTCATTGCTTTCGATTCTGCCGGTAATCACGCTGTAATCGTCCGTTATTTCACCGGATGTAGCACCGGTGAATCTTTCCTCCTGCACTTCCCTGACCTGGAATTCGATTCCCATTGGCATCCAAATCGCGTTTACCATCTCAATCAACCCCAATGCCTCTCGCCGGGTCCACGGAACGACCGAAAGACCACGCGCATCGGTAATGGTCAACAAATGCACCGCCACCAACACCTGCTTCATCCCCGGCGTCTTCACCTCCAGCGATGCCACCACCGGCCCCTTTTCGGATCCGTAATGGATATCCAAAGTGTCCTCACCGTCCTTCACCATGGGCTGAATCCGCACATAGGGCCGGTTATAGTTATGGTCGGCCTGGTGCTTTGCATTGGTTTGCTCAAGGGTCACTATTCCGAAATTCGGGTTCTTCTTGAACTTGGGCGCCAGTACGGTGTCGTTCGAGAAATCCAGGCCGCCCTCGAAATCCAGCCCCACGTAAAATGCACTCCCTGTCACTCCCTGATCCCGGTCCCGATCCGCCCAGGACGAAACCTTATATCCAAAGGACACCACGGTATTGTCGCCACCACGGTAATCAGGATGCGGACAGGACGCGTGGGTATCGCCTATGCGGGCGCGTTCGAAACGCGCCAGATACCGCCGAATTAGGTAATGCTTGCCAGTCGAATCGTAGCCATGCTTCTGGAAAAAGGCGTCCAGGGCTTGTTGCGTCTTGGGACCGGCCACGCCATCTATTGCCAAACCGCCTTCATCCGCCTGGAACTCCAGGATGGCCCGCTCCGATTTCCGGCCCATCTGCCCATCCACGCATCCGGTGTAATAGCCAAGCAGCTGCAAGCGCTGCTGCACGCCCGTCAAGGACCCCGGGGCCTCAAGTGGTCCCTGCCAATGCACCAGGCTCCCGCCCCCGCCGGTATCCCGGTCGCCTTTTTTCAGGAACAGCAGGTTGAATTGGGATCCCAGGATTTCCAACAGCGGTTCCGAATCGGATTGCAGGTCGAAGTGGTAGACTCCGTTCCGGCATTCCACCACCTGTGTCGCGCCGGATCGGAAAATCAAGGTGGCATCGCCCGCATCGCGGATGACCTTTTCGTCCCCGACCCCGGGCCGCGTCTGGAACAGGATCTGCACTGAGGCGATGCTGAATTTCGCAGGCGCGCCGGTTTTGGCTTTTCCGCCGAAAAATCCCATTAGTGTCGGCATCTACTCCCTCACCTTGGGAAACCGCACGTCCACTTCTCCGGGCTCGACTTCCTCTATCTTGGCCTTGCCTTGCCCATCCAATTTTCCCGTCCGGATCTCCCCGCTCGCAAACGCCACTTCGTATTCCGCCCCGGGCAAAGGTTCGCCCTTTTCGTCCAGCAGCTCGAATTCCAAATCGTCCACGAAGCGCATGGTATCCGATATCGCGACCACGCCCATGGCCTCGCAAACGAAGTCATACCCGGCCAACTCCGGCATTTGCTGGCCGGATCCGGGATCAAGCTCCTCATATTCAGAAGCGATGTCCGTATACCCGGGCCGCCAGGTTCCCTCGGCTTTGTTTCCCTTAATGGGAAGGACGAGGGAAGTCATGAGCTTCCTACGGGCTCCCCGGTTTTCGAAGATATTAACCATCAACTCGGTGACGTCGTCCGGCAGATCCGTTTCCACGCAGAAAGATGCGGATTCGCCGATGCGGACCTTTGGCTCCTTCCATTTGGCCGACTTCACTTCCGGGACATGGAGGTCATAGCTTCCGGACTGCGGATATCCGCCATGGTATAGCTTGCCGTCCGTTGCGCTGACCCCGACGATCTCGGCCTTGGCCGGATCGGTGAGCAGATAGGCCACGCCTTGCAGGGGTTTGCCCGCGCTGTCGACGAACTCACATTCTATATAGTGCCCCGAGGTCGCGGGCCCGGGTTCCGTCAAGGGGAACGGCGCAATGGCCTTGGGCCCCTTCTTCTTCGCCGCCAGCGCCGCCGCCGCCGTTCCCGCGCCGCCCGCTTGGGTTCCGCTCCCGGCCTCGCCCAGGAGCACGGTCATGCAACCCATGGCCGGCATCGACGGCGGTCCCACGCACAGGGCCATATCCGAAAGCCGCGCCGCCGGCTTCTTGCCGATAAAAACCCCGGTGCTGCCCAGCAGGATGGGTCCGCCCACATGGGGAATGGGTGGCACCACGGGCGTGCACATCGGGCACAGGTGCATGTCCCCTAGGGCCGAGGCCGGCATCTTGCCGATCAGGACCATGGGATTGCCCAGGGTGATTGTGCCCCCATGGGCGGTGACATCGCCGAGACGCGCCGCGGGCTTGCCCATTCAGACCTCCTTGATCCCGTATTCCAGCAGGGTGAAATCCTTCATCGAGTCGATGCCGCCGTAGCGGGAGCAACCGCGCCAGACCAAAGTGAGCTGGTTGGTCTCCTTGTGGATCACCACCGTGTGCAGGGCCATGGCCATGTCCTCCGGGCCTTCTCCCACGTCCAGCCAGGCGGTGGGTCGGGTTCCCGGCAGGGTGAAGGCGAATTGGGGGAAGGCGGAATCGAGATGGGCCAGCTTGAAGGTTTCGTCTCCGCGCAAATGGGGAAGGGCCAGCCCCGTGGAGGCCCCGTTGAAGAATTGCGGATTGAGCATTGGGGGCGTGCCGGCCGGGATGGGCGCGCCTTTGGCTCCCACTTCCGGCGCCTTCGCCAGGCTGCGCTGCCGATCGGATTCCGCCTGGGCCCATTGGTCGGGAGCCAGGCCGGACAGGGTGTAGCGCGGATGGAAATTCTTGTTCTGGTACCCGAAGGCCCAGGGTTCGGGCGCGTTCTTCCAGGCCTCGAACCTGCGCAGCGCCAGGGTCTGGGGCGTGAGCAGGCGCTGAGGGTGCTCCAGGTTGGGCAGGGCCAGGTCCTGGACCGCGGCGGGATGATCCTTGACCAGGAAACCCTTGCCCACCGGATTCCTGGGATACACGTAGGTTACCCCCTCGTCCGACTTCGTATCCGCGCCCCCGTAGGCACGGGAATGATCCAGGGGCATCTCGGAGAAGGGTTGCGGATCGGAGAAGGCCAGGCCCGAGGCCGTGACGTAGGCTTTGCGATCGCCGAAGACGCGCGCGATCTTGCGCGCCTCACCGACTTGGAGCCCGATATCGAGGAAGGCGGCTTTGCGGCCCCCGGGAACATGGGCCTTGCCGATCAGGATGACGTCGGTCATGGGCTTGTAGGCGACCAGATCCGATTCCAGGCGGGCCGCATCGGTGGCGGGATTGCCCTGCCCCCAATATTCATCCGCCTCGATGAAGGGGATCTGGTCGTCCTCTTCGACGCGGACGGCCTTGCCGTTTTCGAAACGGTAGGTCCGCTTTCCGAGGACGGAAAGGATAGGGGAACCGTCGGGCGCGTTGCCGGGTACCAGTCGGCAAAGCCATGTCCTGGTCAATTGATCATCACCATGGCCCCTTTGACCGTATTGATCCCCTGGGCTTCGACATTGGTCATGACCCCGGTGACCTTGTTCTGCACGCCCGCCTTGGATTCGACGTTCACGGTTCCCTCCATCTTGAGGTTGAGACCCTTGATGCTGGCGTCGAGTCCCGCTTCCAGTGTGACTTTTTGCCTGCCTTTGGCGCTCACGTTCATGCCGTCCAGGACCAGGTCTTTGGCGGCCTTCACGTTGACGGCGCCTTTTTCGGCCTCCAGGGTGATTTCCCTGGCGCTGATGTTCAAGGCGCCCTTGGCCAGGAACTCCATGTCGCCGGCCGTCGTGATCGATACCACGCCTGACCCTGCGTCGATCTGGAAGACATGCTTGCCTTTGCCGTCCTGGATGGAAATCAGCTGCTTGTCGTCGTTCAAGTCCAGGATATGCCCGTCCTTGGTCTGCAGGGTCGAACGCTTGGATTCGTCGTCCATGGTCAGCTTGTGGCCGTATTTCGATTCCACCGTGAAGCACTTCTTGTCGTAATCCATTTTCAAGAGATGCGCGCCGTCGGGCGTACTCATGCGGATGTTCTTGTGCTTGTCGTCGAAGACCAGCTCGTTGCCGTCCGTGGTCTTGAGATGCACTTCCTGGTGGTCGGGATCGTCGTTGAGGGTGAGGACGTGCTTGCCCTTGGTGAGGATCTCGATGACGGTCTTGCCGTCCTTGTCGTCCAGACGGATCTGGTGCCCGGACGCGGTGCGGATGATGCTTTCGGATACGTTGCGTTTGTTGACCGGCGATCCGTTGCTGGGATTGGGAACGGTGCCGAGCATGATGGGGCGGTCCGGATCCCCGTCTTCGAACCCGAGCACCATTTCGTTCCCGTTGTGCACCGGAAAATGCATGCCATAGTTGGGGCCGCCGTAGGGCTGGTTGAGGCGTACGGGCAGGCTGGCTTGGCCGTCCTTGGCGTCCGTGAGATCGAAGGGAAGCTTGGCATGGTAACGGCCGTCATCGTCCAGGTAAGCGTACTGGCCTTCCATACCGTCCACCTTGGCGGACAGGATGCCGTGGATGCGGGGCTTAGGCGTTAGCAGGGAGGGACGGAAAACGGCGTTGGCCGGGATACAGTGGAACGAATTGGAGTAGATCACCTGCTCCTGGGTGGTTTCGAAACCCTCGCGTTGGTCGCCGTGATGGATGACGCGCAGCAACAGGAATTTGCCTTCGAAATGGGCGTGGCCCGCGGCCTTCAATTCGAAGCGCATGCCCGCGCGGAAGGCCCGGCAGATGCCCTCGCCTTCGAGTTGGATCTTTTTGGCGGAGTGCATATCGGAGCGGATCTGGGCGATGCGCTCGGCCTCGGCCGTATTCAGGGCCTGCGGACCGTAAGCGTAGTATTCGCCTTGGCCCGGATTGACGACCTTACCGATGACCTTTACTTCCGGGGTGCGGTCGTTAAAATCTTTGATGGTCACGGTGCCCGTCACCATGCGCTGGTTCCTGCGCATCTTGGAGACATGGTCGGCCGATTGGTTGGCCGTGGCCAGATGGGACAAACCCGCGTCCCCGAGCAGTTCCACCGTCGGGGTCTCGGGGATGGGCTTCACCGCTTCCAGGTTATCCGACAGGATCAGCTTGTCGGTGTCGCCGGTATGGTCGAAGTGGAAACTGATGCCTTCGTCCTCCAACAGACGGCATACGAAGTTCAGATCGGTTTCGTTGTACTGGACCGTGTACTCCCGTTCCCGCAGGGTTCCCGTGAGGTTCATTTCGAAGCTGCTCGCGGCCAGGTTATTGGCCTTGAACACCTCTTTGAGGATGTCGGGAAGTTTTTTCTTGAGGAAGATTCGGCTCTGGGTATTGTAGACCAACAGGCGGAAATGCGGCTCGATGACGATGTCGTACAGATAGCTCTCTTGGCCGAAGTTTTCGCTGGCATCCGGATACTGGTTGAATTCCGTGACCACGCCGAAGTGCTTGATGGGAAAATCCCGGCCCTCGATGATCAGATTCGCCTCCTTGCCGATCATGTCCGCGTAAGGGACTTCGCCGTCGCCGCTGGCGGCCTGGATCCGGAGATGGAAACACTCGGATACGGCCTCGTTGAGGGTGAATTCCAGCACCCGGAACTTGTCCGGGGCCAGGGCCCCGATCTTCAGGCTGAATTTGAGGCTGGTCGATGAGGGCATGGTTCCCTTTCGAGATGTGGTTTCCCAATCCGGCGCCGCCTAGGGTGGCTCATCGGATGTAATTGGGAATAATAATAGATTTCCCAATCCAGCCGAGTGGTGAGCGCGCTCACATGACCGCTATTCGCTACTACTTGCTACCTTTATCACCGCGTTACCGCGCATTGACACCACTCCCATTCAGGAAGGCCTATGAATTCGATAATCCGAACCCGCTTGGCTTTTGCCGTATCTACCATGCTGTTAGTGACGATCCTGCCGACCTTCACGGGATGTAATTCCGGCTCTTCGTCAGAGCCCGGACCTGGGTTGGGATCAGGGCCGACGCCCGAATTGAAGCCCGGGCATTATTTCATTCAAAGCGATGCAGATGATTTGTACCACTATGACCAGTATTTCGTGGTGCAGGCCGGCAACCGGTTCGAGTTCGTCGAATACGGCAATGCCCCCGGCCAAATCGCGAACCTCTGCCAAGTAACCCGGCAAAAGGGGAGCTACGCAACGGATAGCACCACCCTCACTCTAACGTATAAGGCGGGTGGGGACGGCCTGGAAACCTGCCATATGACCAAAGCCCAGTTCGATGCCTACCCGTTCGAAGAGGTGCCCTCCAGCCAATGGCATATCGAAAGCCATGCCATCCGCAAACTTACCGGCACCGGTTTTGATGGAGAAAATTTGTTCTTCGGCATCTCGGGATGGAAGACCTACCCACTGCGTACCGATCCCTACGGTTTCTATTGAGATGGCGGGAATCCTCCCTAAGGCCCGGGTCCTAAATCGCGCCTTTTCGCCTGCACGAGGTGGGGGCGGATTTTATCCGAGTTTGCGGCCCGCGTGGGTCGCCGGACTTTTTCCGATGCTCCGGCTCTGGTGCGCCTTAGGGCTAAGGATTCCTCGCCGGATTCTTCCTCTTCCGCCGAGGCGGCCAACAGGATCGGGACTGTCTTGCGGCTCCATAGCAGGGCCGGGGCGAATTGGGTGGTCAGCACGGCAGGGATTGCCTACCCAAAACGGCCACCGTGAACTTCATCCTCCATCGGGAGGGAATGTGGGACCAATCCAAGTCCTCCATTGCGCCGGCAAGATCCGCCGCGGCCTCTTCCGTGGAAGCGAGAGAGGCTTCGGTCCGGCGTAGCCAGACGTACCAGGCCTGGCGCGATAGCGCCGAGGCCGCCATGGGGATTAGCGCCATGGTCGGCAGCGCATACCAAGCGCGGGGCATTCCCAACCGTAGGGAAAGCCAACCCGCGATCGGAAGGGACGCCAGGAAGATGCCCAAGGCCGCCGCCCGGTAAAGCCTGATTTCATATAAAGAGCATCGCAGAGCCGACAATACGCGATGCATACGGATGACGGGCGGAGCCGGCAGTGAATAATCCCCGTTTTCCGGGAGGGTGCCCGCCATAGCCCGCAAGGTGTTCTTTAATGGGTGGGGGTGGCTGGCCACGGCATGGGCGAAGATTCCCATACTGAATCCCGGTTCCCCCCAAATCGCCAGTACGCGCTCCTCCCAGGACGAAGCCAGGAGATGATCTCGATACAGGAACACGTATCCGCACATAAAGATGGATGGCAGCATCGCGAGGACCCAACCCGAACGCGCTACGACTCCCAGAACGGCGGCCAGGATGGCCAGGCCAAGGGTCCCGAAGGCGCCGATCTTGAAGTTGCGGATCCGGGCCGCCAGCGTCAGCCATGTCAATGCCAAGGCTTCTTCCATCGACCCGCCCTAATCTTTCCGCGCCGTGGAAACCAATTTGCGGTAAGACGCAACGACCTTTTCTGCGGCATACGCGATGTCTTCCGAAGCCGTGGATTTTCCGAGACTGAAGCGGACGGATGCGAAGGCGTCCTCGTCGCTCAAGGCCATGGCTTTAAGAACGTGGCTGGGAGAGGAAGAGCCGCTGCTGCACGCAGAACGGGAAGAGACCGCGACATCGTCCATGTCGCGAATCAGAATGCGCGCGTCGACCCCGGGAAACAGGAGATTGGAGGTGTTCGGGAGCCGGTCCGCGCCGCCCCCATTAACGCGGGCTTCCGGCGCTCCCGCCAGCACCAACGCTTCCAGCGTATCCCGCAAAGCCCTTAGTTCCTCCCCGTCCCGAGCCATTTCCTCGCGGGCCAGTCTGCATGCTTCGCCGAAACCTACAATGGCGGCGACGTTGGCCGTGCCCCCCCGCAGACCGCCTTCCTGGCCTCCCGCGGAAAGCAAAGGGTCCAGGCTTAGGTCCGCGCCGCCGTCCCGCAGGAACAGGGCTCCGATGCCTTTGGGGCCATTGACCTTGTGGGCTGAAAAGCATGCCAGATCGAATCCGTCCGCGGCCGCGTCGATGACCGTTCTGCCCAGGGCCTGGGCCGCATCGGTGAAGAGAAGGCAACCACGGGCATGGGCGATAGCGGCGGATTCGCGGATGGGGAACAGGACCCCGGTCTCATTATTGGCGGCCATGAGGCAGAGGAGTTTCGCCGGGCGAGTGCGCAGGGCGGCGGCGAGAACATCCGTATCGATGCGGCCTTCCGGGTCCACCCCCAGGATGTCCACCGGTGTTCCTTGGCTTGCCAGGCGGCCGCAGGCGGCGCGAACCGCCTGGTGTTCCACCGGGGAAGCGAGAATGCCCTCTCTATGCGGAGGCGCGGAAGTCGAAGCGGGCGGGACGGCGGGGGAAATGCGGGGGGGAAAGCAGGAGAAAAGGCCGTACAAGGCGATATGGATGCTCTCGGTGGCGCCGGCGGTGAAGATGATTTCGTTCGGCTTGGCGTTGATAAGCGCGGCGACATGGCATCGGGCGTCATCCACGGCGTCCCGGGCGTCCCATCCGAAGGCGTGCTCCCGGCTTGCGGCATTGCCGAATCGACCCTTCAGGTAGGGCAACATCGCCTCGAGGACGCGCGGGTCCAGGGGCGTGGTCGAATTGTGGTCAAGGTAAATCAAACCCCCGGCACGCTACCCTTCAGCCCGGCCGAGGACTTCCGTAACTTGCAAGTTACCCGTGATGCGTCGCCTTTTGAAGCGGATCTTCATTGCCGTCCCTTCGGGGACCGCATCGAACACTTCCCGCTCCACCTGGGCTTTGCCGCGGGTTCCGGCGGTTTCGAATTCCAGCAGCCAGGTTTCCGGAACGGCGATCTTGACGGTCTGGGTACGGCCCCCTATGCTCTGCACCTGGTATTTTTCCGTGAACGGCTGGTATTCCTTGCCGGTCACGATCGCGGTCGCTTCCGACTCCGAAAGGAAGTACCTGTCGGCCAGCAGAAAGCCCCAATAGGCCGCCACGGCGGCGAACATCAATCCCGCGAACGCGAAGATGAATCTGTTCTGGGCGAAAAGAGATGCGTTCACGGTTTTTTCTTTCCCTTGGGAGCGGGTTTCGCATCCGGTCCGGCCTTGCCGTCCAGCAACGCGTCGACGCACCACTTGATATCCTCGGGCTTCGCGGCGCTTATGCCCAGCTCGTCGGCTTCGCTGAAGCACTTGATCTTTTTCCTGGAGCTTTCCGCCTGCTTTTCCAGCCAATCGCGCAAGTCGTGGTTGTTCCCCGGGAGCGGGGATTTGCCGGTGAAGTCGCCCCAGACTTCGTAGGCGACCTTCTTGCCCTTGGACACTTTCATTACGGCCGAGTCGCGGTGGATCTCGGCGATGGATGCGAAGGGTTGCTTGGACGACGATTGCGGAGGCCCCTGGAATTCGATTTTCACGGCGGGATGGGCCGCCCTCCAGACCTTCCAGGCGGCGAGGGTTTCCGGATAGGTGGGAATCTTGAGCTTGGTCAGGGCGGGCAGGTCGGGAAGCTGATCGGGTCCGAAGGGTTTTTCATTTTCGAGCCAGAGTTCATGCAAGGAGGCCTTCCATGACTCCAAGGCTCCCAGGAATTCTCCGTCTAGCGCGACGTTGTCCGCATGAAACCGTTCCATCGGGCACCCTACCAGGTGCTTGAACCCGATTGCGAGTCCCGTGTAGATGTACAATTCGCGGAGGCCGCGATGATGGCGGAGCATGGCCATGTCCATGGTCGGCGTTTCCAGATGACGGATGCTCGCTACCTCTGACCGGGTGATGGCAAGCACCGTTTTCAGGCATGCCAGCGTATTCTCCATCAAATACAATTCCGTTACCGGGATCGGATTCCCGGCGGGCGCCGCCTCCTGCGTTCCGGATTCGATCATGCTGATTCGATCCAGCCTTTTGAAAACGAAGAGACGATCCCATCCGGTTATGTTCTGGATGCGATCCAGGGTAAAGCTGAGTTTTGGCCCTTCACGCCAGGCTGACCTTAAATCGATCGTGGCCATGCGCCGGAATATTCCCCGGCGTTCTTCCGCTTCCTTTAAGCTGCTCATCCGCCGCACCCCTCTTCCGGCTCTTCCGCGGCTTTCTTCTTCGCCTCTATTCCTTCATCGATGAGGTCTTGAACAGTTTTCCCTTGGTCCGCCAGGAATTTATCGGCTTCCTTTTTTCGGTCTGCGGCATTTTTGGCATCCGGACTGACCGGGTTCTGGAGGTTGCCGCGGGCGGATTCCTGCGTGCCCTCCGCTTGGCGGCCTTTGATGCTTCCGATATCCTCCGCGACCTTCTGCTCCAAGCCGCGGGCGGTTTCATGGTTGTCCTTGGACTTGTCGATGGGCGTGATCGGGACTAGCGAGTCGCCGTTTTGCGGATTGAAGCGGGGTTGCTCGTCCAGTCCTTGGGTTTTGGCATGGCGGGCTTCCACCTGTTTGGGATCCTGGGTGCTGACGCCGGAATAGTACGGCTTTTGCGTGCCGTCGGGCAGGGTTTCCACGAGGACGTAGTTCCAATCGAGCCCCATTGGATCGATCCAATTGATGGGATTGGGACAGTAGCGGTAAGTGTTGAGGCCTCCGCGGATGCCGATGGGATCGGAGGTGATGAAACGCCCCATGGCCGGATCGTAGTAGCGCCACCGGTTGTAGTGCAGGCCTGATTCCTCGTCGAACCACTGGCCCTGGAACCGGATGGGGCACTTGAATTCGCCGCCGGTTTCGGCTTCCACGTTCCCCCAGGGCCCGTATACGGCGGACCAGGCGACTTTCCCGTCCCCATCCAGCATTTCCCGGGGCGTGCCCAGATGATCCGTCACGACCGGATAGAGGCGTCCCTTGATGCTGGCGCCGAGCGGTTTGAAGGTATGGTAATCGAAGATCCAGGAGGTTACCGGCTTTTCCTTGTGCTCTTCATGGATGACCGTTTCCTGGTCCCAGCGGTAGACGGTTTCCGCGTCCCGCCCCCGCTTGGAAATGCGGCGGCCCAGGGCGTCGTATCTGTATTCCCATTTCGAGCCGTCGGGAGCGGTCAGGCTGCGCAATTGATCCAGCGCATCCCAGACGAACTCCCACCCGGCAGAGGGACCTCCCGGGAAATCCGGCGGGAGGAATTTCCGGACCAGCCTGCCCCGTGCGTCATACTCGAAGCGCATGCCGCCCTTGCGGAGCAGTACGTTACCGGGGCCGTACTCCGTATCTTCCGTGATACCCCCAAGACGCGACTCGGTCAGGTTCCCGGCCGGATCGTAACGGAAATCCCCGGTAGGGGCGCCGGTGCGGACGGCCTGAATCAATTGCTCCGCGGCGTCATAGACGAAGGCGGAGGTTCCCCAGGCCTTGTCCCGGATGCCGGTGACCACCACGCCCTTCCAGGCGTATTCGCGGAGGATGAAGGGATCGGGAGCGGTAGAGCCGTCCGTCCCGGGCGCTCCAGCGAGCACCTCTTGGCGGAAAAGGCGGCCGGAGGTGTCCACGGTCTGCGCTTGGCGGACCGGTCCCGGCAAGGTGCGGAGGACCTCCACCCCCATCGGGTTGCGGGTGATCGAAAGGAAGGGCACGCCGCTTACGGTCACTTCATTGAGCAAATCCCTGGCGTCGAGGGCGTATCCGATTTCCAAATCATGGCTGGTGGCCGTCCGGATGAGCTTGCCATCGGCATTGTATCCGCGTTCGATCCAGAAGTCCCCGAAATCCTCCTTCAACGGTCGGCCGAGCTTGTCCTTGGTGTAGACTATTTTCGCATCCGGGCTCTCGGCCTCAAGCAGATAGTCGGAATCATCGTAGGTGAAGGACACGCTGGAGCCGTCCGACAGTTCGATCCCCGCCAGATTGGCGACCGCATCGCGGTGGTAGGTGATCACATCGCCGTTGGCGTAGGTGCAGGACACGGCGTTGCCCGCGGCGTTGAACTTGGTCCGTTCTTCGATGCCGGCGAAGTCCCGGGTCAGGATGCGGTTGCCGTCCGCGTCATAGGCGAAGCGGTATTCCTCCCCTTTGGGGTTAACAATGGCGAGGAGCATGGATGGTTCGGTTCCCCATTTGAGGCGCGTTACCCCACCCAATGGATCCGTGACGGCGAGCAGGCGGCCGCAGAACCCATAGATGTTGCGGACCGCCGCGCCGTTGACGTCCTGAAGGGCGACCACATTGCCCTTGGCATCATGCGCATTGGTGATCCGGGTTCCGTCAGGGCGGACTTCCTCGACCTTGCGGCCGAGCAGATCGTACCGGAAGCGATTGACGTTTCCCATCGGGCCGATGGATTCCTCGACCCTTCCGAAGGCATCCATCTTGAATTGGGTGCGATGACCTTCCGGATCCTGGGTGGTCAGGAGCACGCCGTTGGGGCCGTAGAACCACTGGACGGCGCGGGTTCCCATTTCCACCTTTACGGTATTTCCATCCTGGTCATAGTGGAAAATCCATTTCGCGTCCAAGGGATTGGTTGCGGTGGCCATGCGTCCGGAAGCGTCGTACTCGCGTACGAATTCGTTGCCGGCAGGAGTGACCTGCTTGATCGCCTGGCGCTCCTGGTTGTAGAAGTTCAGGGTTTCCCGCCCCAGAGGGTCGACGATCTTGTTCCGGTTCCCCATTTCGTCGAAGGCGAACTTCCATTCACCTCCCAAGGGGTTGGTAGTCCCGATGATTCGCCCATGTTCGTCGAATTCCGTCTTGGTCTGGCCGCCCTGGGGCTTGACCTCAAGCACCACCTGGCCGGTGGCCAACCACTGGTAGCGGGTAACGTGCCCGTAACTGTTGGTGACCTCGGTCCACCCGATGGCGTCCAGAAAGCGCAGGTTCTTCATGTCGTAGCCGTCCAGGCCCGAGGTGCGGACGCACCTGCCTTTGGGATCGTACTTGAAACTGAAGACGCCGCCGTCCTTCACGATTTCCCGTACGATGCGGCCTTCCCCGTCGTATTCGTACCGATCGGCGTGGCCCAACGCGTCGTAGGCCGTGGCCAGCCGGCCCTTGCGATCGTATTCATAGCGGGCCAATACCTGCTGCCGCAGGTCCGGATGTTGGAACGAGACGGTGGCGATGCGCGCGTCCGAGGTGTACGTGAACGTCAGCATCCGTTTTTCGAGCTTCTGCCGCACGCCTTTGAGCAGGCCGCGATCGTCCCAGGCCAGCTCCACGCCTTGGCCGTTGGGATATTCCATGAACAGCAGGGGCCAGGGCTGGCCGTTCCGCCCCGATTTGAAAAGGAAGCGGACGTTCTCCCCGGTCTCCACGTTCCAGCGGGTGATCCGCAGGTAAAACCCCTGCTTGGAAAGCTCAGTGAAGGTGCCGAAGTTCCGGATCACGGCGCCCCGTTCCACCGAATCCTTGGGATCCGGAAACGTATCGAGGCCCCCGTCCGGCGAACGGAAAAGGTAGTCCGTGCCCACGCGCGTCAGTTGCGAGAAGTAGGGGCTGGTCCAGCCCTGGCCCAAGGGGCCGTTGGTACGCTCCAGAAGCTGCGTGCTGTAATGCCGCTTCCATTTCAGGGGGAATTTCCCCGCGACGAAGATGTCCGTATAGTTGGCGAACATTTCTCCCGTGGCCACGTTTACGGGATGGCCCGCGCTTTTGCCTCCCTGGCTCACGATTCAATCCCCTTCGTTACTTGCATCCGCATCCCTTGCCGCCCTGGGTCATTTTTTCCACTCCCGCCTTCAGTCCCGCTTGTACGCCGGCCTGGGCGGTCGAGACCGCGATGGCGCGCACCATGGCCGAAAAGCTGACGCCGACCGTGACGTTGGTGAAACCCAGCACGTGGGCGTTGGGGACCACGGGAATGTCGCTGCAAGATGTGCCAAGGAGCGGCCCGATGAACGCAAGGGCTCCGCCGTTCACTGAAACCGTGGGACTGCCGACGGCGACCGATCCCTGGGAACCCGGAAATGGCAGGGGAGGCATGAGCAGCTTGACCCAGGTCTGCCATTGCGTGAGCGCGGCGAAGCTGGCCATGGCCGTATTCAGAAAGGCCATGGTATCCGAGGTATCGATGCCGGTCACGTCCTTGACGAAGGCTTCGGAAGCCTTGTTGCTCGGGAGCAGCGACGCGATGGCGGCGATGGCCATATTGGCGAAGATGGTCAGGCCCATCAAGGTGAGTCCCATGGCCACGTTGGTCAGATAACGTGTCCAGTAGGTGGTGTTGGGAGGGTTGACCGGCACGCCCACTGGGGGGTGGACGGAATAGCCCAGAGCCCCCACCGAGCAAGCGGGCGTGCTGTTGACGAAAACGTTGATGGCTGGAAAGGTGGGCGTGGACCACAGGAAAATCGGTCCGGCATGGGGAAGCGGTACAGGTATCGGGGCCGGAGCGGGAGGCACGACCAAAGCGTGCACGTCCAACCCGACAATCATGGTGCCCATGGACGCGACCGGCCAATTCGGCATGTTATCCCCCCATCCGTTGCGTGCTCATTGGATTTCAATAACCAAGTTCTGCATTTCGGGAAGCCAATCCAGCCCGGGATATGGCAGGGCGGCACGCCACACCAGGTCCACCTGGGAGTCTTCACCGCGAATTTGCACGGTATGCAGGAACACGGGAGGTTCTTGCATGCCCATCCCGATATCGATGCGCACCACCGGCTTTTCCCCGGGCAATTGGAATTCCGTGGTTCCCTCCGGAGTCAAGTTCTCCAGACGGATGGTTTCGGTGCCCGACATGTAAGGGAAACTCTGGCCGGCGGGAGCGCCGTTGAAAAAACGGAAGTCCATGGGGCCGATGGTATGCTTCTCGTACAATTCCTTCTGCTCCCCCTTGAGCAGGGTCGCATAGGTCTTGCGCATTTCCTTCTCGAAGGCCACGTCCGCGGGCATGACTCCGGCCAGGGAAACCCGAGGCGGCCAGAATTTCGGGTACCAAGACAGGCCCGCCGGCATCGGCTGTTTTTCCCAATGCTTCATTTCCAGAATGCACAATTTCTCGGCCGTGATCCGGTTGAGCGGATCCTCCAGATTGGGCAGCGGGAGATCCATCAGGGTTTTCGGAGTGGGTTTTACCACGAAGCCTTTACCCAAAGGGTTGCGGGGGTAGGCGCAAGGCATCGTCAGGTCGGAATAGATGTCAACGCCTCCGTAGGCGTTCTCATACCGTAGGTCCATGGTGACGAACGGCTGAGGCTGGGTTGCGGCTACGCGCCCTCCGTCCATCCAACGGCATGCTCTGTCCCCGATCACCAGGATTTCCTTGCGGGCTGTACCTACGCAAAGGGCGGCTTTAAGGTTCGTAACCGGCACGGCGCCCAGGGAATGGGCCTTTCCATCGAAAACCACGTCGGTCTGGAGCTTGTAGGGGAGGAAATCAGTTTCGAAGCGCACCGTCGAATTCATTGGATCCCCATGATAGACGTCGGCGCTGAAAATCTTCTTGTCCTCCTTGGCGCGCTTACAGGGACTGTCGTGGGAGAAAGCGTATGTGCGCTTGAGGAGCAGGCTCAGGATGTGGCTTCCCTCCGGCGTCTGTCCCGGCAGGAGCACTTTCTGCACCTTTCTTTCCGGACCTCCCGGGGCACTTCCCTCGGGAACCTTCAGGGCTTCGGGCATTCCCGGCGCCTGGTCGATCGCTTCCGGCATACTCAATCCGCCTTCACCACAAGCTTGGTCATTTCCGCAAGCCATTCCACGCCCGGATAGGGCTGGTAGCCGCACCAGACCAAATCGACCTGCCGGTCTTCGCCTCGGATGCAAACCGAATGCAGCACCGGTTCCAGCTCTTGTTCGCCGTTCCCGATATCGATGGAAAGAAAGGGTTTCTCGCCCGGTAGAATGAAATGCACGACACCCTCCGGGAACAGCCCGCCCATGCGGATGGTCTCGTTTCCCCGCAACAGGGGAAAGCCCATACCGGGCGATGCACCGGTATTGAACCGGGGATCAAAGGAAGGCATCTTCAGTTTTTTCGCCAAGGCCACATGGTCCTTGGGCAGGATGCCGAAATGCTCCTCGGCGGTCAGCGTTCCGGGCGCGATGTACGGCGGCAGCACCCCCGCGAAAAAACTGCGGGGGTAACAGGTGCGTGGAAACCAGCAGAATCCTTGGGGCATGGGCATGCGGTGCCATGCGTCCGGCGCCTCCAGGATCAGCCGCTCCGGAGTAAGCAGGTCGATGGGATTCTCCAAGTTGGGAAGGTCCAACCCATCGACCACGTCCTTGATATTCTTGATGGCGAGGCCTTTGCCCCGGAAGTTCCGCGGGTAGGAGAACGTCAATCCGGGTATGCTGAGCTTGTCTTCACCTCCATATGCGTAGTCGTAGCGGATTTCCATTTCCGTGAACGGCTCGGGTTCGGTGAAGATGGGGGGCCTTCCCGGCTGGAAGACGCATTTCCGGTTCCCGATGATCCGGATGACCTTGGATCCGACGCCTTCCACCTGGATGCCCGTATCCATCCGCTGCATGGGCTTGCCCGCGGGGGTCTTGGCTTTACCGACGAACACGACGTCGGTCTTCGCTTTGAACGGCACCGTATCCGATTCGAAACGCACCGTGGAGGATTGCGCGTCCCCCATGTCCCAGTATTCGTCGATCTTCCGGATCTTGCGATCCTTTTCCGCCCGCACCAAGGGTTGGCCGGCTATGAAATCGTAGGTACGGACGGCCAGGACTGAGAATACGGGATTCCCGTCCCCATCCTTTCCGGGAAGCATGGCGAATTCCGCCTTGGCCTTTTCGGTCGTGGCAGGCATAACGTCCGATCAGGGGTTGAGCATGACGGCGGAGCCGCCCTTGATCGTATTCACCGAAGCGGCATCCGACACAATCATAGCTCCCTTAGTCGTATTCACCGCGTCCGCTTTGGAGGTGACGCTGCCTCCCGCCAGATTCAGGGAGCCGGTTCCCTTGATGTTGGTGTCGGTGCCGGTTACCGTGGCGGAGGGGCCGCCGTCCACGAGAGCGCTGGTCGAGCCCTTGATGTTGATCACCTTTCCCACGATATCGATGGTACCGTTGGTATTCATGGTGATGCTGCTGCCGCCAACCACTAGCTTTATGATATTGACCGCGGTGATCGTGATGTCGCCGGGGCCGCCGTCCATGGCAAGGGAGACGGATGCCCCTGCGGTTTTAAGGGTCGCCAGATTGCCCGGTTCCACCAGGGTGAGGGTGTTCCCGTGATTGTCCAGGGTAACGGTCTGCTTCTCGTCACTGAGATTCAGTTCGATCTTTCCCGCGGTCAGGAGATCGATCTTCTTGCCCGGGTCGTCCAAGACGAGGGAGTGCTTGCCCGAAGTGCCCAGAGAAATACCCTTGGTTCCCGCGGCATCGTCCAGGGAAAGCGAATTGCCGCCCGACGAAGAGATGTGGATGCCGGTCTTGCCTTCCTTGTCCTCAAGGGTGACGGAGTTCCCGGAGTGGGACTTCATCATGTTCTGGGACTTGTTGCCCGCCTTGACGGGTGTGCCTTTGCCCGGATTGGGCACCGCGCCCAGGCCGATGGGCCGATCGAGATCACCGTCCACGAAGCCGACCACGATCTCCGTGTCGGTATGCAGGGGGAAGTGCATGCCGTAGCCCGCTCCTGCATACGGTTGCGCCAGGCGTATGGCCTTGCTGGCTTTGCCTTCGCCGTCCTCGGAACGGTCGAAGAACAGCTTCATGCGGTAACGGCCTTCTTCGTCAAGATAAGCGTACGAACCCTTCTGGCCGTCCACCTTGGCGGTGAGGATGCCCGGAGCCTTGGGTTTGGGCGTGACCAGTTGGGGCCGGAACTGGACCAGGGACGGAATGGCTTCGAACTCGTTGGTGTAATGCGGGATGGGTCTGTTTACCTGCTCCACCGTGCCGTCCGCGTTGGCCGACCTGATATCGCCCTTGTGTATCACGCGCGTGAGGGTGTAGTCGCCATTGAAGCCTTCCGCTCCCGCCAGCTCCAGGGTGAAGCGGTATCCGGGCCTCGCCGAGCGCGCGATGCTACTGCCGCGGTATGTCTCGCGCTCGCAGGCGAACATCTCCGTGCGCACTTGCGCGAGGCG
This sequence comes from Fibrobacteria bacterium, assembly GCA_039917895.1. Lineage (GTDB taxonomy): Bacteria > Fibrobacterota > Fibrobacteria > UBA11236 > UBA11236 > Chersky-265. The sequence goes on along the minus strand of JBDSIO010000424.1, from coordinate 2,271 downwards.
GGTGGCTTCGTCCGTGGTCTTTACATGATCGCCGAAGTGGTAATATTCGCCCGGGCCTTCCATCTCGAAGAAACCCACCACCTTGGTCTCGGGGGTGCGGTAGTTGTAGTCCTTCATGGTGGATCGACCGGTGACGAATTTCATGCTCTTGAGCATGGCGTTTACGTATTCTCCAGTCTCGAAATGCAATCCCGTCTCCGGCTTGAAGGGCAGGGTCGGGGAGTTGGGCAACGGTTTGACCGCGCCCTTCTTGTTGGAGATGATCATCACCTCCCGGTCGCCTTCATGGTTGAAGAAGTAGAAGAGCCCTTCCACTTCCAGAAGCCGCTGGACGAAGTCGAGGTCGGATTCGTTGTATTGGACCGTGAATTCGCGTTTGGCGTAGTCCTGGCCCTTGGCCTCGTAGGCGGCATCGATCTTGAAGTCAGTATCCTTGATGAAATATTCGCCTAGCACGTCCCCGACGATTTCCAGCACCGTCTTGTTCTGGAAGATGCGGCTCTGGATCAGGTAGGATGCGATTTTGATGCGCGGTTCCAACACGAATTCGTAGGTGGAGTTGAGCATCACGGTGCCGTCGCTATCCGGAACCTGGGTGAAGCTGGTGATGATCCCGTAATGGTTGACCTTGAACTCGGCTCCCCCTACGGTCAGGGTAGCGGCCACGCCGATGCCGTCGTCGAATTTCAGATCGACATCGAAGGCCACGGCCCGGATGGCGAAGCTAAAGAGCTCGGAAATCCCCTCCCGACCGGTGAACTCGATGACGCGGAAGGTGTTGGCGGGGAATGCTCCCACCGTCAGATTGAAAACCGAAGTATCCGCAGAAGCCATGGTTTCCCTCGGGCACAGGACCGTGGTCGGGGTCACAGGGTGCCGGTGATATTCGTACGTTTATTAAGAAAGCCAAAAACAGGGACTGGGGATGTGATGGGGCTCACAGGCGCCGGCGGCGTGAGCGCTAGGCTTCTTCCGCTACCCCGGCTTTTGCGCCTTCCAACGCCAAAGTATCTTCACCGGAGTCTTCGCCTTCCGCCGAACTTGCCAATTCGCCATCTTCGCTCCGTTCCGGCATCTGGAATTCGCCCACGGAGAAACTGCATACGAAACCGGTCTGGTCGTCGGTGGCCAGGAACAGATGGGTGAATACCTTTTCGTCGGCCATGTGCTGCAGCAGTTGGGACGAGATCAGGGGCATCAGCTTCTGGTCGATGATGGTGTCGATGTTGCGCGCGCCGCTCTGGGAGGTGGTGCAGAGCATGACGATGTCGCGGACCACTTCCGGCGCCACCGCGAAGGCCAGTCTGTGCTTGTCCATCAGGCGCTTGCCCAGCTTCATCAGCTTGAGCATGACGATGCGCTTGAGCACTTCCGAATCCAGGGGCAGGAACGGGACCGTTTTGCAGCGCGCCAGCAGGGCGGGGGCGAAATGGGCTGTCAGCTCGGCGAGGATGGCCTCGCGGTATTCATCCAGGGTCTTGGCCTCGCCCACGGCGTGCATGGCGGTGATGGTGTCCAGGCCCAGGTTCGAGGTCATGATGATCACGGTGTTGCGGAAGTTGATGTCCCGGCCTTCGCCGTCGCGCAGCATGCCCTTGTCGAACACCTGGTAGAACATGTTGAGCACGTCCTTATGGGCCTTCTCGACTTCGTCCAGGATGACCACGGTGTAGGGCCGCTTGCGCACGCCTTCGGTCAGTACGCCGCCGTCGCCGTAGCCTACATAACCGGCGCTGGCGCCTTTGAGCTGGGTCACGGACATGCTGTCCTGGTACTCGCTCATGTTGATGGTGACCACGAACTTCTCGCCTCCGAAGAGGATGTCCGAAATCGCGCGCGCGACTTCGGTCTTGCCCACGCCTGAGGGTCCAGTCACCAGGAAGACTCCCATGGGCGCCTCCGGATTGCCCAGGCCCAGTTTGGCGCCGCGCAGGGTGGAGGCCATTTCGGCCACGCCCATCTCCTGACCAACCACACGGCTGTTGATTGTCATTTCCAGGTCCAGCAGGGCTTGGGCTTCGTTCTTGAGCATGTTGCCCGCGGGAATGCCGGTCCACTCGCCGATGATCTGGGCGATCACCTCGGGTGAGACGTGGGCATGCACCATGCCTTCGTCCCCCTGGAATTCCTCCAAAGCCTTCCATTTGGCTTCCAGTTCCTCGCGCAAGGCGGCTTCCTGTTCGGCGGTGAGGGGAATCTCGGGCGTTGCCTTGGGATCGGGCTTCGCATCCTTGCCCGCGATGAGCTTGTCCTGCAAGAGGATGATTTCCT
>JBDSIO010000423.1:0-5561 GCA_039917895.1 Fibrobacteria bacterium | reverse complement strand
ATTGGATTAGCGAGGACGGGCGAGTAAAGGCGACGAGCCCAATCAGGCTGGCCGCACTCCTTGAGTCCGATTGCGGCAATCTCCCCGGCCCCCCTACTTTTCCTATTCGATGCTCAAAACCTGAGCGCTCCTAGCCAAAGTTGATCGCTCGCCGCCCAACTTTTTCCCGTTACCCACGCTTTCGGGGCCCTAAATCCCCATGAATCAGCGATGTAAAGCGTATTCGAGCCGGCATTGCGATCGGCACGGCATTTGCATTCCGACTTATCAGCCGCCGGCAGGAACGGGTGGTGAAGTTTAATCGCATACAAGGAGAGCGCATGCGGACAGGCATTTTCGGAATCAGGTGGGAACGTCTGGGAATGCTGATGGCCGCGTTGGCCCTCTGCGCCCAGAGCCAGGTGATGTGGCAGACCACGCATACCAAGAATGAAGGCGGGGGTTACAATTCCGGATCCTGCCAGCTAAGCAACGCATCGGTGCGCGTGCGCGTCAATCCCGTATTCCTGGACATGGAAGAGGATGTTGAGATTGGCCCGGTCGGCACGGTGAGCGTTGGCAATGACGGCAAAAGCCTGGAAATCGTGGGTAATATGACCTTGCCGCCGGGAGCTGCCATCACCGGCGCCTTGTTGTGGGACGGCTCCGCGATCCTGCAGGGCAAACTGCTGGATCGGGGCGCCGCCGATAGCTTGTATGAAGATCTGGTGGATCGAAACTCCAAGCCCCCCATCAGGCCGCGCGATCCCTTGATTCTGGAGAAGACCGGTCCCGGCGCCTATCGATTCCGGATCTACCCGGTGGCCCTGGGTTTTACCCGGCATATGCGCCTGCGCTATCAATTACCCCCCATAGTGGGCGCCGGGGGTGTGCAGATGCCGTTGAAGGCCGCAGTGACCTCGCTGTTCGCCGGTTCCACCCTGCAAGTGCCCGTGACCATAGAGAACGGCGGCGGAGTTCCCAATGCGATATTCGCGATGGCCAACGGCACCCGCGCAGAGATGCTCCTGCCACGCACCCGGTTGTTGACCGCCGCCGAAGTGGGGAATGGCGGAACCGGATGGGATGTCTGGGGGAACCTCGTCTCGGTTCCCGGCCTCAGTATCCAGCCGGTTTCCCCTCTCCGCCAGGCCGCCTACAAGACCCGCTTTTCCGACGGCCAGATGGCCGGGAATTTCCTGAACCTGTTCGCCACCGTTTCGCCGGAAGTGCTGAAAGGACTGAACATCCGCAGCGCCACCAGCCTATCCGTGGTCGTGCGCAGCGGTAAACGCTCCTATGACGTGCCGGTCGTCTGCGAAGGGGGCTTGGCGTTGGGTTGCGGCAGCCTGGTGTTCCAGGGCAAGTCCGATTCCGCCTGGAATGACACCTTGGAATGGGAGGCCTTCGATGCCGCAGGCAAGCTGCTCGCCAGGACCAGCGTCAAGTCGACCGTGTTCGAAACCGCTGCCGATACCGGGGCCGCCGTGCTCTGGGCCGCAGGGGTGCATTTTTCGGAAAAGAAGGAACTGCCGCTGGGTCCCGTGTTCGGCTTCGTGGATGAATGGGCCAGTCTGCTTTCGCTTCCCAAGGACTCGGTAAGCGCTGCCCTATACGCCTTTTACAACGAGAACGGCGTGCCGCGCATAGTCAATTTCAACGTCAAGGACGTGATTCCGAACTATGAAGAAGGCAAGGTCGCGAACCCCATACCCGGCAATCCCACGGTTCCGCCGAACCCGTGGAACATGCCCACGACGGCTCTGGTCGCGAAGCTGGGCGCGTTCGCCGACCCGGCCGCCTGGCGCGTGGAACGCTTGGCGGGCGGATTCGTCATCCGCATCGATGGCATGGAATCGGGCCTGACTGCGGTGGTGGAATTGTATGACCTGGCGGGGAAACTCGCCGGGAACTGGGCGCCGCATTCCGAGGGAGGGGCCCTCAACCTTTCCTCGGCGGCGGTTCGCCCAGGCATTTATCTGGTGCGGATCCGCATCGCTGGCAAGCTGGCGGTGAAGAAAGTTGTGCTCTGAAGCAGAGCGTGAGTTGTGCTCTGAAGTAGAGCGTGAATCCTACCCTCAACCCAAGTAAACATGGCGACGGGGCGGTCGAGCCGCCGTTCCGGTCGCCTGTGCGGCGGTTCCCTGGGGGGGGCCGCCGTCCCTTTATGGGTACTCGGCGACTTCGGCGCGAATAATGGATACGCGGCGTGGATACGGGCGACTTCGGTCCGAAATGTAACGATTCTCTGTATCGGGGACGTCAATGACCTGCTACATTTGTCTTGCGCCATCATGGGATTTTTCGGTTCGGTCGCTTTGCCTGTCAAGACGTCCGGAAATCATAGGCATGGGTACACACATCGGAAAGAGGAACGCAATGGGAACAACGGAGATTTTCGGAAGCAATCGGAATCGGGTCTTGGGCCTGTACCTGGCGGCCGCGACCGTTTTCCTAGCCGGGGGAGCTATGGCGCAAGTTACCTGGCAGTCCACCCACACGGATTCGACAGTCAACGGTTATGCGACAGGCGCCTGTGGTTTGGAAAGCAGCACGCTGAAGGTGTCGATCCACTCCGCCTATCTGGATGTGGAAGAGGATGCCGAACTTTCGGCTTTAGGCAACGTGGATCCCGGCTCCGCCACCGATCCGAAGACCTTGGAAATAACCGGCATCTTCACTCTGCCCCCGGGCAGCGCCGTGATCGGCGCGCTATTATGGGACGGAACCAAAATCCTCCAGGGTAAATTGCTGGATCGGCAAACGGCGGACAGCTTGTACGAAGCCATCGTGGATCGGAATTCCAAGCCGCCGTTGCGGCCGCGCGATCCCCTGGTGCTGGAGCTGATGGCCAAGGACACCTATCGGTTCCGGATTTACCCGGTGGCAGCGGGGCATTCGCGGCGCATTCGCCTGCGTTATCAATTGCCTCCGACTCTCGGGTCGGACGGCATTGAACTGGCCTTGCGCGCGGCCATCGCTCCGCTCTACAGGGGTTCTCCGGCCCAGATTTCCGTGACCTTCCAGGGTTCCGGAAAAGTGAAGACCGCTATCCTGGCTACCTCCCAGGGCGCGCGGACGCAGATGACTTTGCCGCGCACGCGCTTGATGGTGGCCTCCGACCTGGCTGACAACGCCGTATACGACTACTACCGGGGCTGGATCTTCAATCCGGGTACCCGCCTGCTTGCAGCCGACCCGGTCCGTCAAATGATGGTTCGGACTTCCTTTTCCGAAGGCCAGATGGCGGGAAACTACCTCAACCTTTATGCCGGCGTCACGAAAGAAGTATTGCGTGGACTGAAATTGGACGTTGAAGCGGTGGTGCTGTGGAAATGGCAGAACCCGGCGAATTGGACCTGGGTGGGCCCCTATGGCGAAGAGGCTTCGTCAGCCTCATACGATGCGGCCAACCAGGCCGCGTTCATCCTCAATATGTATGACAATATCGGCGCGGAAGGCACCCGCATCGGCCTACTGCACGATGATGCAAAAGCCGCTCCCCATGCTTTCAAGGTCGCTAACCGCAATCAGCCTGAGTATACGGCGGCTGTTGATTACCTCCGGAGCGTCTCGGGATCCTACCCCTACCAATTCGCCCAAAGCTTGCGGCCCATAAAAGGAAGCAAACCCGGCAAGATTGCCGATGCGATCGTGGCGAGTAAATCCCGGTTCGTCTCGGACCTGCGCTTGGTGAAGACGCTGTATTCCTCCGAAACAGGAACCATCCGGCATTTGATCATCCTGACCGCGGGAACGGATTATGAATCCGCCGAGACCGATTTGAACGCCACCTTCGACAGTCTGTTCCAGGATGAACCGGTTTCCATCGGTTCGCAAACCGCCTGGTCCCTCAATCAAACCGGCTTCGCAGCCCAAAAAGCCGCGCGTGATCACGCCTATAAAGGTTCCACGATCAGCACGGCATGGGGGGAATTTCCCGGCCATGCCCGTTTGAACCTGAACGTGGTAGTCCGCAACTCCAAGCAGTCATACGATTTCGGGATTTCCTGCCAGGGAGGCTTGGCATATGCCTGCGACAACCTGATCTTCCACGGCAAGTCGGATGCGGTTTGGAAGGATTCCCTGGGGTGGGAGGCCTACGATGAGAAGGGCAAGGCGATTGGTGCGACGATGACGAAGCCGGTTCAGATCGATGATGCCAATGATACCGCCGTGGCGGTGCTCTGGGCCGGATCCGGGTCCGCATTTTCGGATAAGAAGGAATTGCCGCTCGGTCCCGTTTACGGATTCGTGGACCGTTGGGCGAGCCTGCTTTCCCTGCAAAAGGATTCCTTGGGGAGCGGATATAGCGACTCGGGCGTGCCGCGCATAGCCAATGTCCGTTTGCAGGACGTGATCCCGAATTACGACGGGGACTACCGGGCTTCCGCCATCGTCGTTCCCTCCAGAATCCCCGGCCTCGGCAATCCGGATTCCTGGCGAATCGAACTCTCGCACGGCGGCTTGATCATCAGGATACCGGGAATGAACGGCAACCTTTCCGCGGAATTGGAATTGTACGATTTGTCAGGTAAACGCGCCGGTCATTGGAATGCGCGCCCAGCCGGCGGCATGTTCCGAGTGGACGCTTCCGGTGTCCGTTCAGGCGTCTATTTGCTGAAGATCCGCGTGGGCGGAATACAATCGGTTAAACGCATCCTTCTGTAAACGCAAGTCGACCCATCGTCGCAAATAGATTCAGATTCGGCCTCCTTTCAGGTTCGTAAGGCCAGCACCCAGGCCATGGTATAGCCGCCGTATGCGGCGAGCACCATGGCCGCTTGCCAAGCCGGCCTTGACCATTCCTTGGGCTGAAAATGGGAGGCCAATCCCAGCGCGGCCCCGAACCCGAATCCATAAAAATGCGCCTTTACGTCGGCATTCTCGCCCAGTCCCACTAGTACCGCCACGAAGAAGGCGGAAATCAAAGGCGTGAGCCGCCGCAAACCCGCGATGCCCGGCCCTGCAGGCTTTGCCCCGCGCCTCGGAAGATTCAATGTTTCCACCGCGGCCAGCAAGCCCAAGGCGCAGAAGACCACGGATGAGAATCCGATGGATATGTGACGGGGGCCCGAAGCCAGCGCCGTGATCGCATTAGCCCCCGCGGCTCCGATGGTCGCCAGGATCATCGTGGTGCCGACGCCCATGCGGTGCAGCAGCAGATTGAGGATGAAATACCCCGAAACGAGGTTGCTTAGGAAGTGGCCTTCGTCGGCATGCAGGGTGGCGGCGGTAACGCAGCGCCACCATTGGCCTTCGAGAATCAACGCGGCGTCCGCGCCGCCCCGGGAATACCACCAATTGGCCCAAGGGCTGAGTTCGACCAGAAAATAGCAGGCGACCGGCACGGCCAGGAACAGCAAGGGGGAGAGGAGCAGGTCGAGATCGCGTTTCTCCGGTAGCGGATCCGCGAAACCGCGGTTCTCATTGCGATATAGTTCCAAAATGTCCTGGCCGAGGCGGGCTTCACGTTCATCCGTGGTGATGCGCCATTCCGCGCCGTCGAACTCCATCCAATGCCGGATGCCTTGCGAAGCCAGCACCAGGGAGTAGTCCATGATCTCGCCCTTGCGGGAACC
>JBDSIO010000422.1:0-45781 GCA_039917895.1 Fibrobacteria bacterium | reverse complement strand
CCGGATTGGACGTCGATCGTGGCCGCCGGTCACCAGCGCCGCCTGCGTATGCACGATCCGGAAGTGGTGAGTTATACCGCCTACCGCGTGATCAACTACACCAACTTCTGCGACGTCGACTGTTCCTTCTGCTCCTTCAAGGACGAGATCGAAAGCGACCGCGGCTATACCCTCACGCTAGCCGAAATCGCGGCCAAGACCGAAGAGGCGCTGGCCCTCGGGGTCGATCACATCTTCATCCAGGGCGGAGTCAATCCCAAGCTGCCGCTCTCTTATTACCTGGACGCCTTACGCATGCTTTCGGAAAAGTACCGGGTCCACGTACGCGGTTTCTCCCCCATCGAACTGCTGCGGCTGGCCCGCAAGGAGGGCATGCCCCTGCCCGAATTGCTGACGCTCCTCAAGGCCGCGGGGCTCGGATCGGTACCCGGCGCCGGCGCGGAAGTGCTCACCGATCGCATGCGCCAGATCCTCTCTCCGAAGAAGCTCAGCGGCGAGGACTGGTGCCGCGTGATGGGCGAATGCCATAAACTCGGCCTGCCCGGTTCCAGCAATATCGTGTTCGGTTCGGTGGAGACGCAGGAAGACGTGGTCGAACACCTGTCCCTGATCCGCGACCAGCAGGACCGTACCGGCGGTTTCCTGGCCTTCATCCCCTGGACGTTCCAGCCGCAAACCAAGAAATTCACCGTGCGCCACGTAATCGGTTGGGAATACCTGCGCTTGATCGCGGTGTCCCGGCTTTTCTTCGACAACATCCCCAACATCGAGGTCAGCGTGCTGGGGATGGGCAAGGATCTCGGCGAACTCGCGCTGTACGCGGGCGCCAACGATATCAACAGCATCGTGATCGAGGAAAACGTCCTGCGCTCATCCGGCCTGAAAACCCTTGGGGCCGCCAGGAAGTTCATCCGGGAAGCGGGCTTCCGGCCGGCGCGACGCACCCTCAATTACGAGTTCGGCAGATACGCCGAAGAGGATTCCGTCAAGGCCGAATGAGAGCCGCGCCTCCGGCCATCCCAACAACAGGTTTGGCCGAATCGGGTGTGTTCAATCTCCCAAACGCTTTGTCAGCCCGGCCAGCAATTGGTTCAAATCCTCTGCATGCTGGTATTTCCTGCCTATCGCGCAAAATAACGCACTTTACAGCGCGCGAATGTGCTGCTGGTAACGGTCGCGGAAATCCGTACGGGACGCATCCGCAGCCAAGCCCTTGAGCCGGGCGTCGCCGTTCACGATCTTGGTGACGGCCTTGACGCGGTTGCCGTTGCCCGGATGATCGGAAAGCCATTCGGGAACCCCCATGCCGGGGGCGCGGGAGAAGTATTTGGCGATGCCCAGGGGATTGCGGGAAGTGCGCCCCAGAATCAGAGTCCCGCCTTCGTCCGCGTCGCTCTCGTCGGAACGGGTGAACTTCATGCTCGCCAATTGCATCGCCGCACCCGCGGCCATTTGCGATCCTTGGCCGGCATTGGCGGCCACCAGCGCGGTCTGTAACGCGATCGTCAAGGCCGCGTTCTTGGCCAGCTGCCGACGGTAATGGTGATGCGTTACATGCGTAATCTCATGCCCGAGCACGCCCACCAGTTCCGCTTCGTCTTGCATCTTCTTGAGGATTCCGGTGTAGATGTACACATATCCGCCCGGCACCGCGAAGGCGTTCTCCACGTCCTTGTCGATCAAGGTATAGGTGAAGTTGTACGAGGGCTTCTCGCTCGGCAGCGAGGCCACGATTTCCTGGGCCAGACCCACGATGTAGTTCTGCAAATCCACCTGGGCCTGGTTCTTGGGCACATACAGGGGCATCTCCCGCTTGGCGGTGTCGTTGGTCAAGAGGGTCTGGTTGAACTGGGCGCCGAGCTTGGCTTCATCCGAATCGGATACCAGCATCTCCCCCGCGCCGTTGAAGAATCCGGCGCACCCGATGAACATGGCCAGGGAGAAAAATGCCACTGCGAACCGGGGAGCATTTCGGGGAGCATTTCGGGGAGAACGAGGAGCAGCAGAGGCCGGTGATTTCCCGGGAAAACCGGATCCGGTACACGACGCGGATTGCTGAGAACGGATTTGCTTGGACATGGGAAAGCCTTTCGTACCGGCCCGGAGCCTGGCCGCAATGGATCGAAAATAGCTTCCTGGAGGGAGGCGCGCTAGGACTGCAATGCGGGAATCAAATGTCCCAGATCAGGCACCAGTAAGGCCAGGTCTCCGGCCCGGAAGACGGCGAAATCGGTGTTCACGCCCACAAATGGCATGCCCACCGCCGCAGCGGCCTCCTGATCCTTGATGGCATCTCCGACATACAGGCAACGTTCGGCGGAAAGGCCGAATTCCCTGAGCATGCGACCGAGATGCTCCGCTTTCCCGCCCGGACTGCCGCACACGCGGACGAAGAATCGCCCGATATCGAAATGGGACACGGTCTTTTCGATGACCTCCTGGGGAGTGCCGGTGACGATGGCCAGCCACACTCCCTCCCGCCGCGCCGCGGTCAGAAACGCTTCGGCCCCGGGCATCAGGACCATGCTCGATCGGCTGGCGTCATCATGATCGGTAAAACGCGCGAGGGCTTCTCGATAGACGCCGTCCGGCATCGGCTGCCCGGAAAGCGATTCGTACATCAGGGGGATGGTTTTCTGGCGCGACAGCCCCGCGGAAGCGAGTTGCAACGCCCGGATGGCCTCGCGATCGAATCCCATGCCTGCGAAGGCATGGCAATAGGAATCCAGTTTCAGCGCCATGGAGTCCATGATGACTCCGTCGAAATCGAGGAAGATGAAGTCGGGCTTGTGCATGCGTCCGCCGACCCTCGCCTATTTTGCAATGGCCTTGGTGTTGGCCTCGAACTTGGCAGTATAGTTGAGCGTGGTATCCGCCGCCAATTCCTTGAGGTTCGCGGATCCGTTCACCTCCTCCGTGACATCGGCTACGCGCGTCTTGGGAGCGGGATGAGTCGAAAGCCAGGCGAGGGGGCCGCCGCCGTCGGGGAATCGTGCGAAGAAGGTTGCTATGCCGAGGGGATTGCGCCTCACGGCGGCGGTGTATTTGGTGCCGTAGAAATCGGCTTCGGATTCGTTGCCCTGGGAGACCCTCATCGACACCAGGCCAGCGAAATTGCCAGCGATCAGTTGGGTGAGCTGGCCTGCGTTGTTTCCGAGCAAGGCCTGCAGGATCAGGGACAACCCGGCCTGCTTGGCCATGGCGTCGCGGTAATGGTGCTGGGTCACGTGGGCGATCTCATGTCCGAGCACGCCGGTCAGCTCCGCTTCGTTCTTCATTTTTTTGATGATGCCTGTGTAGATGTACACGTAACCGCCCGGCACCGCGAAAGCGTTCTCGATATCCTGGTCGATGATGGTGAAGGTGAAATCGTAGCCAGGCTTTTCCTTCGCCGGCACATTGGCGAGAATCTCCTTGGCCAGGCCTTTCACATAGGCATCGAATGCTACCTGTTCCGGGGTTACGGCCTTGTAGATTGGGTAGGCCGCGGTGGAATCATGGAGCTGCTGGTTGAATTCCAGACCCAGTTTCGCTTCGTCATCCTCGGAGATGAGCAGCGCGCCCGTGGTCCCGAAGAAATCGCAGGAGCAACGGGTCAGCAGCACGGCGCATAGGGCCAGGGGCAGGAGTCGTTTGGCGCTGGAAACCTTCATATCAACCTCCGGATCATGCGGTTTTTGCGCCGCGGGCTTGGTACAACTTGAAGAAAACGGCGGCGTGCATGCCGATCGCGACCGGGAACCAGAAGCAGTAAGACCAGTTCTGCGGATACGATGTCACGTATTGGAATATCTCCCGCGAGTAATGGGAGAAGGGCAAATGGGGATTGGACAGGAAGACCTTGACCTCGGCGGAGAGCACCGAGGTGAGTCCGTAAGTGTTCCAGAAAATCAGCAGGGTACGGTACCAGCCCTTTTCCGGACGATACCAGATCCACAGCGCCAGGGCTCCCAAACCCGTCACGACTTCGCTGAATCCCACCTGCAAGGCAAACTCCTCCGGAGCGTAGCCGCCGTAGATGGCTAGGATGAAATGCAATCCCATGATGCGCGTGATCTGCCATTGCAGGATTTCCCGCATCGGGACCGCAGCCACCTTCGGGCTGAGCTTCCCCTTGAAAAGGATGTCCAGGACGAATAAAACCCATGGCAATTGCCCCAGCACGATGAAGAGGGCGGGCCCCTGCCAATGCAGGAAGTCCCAGAACTCCAGCAGGAACGCGAGATTGAGAAACAGAAACCAGCCGACCAGGGTCCACACCTTGCGTCCAAAGTGGGCCGGCATCATGGCGAAAGCGGCGATGCTGAAAATGTAGAGGACCAGATCGGGAACCAGCTTGTCCGCTCGATCGATGTCAGACAACCACTCCAACGATCATCTCCCCGGGCCCGTTTCCCGTTTTCCACGGGGATTCCGCTTGCGTCTGAAAGCCTGAAATCTAGATAAGTTGGGACCCGGAACGGGTTTCGCCTGGTGGCGGGCTTAGGACTACGTCGCCGAGGCCGTGCGAGCGGGTCGGGGGCAGGCTAGAGTTGGCCAAGGTCGGAAAGCACCAGTGAACAGGCTTCTTCGACATCGACGCCTTGGGCGCGAAGCCGTTCGGCCAGGGCCTCGTTTTCGGCCCCGGGGTTGAATATCACGCGCGGAATACCACATTCCAGAATCGCGTCCGCCAACGCGCCGCTACGCGCGGCGTTCATGTAGATCGATAGCACATCGATGCCGACCGGGAGGTCGCGCAGGATGGCGAACACGGGCAGGCCGTCGATGGAGGCCAAGGCGGGATTCACGGGGAAAACCTCGTGGCCGCGTCTGCGCAGACGCTTGATAAGCAGGTTGCTGTATCGGTCAGCCTTGTCCGATGCGCCCAATACCGCCACCTTGTGTTTCTCTGTCATATTCCGCTTCTCCTGGAGGCAATCTACCAACTCCGGACCAAGATTCCAGGAACTCCCGATTACCGCTAATTCCCCGTAATCCCGTTGGTCCGCGGCCTATGCAACCGCTATTTTACAGTCCGGCGGCTTCCCCGGAGGAAACCGAACAGGCTTCCGCACACGCCCCCGATAATGTGCGCGAATTGCGAAATGTCATCCTGGGTGAATGCCTGCACCGCTTCTTTGGCCAGAAACAGGATCACGACCAGCACGAAGGTCAGGGGCAGTTCCCCCTCCTTGTGGTTGGTGAAGGACGCCAGCAGGATGAGCATGAAGGCCAGGCCGCTCGCTCCCAAGAGGCCGGTGGTGAAGAAGGCGGCGTTGAGCAAACCCGTAACCAAAGCGGTGACCAGCATCATCTTGAGGAGCGGCATGGACCGGTACTTCTCCTCGACCATGGGGCCGACGAGGAGGATGACGGAAAAGTTGGCGGTGAGATGGGCCCAGTTCTTGTGCCCCAGGACATGGGAAAACAGACGGAAATAGAACGCGGGGGAAGCGAACTCGAAGCCGGGATAGGTGGCGAAGAGGCGCGGCGTGAGCCGTCCCCCGGAAAGCCCGTCGGCGGCCATGATCACGCACGCGGCAAGCGCGAAGGTGAGGATGACCGGGGAATTATAGGAAGGCTTTAAAAAAAACCTGAAGGGTAGCCTGGATTTTCCCATCCGCGGACGGTCCCGGGATCAGGTCCGGCCGTGGATCAGCTGGTAGGAGAGGATGCCGTGCGCGACCCCGACATTAAGCGACTCCACCTTGTTCTTCAGCGGAATCTTCACCACCGCGTCCGCCATGTCCAGGTAGGTTGCGCCCGTGCCCGCGCCTTCGTTGCCCATGATCAGGGCCACCTTCTTGCGCAGCTTGGCCTTGTCCAGGGTGATGGGCGCATGCGACGAGGTCGCAACGATGGAGAAGCCCTTGAGGCGGAGGAACTCCATCTTCGCGCCCAGGTCTTCGCCGGTCTCGAACGGCATGCGCAGCAGGGCTGATGCCGAAGAGCGGACCACCTTGGGGTTGTACGGATCGCAGGTGCCCTTGCCGAACACCACCGCGTCCATGCCCAGGGCGAGCGAGGTGCGCAGGATGGCGCCTACGTTGCCGGGATCCTGGACCGCGTCCAGCAGGGTCACGTAACGCGCGAGGGCGTAGTCGGGACGCAGGGTCGCGAAATTGGCCACGGCGAGGATGCCCTGGGGCGTCTCGGTGTCGGCCAGGTTCTTGATATCCTCCATGGTCACGGGGATGACCTGGATGCGGTTCTTCTTGAGGACCGTCAGGAGATCCTTGTCGTCGAATTCCGGGGCCAGGAACACCGTCTGGATGATGGCGGGCGAAACGCTCAGCGCGTCGGCGATGTTCTTGGCGCCTTCCAGGAAAAATTGGCTTTCCTTCCAACGGCCCTTGTCGGTCTTGAGCGGAAGGAAGGGCTTGATCTCGGCCGAGACGGGCTTGTGCGCGCCCGCTACGCGTTCGATTTCGCGCGGCGTGTGGTTGCGCGGAGGAAAGCTGCGCGGCGCGACGTATCCCTGTCCGGCCGGAGTGCGGGGGGCGTTGAAATCCCTTGGTCCGCGCGTGGGGTCACGGGAGTCGCGTGAATCGCCGCGGTCACCGTATCGTCCGCCCGCACCGGCTGGACCGTCATTGCGTCCGCCTGCCGAGCCTTTACCTACCGGACCACCGCGGTCCGAGCGCGGTCCCGTGGCGGCCCTGGGGCCGCGGGGCACGTACCCCTGATCCTTGCCGCGGAAATGTTCACGCTGCGGAAGCTTTTCCCAGCCTCCGCGCGGTCCCGCGGGTCCCTTGCGGGGCGGATAGCCGGGCTTGCCCGCTCCCGGACTTTGTCCGGCCGGACCTTCGGAAGCTTTGCCGCCGTCGCGCGGAGGACGATCGCCGCCGGGAAGGGTATTGCGCGATTGGAAGCGCGGCGCCTTGCCGACCACTTTTTTGCCGCGGGGCGGTTCTTCATAAACCTGCTTGATGGGCTTTTCCGCCTTGGGCGCGGAGGACGCGTCGTCGGACGCGAAACCCGACAGATCGAAATCGCCGTCGTTGTCGTCGCCGCCGGAATGGCTGTTACGGCGCTCTTCGGAGTCGCCCGGTTTCTTCGGTTCCATGGACATTCCGGTTACCGAGACTTCGGATTGAGATTGAGCTGGTTCATGAGTTCCAAGGCCTTCTTCTGGATGCCCTCGGCGTCCATGCCCAGGATCTTGTGCAACACGGGGATCTCCCCGTGGGTGACGAATTCGTCGGGCAGGCTGATATGCTTCAGCGTAACGTCAAAGCGTCCCAGGTCCGAGAGGAGCAGGGAGATGGATTGGCCGTAGCCTCCGTGGATCACGTTGTCCTCGACCGTCAGCACCGCGCGATGGCGGCCGAACAAATCGGAGTAGGCCTTCTGATCCAGCGGCTTGACGAAGCGCGCGTCGACGATGGTGGGACGGATCCCGTCCTTGGCCAACAGTTCCGCTGCCTTTTTGGCCTGCAGCACCATGTTGCCGACGGCCAGTATCAACAGATCCTCGCCTTCCTGCACGATATGGGGCAATCCGATGGGAACCAGCTGGAACGGGAGCTTTTCGTCGGGTGCGTAGGCGCTGCCGCGCGGATAGCGGACCGCCACGGGGCCGAGATTGTCGGCCTTGATGGAGGTGTAAAGCATGTTGCGCAGTTCCTTCTCGTCGGAAGGGGCCATGATCACCATGCCCGGGATCATGGTGAGGTAGCTCAGGTCCATCGCGCCGTGATGGGTCGGGCCGTCAAGGCCCACCAGGCCGGCGCGGTCGATGGCGAAGATCACGTTGAGTTCCTGGATCGCGACGTCATGGACTATCTGGTCGATGGCGCGCTGCAGGAAGGTGGAATAGATGGCGACCACGGGCTTCATGCCCTCGCAGGCCATGCCGGCGGCGAAGGTCACGGCGTACTGTTCGGCGATGCCTACGTCGTATACGCGACCGGGCAGCTCCTTGGCCATAATGTTGACGCCGCAGCCTTCGGGCATGGCTCCGGTGATTGCCACCACGCGCTTGTCCTGTTTCGCGATTTCCAATAGGGCGTCGCCGAACACCTGGGTCAGGCCCGGAGTCTTGGCGGGCGCGGCCTTGGGCTTGCCGGACTCGATGTCGAACGGGTTCGACGCATGCCATTTGATGGCGTCCGCTTCCGACTTGTCCCAGCCGAAACCTTTGGTGGTCACGAGGTGGATCAGGTTCGGTCCCGGTCGCTTCTTCACGGCCTCGAGGATTTCGATCACTTCTTCCAGATTGTGGCCGTCCACGGGGCCGAAATAGCGGATGCCGAGATCCTCGAAGAAGCCGCCGGGCAGGAAGATCTTCTTCAGACCCTCGTCCACCTTGCTGGCCAGTTTCTGCAGATCCTTGCCGCGCGGCAGGCGGCCGGTCAGATCCCAGACCTCGTCCTTGAGCTTGTTATAGGTGGGGTTGGATATGATACGGTTCAGGTATTTGGAGATGCCGCCCAGGTTCTTGGCGATCGACATCTTGTTGTCGTTGAGGATGAAGGTGATCTTCTCCTCGATCTCGCCCGCGTTGTTCAACGCCTCATAAACCATGCCCCCGGTCATGGCGCCGTCGCCGATCACTGCCACCACGTCGAAGTCCTGTCCCAGCTGGGTGCGCGCAGCCGCCATGCCCAGCGCCGCCGACAGGGACGTGGACGCGTGGCCCGCGCCGAAGGTGTCGTATTCGCTCTCTTCGCGCTTGAGGAAGCCGGAAAGGCCGCCGAACTGCTTGAGGGTGTGGAATTCCTTGTAACGGCCGGTGACCAGCTTGTGAGGATAAGCCTGATGGCCCGTGTCCCAGACGATTTTGTCCTTGGGGGTGTTGTAAACCTTATGCAGGGCCAGGGTCAATTCCACGGTTCCGAGGCTGGAGGCGAGATGCCCGCCCTTGTTCGCCACCTGCTTGACGATGGTCTCGCGGATCTCGGAGGCGAGCTGCTTCAGTTGTTCGATGGACATTCCGCGCAGGTCGGCGGGCGAATGGATGTTTTCCAGCATTATCGGTAGGCCTCTAGGAGGTGAATCGTGGGTCGTTGGACGTTGTTGCCAAGCGCTCAGTGCACCCGGGTGATGATATAATCGGCGATGACTTCCAGAATGCCGCTTTGGATGGGTAATTTGCGGAGCTCCGACTTGGCTTCCTCGATCAATTGGCGGGCCATATCCTTGGAGGCCGCGATGCCTACCACGGCGGGATAGGTGGCCTTACCCTTGGCCAGGTCGGAACCCGCGTCCTTGCCCAGGGCCTCGGTGGTCTGCTCCAGATCGAGCACGTCGTCGACGATCTGGAAGGCGAGGCCTATCTTGTTGCCGAAGGCGCCGAGCCCGGCGATCACTTCGTCGTCGGCGCCCGCGAGCTGCGCGCCCAGGACCAGGGAAGCCTCGATGAGAGCGGCGGTCTTGTGGTTGTGGATGTAATTGACGGTGTCGAGACCGACGGGCTTGCCTTCGCTTTGGATGTCGACCACCTGGCCGCCGAGCATGCCCTTGGTGCCGAGCGCCCGGGCCAAAGTGACGATGCATTCGGAGCGGCCGGTTTTGGCCAAAAGTTCGAAGGCGTACACGAGCAGGGAGTCGCCCGCCAGGATTGCGATGGCTTCGCCGAACACCTTGTGGTTGGTCGGGCGGCCGCGGCGGAAATCATCGTCGTCCATGCAGGGCAGGTCGTCATGAATGAGTGAAAAGGTATGCGTCATCTCCAGGGCGCAGGCGGCCAGCAGGACGGATTCCCCTTCCCCATGGCAGGCCTCAAAGGAAGCCAGGGCCAGGGCGGGACGCAGGCGTTTTCCGCCGGCGAAGGTCGAATACCGGACCGCCTTATGCAGGTCGGCCGGAGCTTCGCTTTCGGCGGGAAGGTACTTTTCCAAGGCGGCGTTGACACGCACGGTGGCTTGCTTGAGGTAATTCTCTACCGTGACCGTGGTTTGGTTTTTTGGGGCTGACATGCTTCCTTGGACCGCCTGCGGAACCTATCGCGAACGATTGGCTGACCAATTGGTACCCAATCGGTCCCTAAAGGGTACCGGAATAGTATACGAAAGCCTTAAAAAGGCCCCTGGAAAGATACAAAAAAAGCCCGGTTTTCTCAGGGTTTTCTGATTAGAGAGGCCCCGCCAGTTGTCTGAAAAGAGGAAGGAAATCCCATGCGGTTGCCACCCAAAAGCCCTGGCACACCGGAATTAGTAACTCTACCGTCTTCGGGACTACGCGCGCGCAGCCACTTCGTCAGCCGTCTCCGCTCTCTCGGCGGCCTCGGCTGCCTGGACGGTATTGGTCAGCAGCATCGCAATGGTCATAGGTCCCACTCCCCCGGGCACGGGCGATATGTAACTGGCCACCTTCGACACGGACTCAAAGTGGACGTCGCCGACGAGCTTGTAGCCGGACTTGGCCGTCTCG
Organism: Fibrobacteria bacterium; assembly: GCA_039917895.1. Lineage (GTDB taxonomy): Bacteria > Fibrobacterota > Fibrobacteria > UBA11236 > UBA11236 > Chersky-265. The sequence continues at coordinate 35,425 of JBDSIO010000422.1, read as the reverse complement.
CTCTTCACCCGGTTGACTCCCACATCCACGACCACGCAGCCGACCTTGACCATGTCGCCGGTGATGACTTCGGCCTTGCCCACGGCGGCGATGATGAAGTCGGCCTGGCGGGTATGGTAGGCGATATCGGGAGTGCCGGTATGGCAAACGGTCACCGTGGCGTTGGCGAACGCCTCCTTCTGGATCAGGATGTTGGCGATGGGCTTGCCGACGATATTGGAGCGTCCCACGACCACGACATGCTTGCCCGCCGGTGAAAGGTTGTATGCCTTGAGCAATACCTGTACTCCCCATGGAGTGCAAGGCTTGAAGCCTTGGCGGCCGAGCATGAGATTGCCCAGGCTGATGGGATGGAAGCCGTCCACGTCCTTGTCGGCGGAGATGAGGTTCAGGAGCTTGTCGGACGGAAGATGCGCGGGCAAGGGCAACTGCAACAGTATGCCGTGCACGGAGGGATCGTTGTTCTGCCGGATCAAATGATTGGCCAGGTCCTTTTCGGAAATGGTGGCCGGAAGCCGATGGGTCCAAGCCTGGATGCCAACTTCCTTGGCCGCTGCATCCTTGGCGCCGACATAGGACTTGGAGGCCGGGTCCTCGCCCACCAAGGTGACCGACAAACCCGGACGGATGCCGTGCGCGACCAATTGTTCCACGCGGGCCTTGAGATCGAAGCGGATGTTTTCTGCGGTCTTTTTGCCGTCGAGAAGGATTGCCATGGGAGGGAAAATAGAAATTGGTCGAAGAAGGGTGGTTGTAGTCCGGCCCAACCAAAATGCAACAGACTAAATGACTAAGGGGACCCTGCGTTCAGAATAGAAACTCCGTCGACTTATGGCTCATTCTTCTCGGACCTTGTGATCAAAGGATTAACCCACCCCGTCCAGTTCGCGCTTCCCCTCCCGCTCCGGCCTGGGGCCGGGGTTTGGGGGCATGCGCTTGCAGTCCGGAAATGAAGTTTTGTTGATCTAGGTTTGTAAGGCCGAGACGCATGAAGCGTGCGACGGAGTTCTTTTCCTTTCCTAGGCCGGGTCGAGAGCCCGGTCCAGACTGGCGTTCAAGGAACGCGCTTTTTCCTGAAGTTGACTCTGGTGCTTATCGTTTTCCTCAACCTTGGCCCGGAGCTCGAACAGCTCCCCGGCCAGATTCAAGGCAGCCAGCACGGTGACGCGGAACTTGTCCACGTTGATACCGCCCTTGCCCATTTCCCTGATTTTAAAATCCAAATATCCGGCCACGCGTTCAATGGTCTGGAGACTCTGATCGGACTTGACCTGGAAGGTTTCGCCGCAGATATTGACCTTATGTGATTGTTCCATCGATGTCATGGGACTGTGCGGCCTCCGCGACCCTTCCATCAGCGATGGGAGGGCTTTCGTAATATAACATCAGGCCGGCCGGGCGCGCCAGCGTATCTCTCCGACACTTCAGGCTCCTGGAGACGCCCGAGCAGGATTGCCTGGGGACTTCCGATCGCATGCGGCCGGAATCCTCCCGAAATCGGCTGGAATTCGGCCTGAATTTGGCCTAATATCAGGCCAGAGCCGTATCCAGACGGCCGACCAAATCCCGGATCCGTTCGCCCACCAGATTGATGTTATCGGATTTGCTGTTGATTTCGCTTCGCAATCCGTTCAGCTCCTCGTCTTTCTCCGCCAGGAGCTTTTCGAGGTTGTCGGCGTGCTCGAGGGTCTTGTGCAATTCCGACTGGAGATGCTCGCGCTCCTTCTTCAAGCCGTCGATGGTGGAAACGGCATGCTCTACCTTGGTAGCGAGGGCGTCGAATTGACTGAAGTCCATTGTCTCTCCTGTTGTACTGTCCTGGGCGGGCCATGGTGCTTGGCCCCCGACCCGGGAGGAGCAGGGCTCCCCGGCTAAAAAACTAAACTCCCCGAAGGGCCCTGTCACTCACTTAAAGACGATTCCCGAATCCTTGGCGAGCTCCTGGCTGATCTTCTCCTGGGCCTTGTTCACCTCATCGTCCGTAAGTGTCTTCTCCGCATGGCGATAGATGAAAGTATAATGCAGCGCTTTCTTCCCCGCCGGCACTCCCGTGCCCCGGTACACGCTGTTGAGGCGGGCTTCCTGGAGGATGGGGATGCGGCTGACCGGCATCTTGGCGAGGATTTCCCCATGGGTCCGGGCTTCGTCAACCAACAGGTTCAGGTCGCGCGTCGTAGCGGAGAAATGGCCGAAAGCCTGAAATTTGCCATCCCGCGGAACCGCGGCCAACAACCCAGACAAGGAGATCTCGGCGGCCAGCACCGGCCCCTTCAGATCGAAACCCGCCAGTACGCGAGGATGGAGGATGCCGAAGCTGCCGATGCGGGCTTGCTTTTGCCAACCCGGCGCACGCTTGCCGCCGAGCAGGATTTCCGTGGCGATCGCAGGCGGGGCCAGATCGGCCAGGATGGCGCCGGACTCGACGGGATGCAGATAGGTCTCCGTTCCCGGAAACGCGAATTGCGATTTGATACCCGTAGCGATCAACAGATTTTCCAGGACGCCCTTCAAATGATGGAATTCGACGGGGCCGGCCGCGGCCGCATCCCCGCTCCAGGGTCTGCGATCCGACCATTCGCCCGCGAGAACGAGATAGACCATCTCCTCTTCCCACACGCCAGGGGCGCGCTCGGTGCGCTCCTGAGGCCGGTGGTAGAAGCTCTTCGCCACCTCGAACAGGCGGACGTTCTTCTCCTGATTGTTCTGGTTGTAGGCCGCTGCATGCAATAGCGCGGGCAGGGTGGTGGTGGGCAGGATTTCCCACTCCTCGCTGAGCGGATTGCGCAATGGTACGTAGGCGCCGCGCGGATCCTCGGGAGCGAGGCCCAGCTTGGCCAGGGCCTTGCGGGAGGAGAAGCGCAGGTTGAGCGTTTCATTGAAGCCGGCATCGCGCAGATGATGGCGCAGCTTGCGGGCCAGGCTCTCGGCGGGGGGCAGGGGTTTGAAGCCCAGCGGAAGCGAGGGCAGAACTACCGGAATGGTGTTGTAATCGCCCAGGCGCGCGATCTCCTCGATGAGATCGGCCTCGCGTTCCAGTTCCCCGCGGAAGCCGGGGATCGCGAAGCCGATGGCCTTCTCCCCGCTCTCCCCGCTCTCCCCGTTCACGTTGGTCCAGCCCTGGCGGTTGAGGCCGATGGATTCCAGGCGACGGATGCACTCTTGCGCGCCCAGAGTCATGCCCAACAGCTTTTCCGCGCGCGCGGGTCTCAGGGAAACGATGCGGGGTTCGACCGGATGCATGGGCGCTGTAACTATCAGTTGGCCTTTGGCCACGACGGCGGGCTTCCCCGCGGCGCCGCACCATTTGGCGATCTGGGCCGCGAGGTAATCGCTGACCGCGACCGTGTGGAGCGGGTCCACCCCGCGTTCGAAGCGGTAAGAGGAATCGCTGGAAAGCCCGTGCCGGCGGCCCTGCCGGCGCACCGTGGACGGATTGAAATAGGCCACTTCGAGGAAAATGTCGGTGGTATCCAAGTCCACTTCCGAATCTTTACCGCCCATCACCCCGGCCAAGACCATGGGCCCTTCCGCGTCCGCGATGAGCATGTCTTCGGAGGTTAGCTGGCGTTCGACCCCGTCCAGGGTCGTGAGAGTCTCACCGCCTTTCGCCTCAATACCCGATGCCGCAACGACCGTTGCCCCAACGGCCGGCGCCCCAACGCCCGTTGCCCCAACGCCCGTTGCCCCAACGGCCTTGCCCTTGCGGACAATTACCTTTCGGCCCCGGATTTTATTGAGGTCGAAAGCATGCGAAGGCTGCCCCAGTTCGAACAGGACGTAGTTGGTAAGATCCACCACGTTGTTGATGCTGCGCTTGCCGATCGACTTCAATGCCTTGACCACCCAGTCCGGGCTCGGCCCGACCTTCACTCCCTGGATCACGCGGCCGACGTATTGGGTGCAGCCCGCCGTGTCTTCCACCTCGAGACTTACGAGCCCCTTGATGTCCGCGCCCGTTTCCTGGAGGGCTTCGGAGGGATGTCGCAGCGGCTTGCCCAGCTTGGCCGCGATCTCGCGGGCCACGCCCAGGTGGTTGAGCGCGTCCGGCCGATTGGGGGTGATGTTGAGTTCGAACACCACGTCGCCCAGACCGGGGATGCTTTGCATCGGCAGGCCCACCGGCGTCGCGGGATCGAGGATGAGAATGCCGTTATGGCCTTCGCCCAGGCCCACTTCATCCTCGGCGCAGATCATGCCGTGGGAATCCTGGCCGCGCAGCTTCGCCTTTTTGATCTTGAAACCGGATTCGCCTCCTTTGCCGGTCAATTCGGCGCCGACCTTGGCGAGCAGCACCTTCTGGCCCTTGGCCACGTTGGGCGCGCCGCATACGACCGAATACGTTTCCGTCCCATCCGTCACCTTGCATATGCTCAGCTTATCGGCTTCGGGATGACGTTCGCATTCCAGCACTTCCGCGGACACGACTCCGGGAAGCCCGCCCAGAATGCGCATACCTTCCACTTCCAGGCCCAATGAAGTCAATGTTTGCGATAACGCCTGCGGATCCCCGTCGGGACGGCCATCCGTGCTGCCGGAGAGATCGACGTACTTCTTGATCCAATTGAGTGAGACTTCCATAAGATCCTTTGAGTCTAGCTAACGATTCGTCAGAATTGCCGCAGGAACCTGTTATCGTTCCTCGTCAAGTGACTGATGTCCGGTATCCCATACTTCAGCATGGTGATGCGGTCGATTCCGAAGCCGAAGGCGAAGCCGGTGTACTTTTCCGGATCCCAACCGAGCTTGCCGAAAACGTTCGGATCCACGCTGCCGCAGCCGCCGATTTCGATCCAGCCCGTGGTCTTGCATGTGCGGCAGGGTTGACCGGGGGCGTTGCCGACCGGCGCCAAGGTGCCTGTCCCTTTGCAGAAATAGCACGATACGTCCATTTCCGCCGAAGGTTCGGTGAAGGGGAAATAGCTGGGGCGGAAGCGCATGGTGGTCTCGGAGCCGAACATATGCCGGGCCCACAGGAACAAGGTTCCCTTCAGGTTGGCGAAGGAGATATCCTTGTCCACCACCAGGCATTCCACCTGTTGGAACATGGGCGAATGGGTGGCGTCATTATCGACGCGGAACACGAATCCGGGCGCGATGATGCGGATGGGCTGCTCCCGATGGGACTCCATGTAATGGGCCTGGACATTGGAGGTGTGCGTGCGCAGAACAACCTTGTCGTCAACGTAGAAGGTATCGTGCATGTCGCGGGACGGATGATCCGGAGGGATGTTGAGGGCTTCGAAGTTGTACCAGTCATTGTCCACTTCGGGAGCGAGCGCCAATTCGAAGCCCAGGCCCTGGAAGAACGAAATGATCTCTTCGCGCACCTGGGACATGGGATGCAGCGAGCCGATGGGCTGGCGGTAGCCGGGCAGGGTCGCGTCCAGCTTGGACCCGGAAAGGCTGCCGGCGATTTCCGCCTCCTGGATTTTCGCCAGCAGGGCCGCGAACTTCGCTTCGGCGTAATCGCGCAGTTCGTTGACGAGCTTGCCGAATTCGGGACGGGCTTCCGGGGCCAAGGCGCCCATGGACCGCAGTAGGCCGGAGATGTCGCCCTTCTTGCCGGTGTATTTGACTTTCAGGTCTTCGAATTGTTTCGAGAGCGTTTTCTCCCCGGACCCGGGATCGCCGGCGACGAGGATTTCCAGGGCTCGCATGTCCCCATCCAGACGGACGCGGATGTCTTCGATCGGCTGCATAGGTTGGGGAAACTCCAGGCTGGTCAGGTTGAACAGGCTGGAAATATAGCTAACCGAGACGTGCACTGTTTGCAGGCCGCCGCAACGCGTTTACAGGGGGCCTGGAAGGCGGGCTTTACGAATGGCGTCGAGTGAGTGAACGGACTCAACGATGCCCGGTAGGCCACCGGCGGCGGAACGCCAAGAAAATAGAGAACAAGCCGACCAATGCCAGGGTCGATGGTTCTGGAACCGGTCGGACATCGGATAACGGATCCGGAGCATCGCCTTTGATGATTGGATTCGCCGTGATGGAGATGGCCAAAAATGCGAGAGCGGTTGCCGAACCAAGGAGAAGTTTTTTCATAATTGCCTCGGATTTGGAAGTCCTCAATTAATGAAACTTCCTGTACTTTCGGGCGCAAACAATCCGCACGGCCCTTGGCAGCGCTATAATGTGAGGAATTCGAAGTGATGTGAAGAATTCGGAGTGGCTCAGGGCGGAGGAAAAATGAAAGCGGGGAGGGAGCGGTAAACCTGGGGGCGCACTATGAAAAGGCCCGGGGCTTCGACCCGGGCCTTCACTTTTCAGAGACGTTTCCAAGAAATTCCGATGCTTGCGTAGGCAATGCGCCGACGCAAACCAGGATGCGCTTACTTCGCGGCTTTGAGGCCGGCGGCTTCCACGACCTTGCCGAAAGCGGCGGAATCGGAGAGGGCGAGGTCGGCCAGGATCTTGCGATCGAGGCTGATGGCGGCCTTCTTCAATCCGGAGATCAGGCGGGAGTACGTGGTGCCGAACTCGCGGGCTGCGGCGTTGATGCGCACGGTCCACAGGGTGCGGAACGCGGCCTTCTTGTCGCGGCGATGGACGGTCGCGAAAACGCGCGACTTGTCGACGGCTTCCTTCGCGAGCTTGAGATTGGACTTCTTGCGACCGTAGAATCCACGGGCGGCTTTGAGGATCTTCTTGCGGCGTTGGCGCGAGGCTACCGCTGGTTTGCTTCTGGGCATTTCTCTCTCCTGATTTCTATGCTGCTGGGATTATCCGCCGATGGCGAGCAGGCGCTTCATGCGCGGCTCTTCGGTGGGTCCTACGTAAAAGTTGCCGCCGGCGCGACGCTTCATCTCGGGCTTCTTCTTGCCCATGATATGGTTCTTGTTGGCGCCCTTGCGCTTGAGCTTACCGCTGGCGGTGACTTTGAACCGCTTCTTCGCTCCGCTATGGGTTTTCATCTTCGGCATGATAGACCTTCCTTCACATTTTCCGATAAAACTAAGCTTGCCCGGCCGGCGAGACTTCCCGGTTTTCACCGGCGGTCTCTTTGGCCGCGACTTCAGGGGCCGCGCCTTCTGGCGCGGCAGCAGCACCTTCTCCCGGAGTCTTCGCTGTAGAAGGCGCCGAGGGTGGTTTTGGCGCCGCGGGCTTCGCGACGGGCTGCACATGGTGCTTCACCGGTCCAAAAATCGTGGTCACGTTTCGACCTTCTTGAATCGAACCCGTTTCCGCGAGTCCGATACCGACGAGATCGACGACCATCTTTTTCAACCAGCGAGAACCGAATTCCATATGGGCCATTTCACGACCGCGGAAAACCACCGTAGCCTTGACCTTGAAGCCCTTTTCCAGGAATTCCTTCGCCTGAACGAGGCGGTAATTATAGTCATTTTCTCCCGTTTTGGGATGGAACTTGATTTCCTTGACCTTGATGATGTGCTGCTTCGCCTTCGAGGCTTTGGCTTTTTTGGAGATTTCGTACTTATACTTGCCGAAATCCATGATTCGGCAAACCGGGGGCTGGGCGGTCGGAGACACTTCCACCAAATCCAGGCCGCGTTCCTTGGCCTTTTCCAGGGCCACGGGTACGGTCAACACACCCAACTGTTTCCCATCGGCGTCGATGACACGCACTTCGTACGTGCGGATATGTTCGTTGATGCGGATGGTTTCTTTGGGGGCGCTGAAAAACGGTCTTCTCTGCAATCTCTGCCTTTCGTGATCCGGGGGATTTCTAGGACCCTGGAACGTCTGGCCCTGGGAATACCTTTCCCTAGGGCATTGTCTCCTCTAAGCGTATGAGCGTATATACATGCTGGAAAGCTTGTTATGCGCCTTTGGAGGAAATCTCAAATTTAAATTTTTCCAGGGCTTCGTCTAACGAAAAAGCGCCCAGGTCCCCGGTTTTACGCTTCCGGAGCGATATTTTGCCCGACTGGATTTCCTTATCGCCCAAAATAACCAGATAAGGGACCTTTTCGCGCTCCCCCTCCCGGATTTTGAAACCGATTTTATCGTTTCGAGCATCCACTTCAGAGTAAAAGCCCGCATCCAGGAACTTTTCATTCAATTCCTGGCTCTCTTTCAGGAATTTTTCGGAAACGGGCAGAATCCGGATTTGCTGGGGGTTGATCCAAAGCGGCAAATCTCCTGCGAAATTCTCTATCAGAATGCCGATAAAGCGTTCCAATGAGCCGAAAACGGCCCGATGCAGCATGACAGGAGGCACTTTGGATCCATCCGAGGCCACATATTCGCCGCCCAGGCTTCCGGCCGTAAAATAATCCACCTGTATGGTCCCGCATTGCCAATGACGCCCCAGGGAGTCAAGCAGCGTGAATTCCAACTTGGGGCCGTAGAAAGCCCCATCTCCAGGATTCATGGAGTATTCCAGGTCCGCGCGGCGACAGGCTTCCCGGAGGGCCTCTTCGGCCTTGTCCCAGAATGCATCCCCGCCTACGCGCTTCTCGGGGCGATCGGCGAGCTTGACTAGGATCTGGGTGAAGCCGAAATCCGTGTACACTTCCTGCAACAGTTTGCAGAAGTCCGCGACTTCGTCCGCGATCTGATCCACGGTGCAGAAGATATGGGCGTCATCCTGGGTGAAGCCGCGCACGCGCATGAGGCCGTGCATGGCGCCGGCCAATTCGTTGCGGTGGCACTTGCCGAACTCGGCCATGCGGATGGGAAGATCGCGGAAGGATTTGATGCCCTGCTTGAAGATCTCGACATGGCACGGGCAGTTCATCGGCTTGATGGCGTACTCGCGGTTTTCGCTTTCCGTGAAAAACATGTTATGGGAATAATTGGCGATGTGCCCGGAAAGCACGAAGAGATTCCGCTCCACGATTTCCGGCGTGCGCACTTCCTGATAGCCCCGGCGCGAAATCTTCGCCCGCAGGTAGCCCATCAGAGTGGTGTACAGACGCCAGCCGCGCGGATGCCAGAACACCATTCCCGGAGAACCCTCCTCGAGATGGAAATAATCCAGCTCCTTGCCGAGCTTGCGATGATCGCGCTTCTTCGCCTCTTCAAGCTGAAAAAGATGCTTCTCCAGATCGTCCTTGGTCAGGAACGCCGTGGCGTAGATGCGCTGCAGCATGGGCCGCTTCTCGTCTCCGCGCCAATAGGCGCCGGCCACGGAGAGCAGCTTGAAATGCTGGAGCTTGGAGGTGTTGGGCACGTGCGGGCCGCGGCAGAGATCGGTGAACGGGCCCTGCTTATAGAAGCTTACCGTGTCATCGGTCCACTCGTCCATCATTTCGACTTTGTAGGGTTCGAGATGCGCCGGGTCCTTGAAGTGGGCGATGGCATCCAGGCGCGGCATCACTGAACGTTCGACCGTGAACTCCATCTTGGCCAAGTCCTTCATCTTCGCTTCGATGGCCGGGAAATCCTCCGGGCTGAACTTATGCTTGGAGTCGAAGTCGTAATAGAAGCCGTTCTCGATCACGGGGCCGATGGTGAGCAAGGTGCCGGGGAAAAGTTCCGTGACCGCCATGGCCATTAGATGGGCGGTGGAGTGGCGGACGATTTCCAGGGACTCGGAATTCTGATGGGTAAGCACGCGGAGCGCGCCATCCTCGGTGAGGGTGCGGGAGAGATCCATTTCCTTGTCGTTGTAATATGCGGCGATGGCGCTCTTAGCCAGGCCCGGACCGATTTTCTTGACGGCATCGAGGATGGTGCTGCCCGGTACCATCTCGAGGACGGAATTATTGGGCAACGTGACTTTGATGTTGGACAAGGGGACTCCGCTTAAAACAGGGGAATTTAGAAAATTAAGCCGCGGTTCGTCTTACCGCCCCTTAGGACCTATGACCAATGTGGCTGGCCCTGGGTGTACGTCATTGAAAGAGGATTGAAGCAGGAGGATGTAATGAAAGCGAACCTGGACGATAGTGGACTCGAACCACCGACCCCTACCATGTCAAGGTAATACTCTAACCAACTGAGCTAATCGTCCAGATTCCACAAAACCCGACTGACAAGGCCGGGTCCCGAACGGGTCGGGGCAGGAAAATTAAATCCGGGGCCCGCATCTGTCAATCGTCCCGCCCATGGCCGTCCTCGACCTACGGATTTCCGTCGTCGTTTCGGAAACGGTTCCGGAAAACGGTTCCGGAAATGCGAGTTCGCGGATTCCGGCACACCGGATTTATAGATTTCCCATCCGCCGTTCCCGGGTCGGAACGCGCCCCGCTGGAGTGCTTCGCCAGGCTGGACCACCTCTGGAACAACCTTATGGGTAAAACCTTCTTCATCACCGGAACGGGAACGGACGTGGGCAAAACCGCTCTCAGCCTGGCCGTGGTTTTGTGGGCCCGCCATCGTGGCCTTAGGGCGTCCTATTTCAAACCCATCCAATGCGGCGAATTCCCTTTCGGCGAACCCGCCGTGCGCGGTGGAGATGCGGACTGGATCCGGAACTTGGCCGGCACGAATGTGCGTACGCAGGGGTTTTACCGGTTCCGCATGGCCGCTTCGCCGCACCTGGCGGCGGAACACGAAGGGGAGCGCATCGACCGCTCCTTACTCAGCGCCCAGGTAAAAGCACTGTCGGTGGAATCGGACCTCGTGATCGTGGAAGGATCCGGCGGAGCCGCGGTTCCTCTCGATCGTGAAGGTACTTCCTTGGCCGCTTGGGCCGCTGATCTCGGCATGCCCGCCCTCATCGCTTGCGCGCCGGGCCTGGGTACCTTGCATCATACCCTTACGACCGTGGCCTATCTGCGCGGCCTGGCCGCGCCCATCGCCGGGTTCGCATTCTGCCATCGCGGGGATGGGGCGAAGGGAGATGAAGGAGATGAAGGAGATGAGAGAGAAGTGAAAGCAGAGGGAAATGCGGCCCGGAACGTCGCATGGTCCCCGTCCCTCTCCCTGATCGCGGACAACCGCGAAACCTTGCGGTCCCTGACCGGCCTCGCATTTTTCGGCTCCCTGCCCTTTTCCATGCATACCTCCAGGGGCATCCCCATGCCGTCTTCCGAAGCCGAAGCCTGGTGGGCCCCTTTGTCGGCATCCCTGGATTCCTGGTGGGGGGCAGGTCGCGCATGAATCCCTTCGAAGCCTCATTGAACGAATGGCGGGAACAGGATAGCCTGCGCTTCCTGACCGCCTGGGACGGACTGCCCGGCAAATATGTGCTGCGCGAAGGCCGTCGTTGCCTGAACCTGAGCTCCAACGATTACCTCGGCCTGGCGGGACATCCCGCGGTCAAGCGGGCCGCGGCGGACGCAGCGCTGTCGGGCGGCACCGGAGCCGGCGGTTCCCGGCTGCTCGGCGGCGGACTTCCCCTGCACCGGGAACTGGAAGCCGAGGTGGAACGGATGCGTCCCCTCGGCAAGGCCCTGTTGTTCAACACCGGATTCATGGCTAACCTGGGCGTCATCCAGGCGCTGGCCCCGGTGTTGGGCCCGGTATTCAGCGACAAGCTCAACCATGCCAGCGTGGCGGAAGCCCTGCGTTCCGCGCCGGGGTCCTTCCACCGTTACCGTCATCGGGACATGACCCATCTTGAGACCCTGCTCACCGCCCATTTGCAGCCCGGAAGCGGCGCTCGACCCGGCTTGGTGTGCAGTGAAACCCTGTTCAGCATGGACGGCGACTTCGCGCCTTTGCATGATTTGCTGGCCTTGCAGGCGCGGTTCGGATTCTACCTGTACCTGGACGAGGCGCATTCCACCGGATGCTATCCGGAGCTGTCCGGCCAGGCACTGTCGGCCGGGGTGCAGGGCGGCACGGCCGCGGAACGCGTGATCTTCATGGGCACCTTCGGCAAAGCCTACGGGGGCTTCGGCGCCTACGTGGCGGGCCCCGCCCCGGCCATCGACTTCCTCGTGAACGCCGCGCGCAGCTTCATCTTCAGCACGGCCCTGCCGCCGGCGGTGGCGGGTGCGGCGTTGGCGGCCTTGCGGATAGCGGAGGCGGAACCGTGGCGCCGGGAAACCCTGGCGGAGAATTCGGCCTATGCCCGGGGCCTGTTCCGCTCCCGCGGGTTCGACATCGGCGCGAGCGAAAGCCATATCATTCCCGTGATCGCGGGATCGAACCGGGCGGCCGTGCGCCTCTCCGAGACGCTGTTCCATGCGGGTTACCATGCCCCGCCCGTTCGCCACCCTACGGTTCGGGAAGGGACCGCGCGCCTACGCATCAATCTCAATAGCGCCATCGAGCGCACCGAAATCGCGGCCCTGGCCGACGAAATTTCCGCGGCCCTGGATGAAAGCGCGAACGAGGCCGGCGATGGGTGATCCCGTTCTGTGGCTGGGGGGATGGGCTTCGGGTCTGGCGTGCTGGCGGCCCGTCCTCGAAGCCCTTTATCCGCACCGCGAACATTCCTTCCTGGATTCCCACGCCGTGCTGGAAGAACCGGGGTTGCTGTCCCTGGCCGCGGGGGGCCTACCGCGCAACGGGACCCTGATCGCCTGGTCCATGGGCAGCCTCATACTGCACAAAGCCCTGGCCGACCGCGCCTTTACCGCGGAATGCCGATTGGTCTCGCTCTCCCCCATTTTCGAGTTCTGCCGCGAAGGCGGGCCCTGGCCCAAGGCGGCCCTGATCCGCATGGCGCGGCGGCTGCCCCGGGATCGGGAATCCGTGCTCGGTGAGTTCTGGAGCCTGGCCAAGGGAAACTCGCCCGTTACTCCGGAGCAGGACTTGGCCTGGCTGCGCCAATCCCAGGGTTACGGCCTGCCCGCTCTGTTGCAGGGCCTGGATTTCCTGGGCGGCGCCGTGGTCGATCGCGCCGCCGTGCCGGGGTCTGAACGCCATTTCTTCCTGGCCAGCCCCCAAGATCCCCTTGCCCCCACCCCGCGCGGGGTTTCACCGGGGCGGGAGTGGATCGGGTATCCCCGGGGCCATCTTCCCTTCCTCGATTACCCGGACCTGTTGAGGACGCTCCTGGAAGGAGGCCGTCCCGCCTCCGCCCCGTATCCGGCGCGGACATGACTTTCCACTCCCTGAGATTCGATCGCGCCGCCTCCACCTACGGCCACCATGCCCAAGTCCAGGCCGCGATGGCCGAAACCCTGATCGGATTGTGGCCGGGCCCCCCCATCGAGCCGCAGCCGAACCGGGCCGGCGCGGACGGAAATATTTATCAGGCGGGGGTTATGGATCGGAGCATGGGTCGGAGCCGTCCGTTGCTGGAAATGGGCTGCGGCACCGGCCTGTTCACGCGCAAGCTCATGGACCGGTTCCGCGGCAGGGATATGGTAGTCACCGATGCCGCTCCGCGCATGCTGGCCGCTGCCCGCGGTGAAGCGGGTGCGGCGGCGGAGGACGCCCTACGCGTTGCCTGGGAATTGTTCGACGCCTCGGGCGAAGCCCCGGTTCCGGAACAGGTCATCCGGGCCGCGCCCTACGCGCTGGCCGCCAGCGCGGCGATGGTGCAATGGTTTCCCCGGCTCGAATCCCATTTCCGGATGGTCGGCTCCCTGCTCGCTCAGGGCGGCGCCTACCTCGTGTCCGGATTCTCCCGGGATAATTTTCCCGAACTCAACGCCATCCTGGCCGAGCCGCCATTCGCCTATCCCGATTACCCAGGCCATGATGCCGCCGGCATCCACGCCTCCGCCGAAGCGGCAGGCTTTACCGTGGAAGCCTTCCGCGAGGATTCCCTGGAAACCGCCGTCCCCTCTCCTCGGGCCTTCCTGGAATTGATCCGCGGACTGGGTTCGGCTCGGAGGCCGGCATCGGGGAAGCCAATGACGCAGGCGCGCCTGGCGATCATTCTGGAGAGGTACCAGGAGCGTTACTCCTGCGAAGGCGGAGTAAGGGCCACCTGGAAGCCCTGGTACGCCCTGCTGCGGAAGCCTTCCGCCGTTTAGCGAAAGCCGGATCGGATCTGCTCCGGCGCTTGGCGCAGCGCCTGGACGTATCAGGCCGCATCAGGCTAGGAAGCCGTTTCAGCCCTGGGTCTGGCGCGCGTAGTCGGCGAGATTCTCGCCCGAACTCAGGAGCTTATCGAAATAGGCGATGGTCCTGACCAGACCTTCCTTCAGCTCGATCTTGGGCTCCCAGCCCAATTCCTTCTTCGCGAGGGTGATGTCCGGTTGGCGCTGTTTCGGATCGTCGCTGGGAAGCGGTTTCGTGATGATCCTGCTCTTGCTTCCGGTCTGGGCGATCACCTGCTCGGCCAATTCCCGGATGGTGAACTCATTGGGATTGCCCACGTTCACGGGCCCGGTCAGGGTGGGATGATCCATCAGGCGCACCATGCCGTCCAAGAGATCGGAAACATAGCAGAAGGAACGCGTCTGGGAGCCGTCCCCATAGATGCTGATATCCTTGCCCTGCAACGCCTGGACGATGAAGTTCGAGACCACGCGCCCGTCGAAGGGATGCATCTTGGGCCCGTAGGTGTTGAAGATGCGGATGACGCGGATGTCAACCTTGTTCTGGCGCTTGTAGTCGAAGAACAAGGTCTCGGCCACGCGCTTGCCTTCGTCGTAGCAGGAGCGGATGCCGATGGGATTGACGTGCCCCCAGTACTCCTCCTTTTGGGGATGGACGACGGGATCGCCGTAGACCTCGCTGGTGGATGCCTGCAACACGCGCGCCTTGATGCGCTTGGCCAGGCCCAGCATGTTGATGGCGCCCATGACGCTGGTCTTGATGGTCTTCACCGGGTTGTACTGATAGTGGACAGGAGAGGCCGGACAGGCCAGATTGTAGATCTGATCGACTTCCAGGAAGATGGGCATGGTGACGTCGTGGCGGATGAGCTCGAAATTCCCTCGGGAGCGTAGATGCTCCACGTTCTTCTTGGCGCCCGTGAAATAATTGTCCATGCAGACCACATCGTGTCCGGCTTCCACCAGGCGTTCGCACAGGTGCGAGCCCAGGAATCCCGCACCGCCGGTTACCAATATCCGCTTCATTTCGATTTCCTTTTCGTCCGCTGCCCGCCGTCCAGCAAATGGTTGATTCCAATCAGGGTCAGATCCGGTTCCACCGCATGGATGGATCGCGACCGCCCCCCCAGCAATGGGGCGAGACCGCCCGTGGCGATGACCGAGGGCTTGCGCATGTCCTTTTCCGCGAAGATGGCCTTGAGCAGGTACTCCACCTGGCCCAGGGTGCCTTGCAGCATGCCGATGCGGAGCGCGTCGTCGGTGGTTTTGCCGATGGCCTTGTCGGTCCAGCGCAATTCGACTTCGGAAAGTTTGGCGGCGCTTTGCGCCAGGCTGCGAAGGGAACTCTGGATGCCGGGGCAGATGATGCCCCCCAGATAGGCGTCATCGGTGAACACGTCGTAGGTGGTGGCCGTGCCCAGATCGATGACCACGCCGCGCGCATAGCCCAGGGCATGGGCCCCCAATACGTTTGCAAGCCTGTCCGCGCCGATCTGGCGGGGAATCTCGTAGTCGAGGCGCAATCCCAGGCAGTTGGTGAAATCCAGCGTCTGCGGAACCTTGCCGAAGACCTCGCCGAGCGCCCGGGCCCAGCTGTCGTCTAGGGCCGGGACCACCGAGGCCATGGCGCAGGCGCGCACGCCCTCGATTTCGCGATCGGAACGCATCAGGCCGCGCAGGGAGATGGCGATTTCGTCGAGGGTGGTATCCTTGCGCGTGGCGAGGCGCCAGCGATGTTTGATTTGCGACCCTTCGAACAGACCGATCACGGTATTGGTGTTGCCGATGTCGACGGCTAAGCGAAGATCCGCGCGGGATTTAGACATTGTTGCCACCGCGCGGAGAGTGATAATTGAAAAGTGAAAAGTGAAAAGTGCAAATTGAAAGAGGCACACTCCCCAAACTTTGCACTTTGCACTTTGAACTTTGAACTTTGAACTCTCTCTTCATTTAGTCTCTCCGATAATATCCAGCGAAATGTCCAACGCCCGAACGCTATGCGTCAGCGCCCCCACGGAAATGAAATCCAGGCCGAAGCCGCTGATGCGCTTGGCCCGTTCGAGATCCATGTTGCCGCTGGCCTCCAGCTTGAGGCGGGGCGCTTCGCGACGCGCGATGGCCACGGCTTCACGCAGGGTCTCGTCGTCCATGTTGTCCAGGAGCACGATGTCCACGGGCGCGTCCAGCAGGGAGCGCAGTTCCTCCAGGGTGCGGACCTCGGCCTCCACCGTGTATCGGCCGGCATAGCGGGCGTGCACCTTGTCCACGGCCGCGCGCACGGATCCGCAGGCCTCGGCATGGTTGTCCTTGATCAAGACCATATCGTACAGCCCCATGCGGTGGTTGGTTCCGCCGCCCACGGCCACGGCGTATTTGTCCAGGGCGCGGTACCCGGGCATGGTCTTGCGGGTGTCAAGGATGCGCGTGTTGCCGCCTTCCAGGGCCTGCGCATAGACGCGGGCGACAGTGGCGATCCCGGAAAGGCGCTGCAGGAAGTTGAGGAGGATCCGTTCGCAGACCAGCATGGCCTGCAAGGATCCCTGCATGGTCATCAGCACATCGCCGGAATCGACATCGTCGCCTTCGGTCCAAAGCAGTTCCAGGGAAGGATGGAAGCCGCGGTGGCGGAACACCCTTTCCACCAGCGGCAGCCCCGCAATCACGCCTCCCTGCTTGCATAGAAGCCGGGCGCGGCCGACTGCGCCTTCGGAGATGGTGGCAATGGAGGTGATGTCCCCGTGGCCCTCATCCTCGGAAAAGGCCCAGGGAAGCAGCCGATCGAAGGCTTCGGTGGGAAAAACAGGCGGGGAGTTGGCCGGGGAAAGCGTCATGTCCCGGACAAGGTAAAATTATGTTCGGTTTCATACAAAAGGGCCCGATAAAAGGATCCGATAAAATGTCCCAATAAAAGGGCCCGATCGGAAGCCGGCACTCCCAACCGCGGAAAGGACTTTAAAAGGTGCTGGCGGCGGTTTGCAACTGGGACGGTCAGGCGCCTTCGTCCCGGCCATCCGGTTCATCCCGCAGCTCCTCCGCGTGGCGGGGAAAGGCGGAAACCGTAATCCCCGCGGCCCCGCCCTTGCGCAGGATCTCCTCGTCGAAACCTTCGTCGAAGATGTCGTGCATGCGGTAGGTGCGGCCGGCCCGGGTCTCGAATTCCACAAAGGGATAGTACTCCTGGTACATGGTCAGGAAGCCCTTGCGATCCTCCTTCTCCTCCACCCTGCGGATTTCGGCGATATCGGCGAGGCGCAGTTCCAACTCGTACGTTTCCAGCACGTTCTCGGAAAAGCGGACTGTCTCGCCTCTGATCTCGATGCGCAGGTCCCAACGCGGTGCATAGTAGAACACCACCGCGGCCAGGGGAAGAAAGACGCCGCCCGCGAGCAGGTTCTGGGTGGCCAACAAGAGACCGCACACCAGAAACACCCCGCCCATGACGTAGCGGGAAAAGGTTCGGCTCTTGCGGGGTCGGTGCAGCATGACCGTGCTTACTTCAGGTTCTTTAGCTCGGTCTCTACCATGTCGCGGTTCTTGCGGACCTTTTGGGCCACGGACAGCTCGGGGAAATAGAATAGGCAACTGTCCAGTTCGGAAGCCGTGCGTTTGAGCAGCGCGCGCTTGTCGGCCTCGGCAGAGGCCTTCTTGAAGTCCTTGAAGGAGTTGGCCGCGGTCCGGCGCTTCTCCTCGCAGAAACGGTCGCCGATGGCGGTCTTTTTGTCTTTGACCCAGGATTGCTCGGCGCCGGCCTTTTCCAGGGCCTTCAGCGCAGCCACATATTTGCCTTTGGCCGCCAAGGAATCGGCCTCGGCCATGATGGCGGGACCGAGTCCGGTGGGAGCGGCGGTTGCCGAGGGCGCGGCCGCGGGCTGGGTTTCGGAAGAGGCGGCTGGCGATCCAGGCGGCACGGTGCCTGCCAGGGCTGCGGCCGCCTGGGCCTGTTGCGCCTGCGCGGTGATGCGGCCGGCCTTCTTGTCCCGTTCCCAGGACCGGTTGGCCAGCTTCTTTACCTCGCGTTGCAGTTTCACGTCCGTCACGATTTCCAGCAACGCCTTCACCTGCTTGCCGATCTCTTCATGCCCGATGTCGGCGAGATAGCTCTCGTTCAAGTCCTTAAGGCGCTTCTTAATCGAATCGGGCATGGCCGATTGCAGGGCCTCCGACAGGATGAGACCCCATTGCGCTTCCTCGATTATAAAGGCCACGGCCGCTTTGCTTCCCGCGATTTCCTTCCAGCGCGCGCGCGCCTTCTCCCAGTCGCCTTCCCGCGCCGCCTTGTCAGCGGCCTGGGCGGCCGAATGAATAACCTCCTGCAGCGAAAGCTTTTCCTCGCTGGTGATTGTGAAAACGCGCTCGCCCGCTTCCTTGGCGGTCACGCCTCCGTGCCGGAGGATGGTTTCCAGGCGATCATAGGCGTCGCGGCTATTCTTCAGGGTCTCCTTATCCAGGGTCTTGGCGTCCGGGCTCGAAAGCAGCAGCATGCGGTATCCGAGCATGAGGTTGAGGATAAGCTGATCCTCGTCGGATTTGATCCCGCGCGCGACCTCGGCCAGATCCCCCGCATCCTCCACCTTTACCGGAGAGGATCCCGCGCTTTTTGCACCCGGGGACGGTGCCGTTTTCTTCCCTCCGGTCACGCCGCAACCCGCGAGGCCAAACGCCGCGATCGCGAGGACCACGGCCGTCGGCATCACGGTCCGAACCGATGGCATTCCCATCCGGTTCAACGTCTCATTCGGCATGATGGATCCCTGCATTGCTTCCCGCTTTCACTCTTCCCGGATCAGGATGGTCGTATAAGTGGACGGATCCGCCACTTCGGGGCCGCCCGGCAGCTCGTCCGACAAATCTTCGGTATAGGTTCCCTGAGAGGTTCCCTGAGCGGCTTCGGCCGGCTGGATGGGCAGGCCGGTCCGTTTGGAAACCGTGTACTTTGCGTACTTTTCGGCCTGGAAGATGGGCGCTTGCCCGGAAGCCTGGATATCCAAATCCAACATGTCGATCCGGTCCGCGAAATCGTCGATTTCGGCGATGGCGCGCGCCTCGCGGATCCAAGCGGGGATGGCTACCGAGCTTCCCGTTCCCTTGAAGCCCTTGTGCAGCATGGACACGTTGTCGTCGAAGCCCACGTAGTTGCCGATGGCGTACCCGCTCTGCGCGTCGAAGCCCTTGTTCTGTCCCTTGGGGGCGGCTATGAAGCCCAGGAAGGCGCCGTTGCGGTAGTCGTTGGTCGTGCCCGTCTTTCCGAACGCGGGCAGCGTCAGTTCGGCCAAGCTTCCTTTTTCAGACCGCTCACCCCTCTCGCCGCTCTTCCCTCCCATAGGCACTTTCAGATCCCGGTCGATCTGCTGGCCGGTCCCGCCCTTGACCACCGAACCCAGGATGGCCTCGATGCCGAAACGCGTACGTTCGGTGATCACGCGCTCTCGATCCGGGTAGTCCTCGAATATGACCGTTCCGTCATGCAGGCAGATCTTTTCGATGAAGAGCTGAGGGTCGCCGAACTTGGTCTTATAGGTATACCCGTCTTTCAACGCCTGATAGGCGTTCACGGCTTCCCCTAAGGTGATCACGTTGACGCCCAAGGGGTAGGAGATGACCGGGTCAAGCGGCGATGTCAGGCCGAGCTTGCGGCTGAACTTCACGATGTAGCGCAACGCGGCAAGGGCGCGGAAATCCTGGGAGGCGAACAGGTTCTCCTTGCTGTATCCGGAAGGTTCTGCGCCGCCGCGCGCTTCCAGTTTCGCGGAGATACGCTTCAGGGTTCCGATTCCGACTTCGCCTTCCACCAGCACCGAATCCCCTGTCAGCCACGCGTCCGGTTCCCCTATCGGGGTCCAATTGCTGTCTGGACGGCCGGTGAAAACGCCGACCATGCCTCCGGTGTTATGTCGGGCCAAAGTGAAATGCTGCGCCTCACCGGCCCGGTTTTCCCAGGCGCGCGCCTCCAGGCTGTAGGCGAGGAAGTTGCGGCCCAGGATGCGGTAGCGCAGTTGATCCTCCTTCTCGCCCGAACCCGCGTATTTCTGCTGCTCCTTGCCATAGCCGATGCCGTAGGGCAAGGATTTCAAGGCCTCGGCTTCCTGCACTTTGCCTTCGAAGGTGAGGTCGATGGCCAAATCGTTCGTCTCTTTCTGGAACAACAGCTCGCGGGCGCGATCCTGGTTGAGGACCAGGCCCAGGGTGTCGCGTACGTAGATTTCGAACTCGCCCTGCATGTTGAAGTTCTCGGGCGCGAATCCGGTTTCACGGCCGATCTCCCAGAATCGGGCGAACGGGGTCTTGTCGAACAGGTGGAACAGCAGGTAGATGCTGGCGACGTTCTCGGACCGGCGTCCCGCCCAGGCGATGCTGACCGTATCCTCGGGCGCGTGATCGGGTTTGGGGAAGTAGAACACGTTTCCCATGCGAAACAGCTGGCGGTAATTGGGGAGCGCATCCAGGGGCTTCCACCCGAGCTCGAGCGCCGCCGCGTAGACCAGCGGCTTGAAGCCGGAACCGAACTGGCGGCGTGCCTGGTTCACGCGATCATAGCCCGTGTTCTCGAAGCCGCCCACGTTGGCCAAAACCTTGCCTTCGCGGAGGATCTGCGCGCCCCCCTGGATTACCGGACGCTGGGCGATTTCCAGATCCGGGGTAGCGTCCACCGGGGGCTTGCCATCGGTTTTCCCCGGGGTCAAGCCGGGCGTGAAGACATAGGGCACGGCGCACAGCACGCGCTTACCGGGGGAGAAATGCTCCCGCAGGACGGCCGCGCGCACGGTCGCAGTAGGCAAGTCGGAGGAACCCGTCTCATGCATGTTCCAGGTGCGCAGGAACCGTTCGATGGCGGCGGTGGAAATCTCCGCGCGGCCGGAACCGAAGCCGACCTCGATGGGGCGCAAGGCGCCTTCCCTCTCCTTTTCCTTCTTTCCCGCCGTAGCGGCGGCGCCCGAGTGCACGGGGGAAGAAGCCCGCACGCGACCGGTATAGAACGCGCCGGGATCGAATCGGCTGACCAGGCTCTCCTGCGAGTCCTTGGGCGCATGGTAGCCGCGCAGTATAAGGTCCAGCCGCGACAGGTTGGAATAGGTCGCGTACTCCGTGGCCCTCTGCATGTTGGCGTCCAGGGTGGTGTAGATCTGAAGGCCGTCGGTCATGAAGTCCGTCACTTCGTATTTGCCGAGCACGGCCTGCATGGAAGACGTTTCGAGGATGCGCTTCACCTTGACCATGTTGGTCGACAGGGAGAAGCGGAAGGCGCCGCGCCGGAATTCGAGTTTCTGATGCGAGGCCTCGGCGTATTTCTCCTTGGCGATCTTTCCGTCTGCATAGAGCTGACGGAGCACGTAATTCACGCGCCACTGGGCCTTGCGCAAGGCCGCCTCCTTCTTCTCCTGGGTATCCTGGATGAAGGGGTTGTATTGGTTGGGGCCCTTGACCGATCCCGCGATGAAGGCGCATTCGAGCAGGTTGAGATTGGCTAGATCCTTATTGAAGAAATAACGCGCCGCGATGCGCACCCCGTGGCCGTTTCCGGACACGAAGAACTGGTTCAGGTAGAACTCCAGGATCTCCTGTTTGCTGAAATTCCGTTCCAGGCGGAAGGCGTTGACCAACTCCTTGAATTTCCCGGTGATGGTGCGCGGGCGTTTGAACAGGTTTTTGGCCGTCTGCTGGGTCAGGGTGCTGCCGCCCCTCTTCAGGCTCATGGATTTCACGTTATCGAGCATGGCGTAGGCCATGGCCTTGGGATCGACGCCGCCATGGTGGAAGAAATTATGGTCCTCGGCCGCCACCAGGGCTTCGATGATGGCCTTGGGGATGGAATCGTACGGCACGTAATCGCGGTGCTGGCCCTCGAAGAAAGTTCCGACCTTGGATTTGCCGTCTGAAAAGTAGACCGTGCTCTCCTTCGACAGGATTTGCATGATGCCTTGGCGGGTGAAGGTATTGTTCGGATTCTGGCGGATGGCGATGGCGAAAATCCCAAGCCCGCCCAAGGCCAAGACCAGCCCCGAAAGGAGGGATCCCAGGAGAATCCATTTCGTTCTAGGAGGGAGTTTCATGCGATTGCCTTGAAATAGTAGTTTATAGCAATTCAAGGACCCAGAAAGTATTCCCCGGAGGGCAGGACATCCGCCGTCCCGGCACTCTGACGGCGCTTCCACGCTTTAAGCCTTCCCTCCGTTTAACTATTATTTCCGGCTTCCAAGTACGGCCCAGTTGGTTTCCGCACCGCCCCGTTTCGGGGCGTCCGGGACCCGAGGAGAGGTGGCCGAGTGGCTTAAGGCGACGGTTTGCTAAATCGTTGTACTGTTACAGGTACCGGGGGTTCGAATCCCCCCTTCTCCGCCGTACTTGGGTAATATCGCTGCAGTCCTCGCTCCCCGGAGCAGTTGCCGAAAGCAGAAACACCCTACCCAGCATCGGAATCGAACATGTCTTCGCCCGCCCGCGCCCGAGTCCGTTTCGCACCCAGTCCTACCGGCTACCTTCACGTGGGAGGCGCCCGCACCGCCCTGTTCAACTGGCTCTTCGCCAAGCATATCGGCGGCGACTTCCTGCTGCGCATCGAAGACACCGACCAGACCCGCTATGACGCCAAGGCCTTGGTCGATCTGATCGCGGACCTGAAATGGCTGGGCCTCAACTGGGTCGAAGGCCCGGAAGTCGGCGGCCCCCACGCTCCCTACTTCCAATCCGAGCGCCTGCCCCTGTACCAGGAGCATGCCCGCAAGCTGGTCGCCGGCGGCCACGCCTATCCCTGCTTTTGCACCAGCGAGCGCATGGACGAATTGCGCGAAATCCAGAAGCGCAACAACCTGCCCACCAGCTACGACCGCCTGTGCCGCAACATTCCGCCCGAGACCGCCGCCCAGCGCGTGGCCGCCGGAGAGAAGCACGTCATCCGCCTCAAGGTGCCCTTCCACGGCGACACCGTGTTCAAGGATTTCCTGCGCGGCACCATCACCTACCAGAACCGCATCCTGGACGATCTGGTCCTGCTCAAGACCGACCTGTTCCCTACCTACCATCTGGCCAATGTCGTGGACGACCACTTCATGGAGATTACGCACGTGTTGCGCGGCGACGAATGGATCCCGAGCACGCCCCGCCACGTTCTGCTGTATCAGGCCTTCGGCTGGGAACCGCCCACCTTCGTGCATCTGCCGGTGATCCTGGGACCGGACGGCGGCAAGCTCAGCAAGCGCAAGGGCGCGGCTTCCGTGGGAGATTACCGCACCCTCGGGTATCTGCCTGAGACCTTGATCAACTTCCTGTCCCTGCTCGGCTGGAATCCCGGCGGCGACGAGGAATACATGGAGCGTGAGCGCCTGATCGAGATGTTCACGCTCGAAAAGATCAATCCCAAAAGCGCCGTGTTCGACGAGAAAAAACTTGAATGGCTCAACGGCCAGTATTTCCTCAAGCGTGACGTCGAGTTCTTCCTGCCCCTGGTCAAGCCCCTGTGGATCGCGGCCGGCGTGGCCGAGGGTTCGTTTCCCGACAGCTATTTCCGCACCGCCATCGGCCTGCTCAAGGACCGGTCCAAGCGCCTGCCCGACTTCGTCACCTACGGCATGTATTTTTTCCAGGAACCCCGAACCTATGACGAGAAATCGGCCAAAAAATATTTCGGCCCGGGTTCCGACGCGCTGTTGACCGAGCTGCGCGACGCCATCGCGGGCGCCGCCGATTTCCAGACCGCGACCCTGGAAGCCCTGTACAAATCGACTGCGGAAAAACTGGCGCTCAAGGGCGGCGACCTCATCCACCCCACTCGTCTCGCCATCTCCGGCATCCCCTTCGGCCCCGGGCTGTTCGAGTTGATGGTGGCCTTGGGCAAGGATACCGTGCTGCGTCGCCTCGGCGTCGCGGCCGGACATGTGAAGAACGGAACCGTCCAGACCGCCGTCACCATCTGAATCGAGCGCGCCGCACCGCCGGGTCCCGGCCGGACCAGAGGTCCGGTCGGACCTGGGGTCAGATCGCGGGAGGAAGCCATGCCCAATGCGCCCATCGTCCGGCTCCAGATCCGCAAGGCCCGGGGTCTCTCCGAACCCGCCCGTGGGCTCGAAGGCGCGGCCGACCCGCGCCTGCCGCCCCTCAACAACAAGACCGCCAAGGTCCACCGCCTGGTCCGGCTCCTGCAGGATCACAGCGAAGGCCTCGGCATCAGGCACATCTCGTCCATGCTGGGTGTGGATGAACGCACGGTCAAGCGTTACCTGTCCGATCTGCGGCGCCTAAAATTCGAGCTGGTGCAGGATCGTAAAGGTTCAGGAGGCTCGGGACGGCAGTCCCTTTACCGCATCCCCGCTTCCGGCACTCCACCGACCCATTTCTTGCCTGCTCTCAAGAAGATCCGCACGGAACTCCACGCGGGCGGCAACCCCAAATACACGGCCCAGATCAATCAGTTGATGCGCTTCCTGGAGGACAAGGAATCGGCCCGACTCGCAGAGCCCGCCGAGGAATCCGCGTCCCAAACGGAAGCCTACCACATCGACCACGGACCTTTCGCCGAAGCCGATCCGTCCCCGGGCATCCTGAAGATCCTGGAGTCGTCCATCGCAGCGCGCACGGCCGTGAAGGTTTCCTATTCAGGTTCTCATTCCGAACCCGGCGAATTCCTGTTTTTCCCTTATGCCCTGAGCCTGCGCGTAGGCACCCTGTACCTGATCGGCCGCCAAGGCGCGAATACGGGCCCGTTCAAAAGCCTCTCGGTCAAACGCATCCGTCGCGGAATCGCCACCCGCGACGCGTTCACGCGCGATCCATTCGATCCCGCCGAATACTACAAATTCACCTTCGGGCAATGGGCAAGGCAATTGGACGAAAACCCGGAAACCGTTCTGCTCTCGGTGCGCGCGCCCTGGCTGGAGAAATACCTGTCGGAAAGCCACTTCCACCCCGCCGGGCGCATCCTCAAGAAGGGCAAGGACGTGCATTTCGAGGTGAAACTGGTGATCAAGACGGATTTCGTGAATTGGGTGCTGTCGCTCGCCCCCGATCTGCTGCCGATCAAGCCCGAGTCGCTACGGACCGAAGTCGCGCGCCGATTAAGCCTGGCAGCGGAAGAAATCGGAAAGACCAAAAGCTAAAGGCTAATGGCTAAAAGGGCGGCTGAGGCAAACGGCGGGGCTGTCGCTGCCGCTTCCAAGGGCCATGGGCCGCGGCGTTTAGTCTTTCAAGGTCCCCGCGCCCCACGCCTTCAGCAATCCCACGATGTCTTCCGAAGTCGGACTGCGACCGTTGCGGACGTACCAGCCCGAGGCGCCAACACCGCAATACAGCGAGTCCAGCACCGGCAGGTCGGCCATGATGCCGCCGCAGAAGCCGCCGTTGAAATGATCGCCCGCGCCGGTGGACAGCTTGGGATTCGGGCAGTAGGGGCCTTCGATGCCGGCGGACTCGCCGCCGACGGTTGCCCCGGCGTATTTTATGGCATGCACGACCACGCCATGGATGCCCAGGCGCTCACGGAGCCGTGAAGACGTCGTCTTGACGCCAGCCACGGACTCCTGCGGCATCTCGGTCACGCCGAGGACCTTGCTCACCTGTTCAGCTTCACGCAGGTTGAGACCTAGGATCACCTCGGTCTTCGCGTTCAGGGCCTGGATCTGATCCAAAACCCGGACCAGGTCGGCGCGCGAACGTTTTTCCGGATCGGCGAAGTCGAAGAAAAACTTGACCTTGCAGCCTTCGGGGACCATGCGGATGATGTTCTCGAGGATCTCTTCCATCTCCGTGAGCATGGTCCAATTGGTGCAGGCCACCATGTCGGAAAGGAAAAATAGTTCGCGCATGACGGGTTCGCCCACGACTTCGAGGAGGCGCGACCAGCACATGTCCTTGATAGTGTTCAGCTTGCCGAGCATTAGCTTGCCATCGAGGAATTCCAATGCGTCGGTGTGGCCGGGCGTGCCGACCGAGACCACCTTGCAGATGCTTTTCAGGGGCTTGAAAACGGGGTGGAGCGTGGGATAGCCCAGCAATCCCAGGCAGGTCACCTGGGCGCCCATGCCCGCGGCGGCCATGGCCATCAGCGGTCCATTGCCACCCAGTTTTTCGAGAACGGGGACGAGTTCGATATTGGCGGATTTTCCGGCGGCGGAGGCGATGCGAGCGGCGAATTCCGTGATCGTCTCGATGCGCTTGTATTCTTGGTTGTTGGTCCGCGTCGCGACAGCGTGGATGATTTCGTCCACGAATCCGTCGAAGCCCACCAGGAATTTCTTGGTGCGCATCATGCTCTTGCGGGCCGCAATGGCATCGGCCGCCCTAATGCTATCCTTGTTGTCGTTCACGGTCCCCTTCCACGTTTCCTTGAAAAAGTCAATTCTTACGCCACTCTTCTTGACAGCGCTCATCGGCCGAATCATTTGCCGCATGGACACGGCAACCTGCGCCTTTCCTGGTACGGAAACGCGCGTTGCGCCGCCCGGAGCGGTTCAACGATTCAGGGCGATGTCGATGGTCGGAAGCAGCGGAATCATGTCGGTGATGCCTGCAATCTCGAGGACTTCGACGACATGGCCGGCCTGGCAGACGATTTTGAATTGGCAATTGCTATCCAAGCCCCATTTGATAAGCTTGGAAAATTCCCCCAACCCCACGCTGGACAACATGGTGACCCCGGTGCAATCCAGGATGACCTTTTCCGGCTTCTGCATCCGCAGATTCGAAAATTCCAGGCGCATGACGTCGACGGTCTCGAACGTGAGATCGCCGGTGATTTCCACCACCGCATGCCCCTTCTTGGAATAATTCCTGCAGGAGAAAACGTTTCTTGCCATCTCTGAAGTTACCTGAGCCTGTCCGTCTATGACGCGACCTGTTGCTTTAATACCTTTACTCCCACGCCCGGCCGCTCCCACAATCCGGGTCCCGGACCTGCGATGGATCTATGACCAGCGACGAGTCCTTGACCAGCAACGGGTCCTTCACCCGCGACAGGTCCTTGACCCGCAACGGGTTCTTCACCCGCGGGTCCCCAGAATAAGTATTCCGGGAGGGAATTGCAAATTTACCATATTTGGGCCATTTTTCCCATGCATTTCCAAGATTCCCGAGGAGCAGCCTTTGGGCACCTATAAAATACCGGCAAAGGTCAAATTGGTGGTCGGCTTACTTGGCGCGAACCAGGAAATCCTGAAACGGGCCTTAAGCATCCTGGCCGTGAAATTCGGCGTCGAAGAAGAGGCCATGCCTCCCATTCCCTTCACCTGGACCCGCTACTATGCCGATGAATTGGGCGAATCGCCCTGGCGCAGCTTCATTTCCTATGAATCCCTGATCGACCGGGAGGCGTTGGTGGAAATCAAGCGCTTCACCAACGAATTGGAACAGGCGCTGGCAGTCGACCAGGTCCGAAAAATCAACCTGGATCCGGGATACCTGACCTTGGGTCAGTTCTTCCTTGCGACCACCAAGGATCAACGCCACCGGGTTTATGTAAGGGATGGGATTTTCGTGGAACCGACCCTGTATTTCCAGGACGGGAACTTCTTTCCGTTCGAATGGACCTACCGCGATTACCGGAGCGAGGAGTATCGCGTGTATTTCCTGGCCGCCCGCATGAAGCTCGCATACCAGATGCACCATCAGGGGCTCCCGTATTCCCGCCGAAAAGCGCTTCCTGCCGATGCGATCGGGAAGGTCGACGTAGGGTCCAGGGAAATTCCGTCCGGGGGTGCGACTGAGTCCGAGGGTGCGACTGAAGGAGTCGGCTGAACTCCGGGGGCTCAAAGCCCCCGGGGACAGTCCGATGGACGGAAATTAAAGGACTTCGTTGCCGGTTTCACCCGTGCGGATACGCAGGGCGCTTTCAACCTGAAGCACGAAAATCTTGCCATCACCGATTTTGCCGGTACGGCCCTTTTCGGAAATGGCGGCGATCGCCTTTTCCACCAACTCATCGGTCACGACCATTTCCAGCTTCACCTTGGGGATGAAGTCGGTATGGTACTCGCTCCCGCGGTACAGCTCGGTATGGCCCTTCTGGCGCCCGAACCCTTTCACCTCGGTTACGGACATGCCGGTGACTCCCATTTCCTGGACAGCGGCCTTCACTTCGTCCAGCTTGAAAGGTTTGATGTAAGCGACGATCATCTTCATATTCAGTCTCCTTTGCCTCCGATTAACATACACTCAACCCGAATTCGCCCTTTTCGGTTGAGTGCCGGCCTTAAGCAGGCCCCAACCCAACCTTTGCTGAAACTCCGTTCTGGGGTAAATGGACTAAAAAATTATCCATCCAACGCAAAACCCACGACTTGGTAGGACTTGATGCTCAATACGAGCGTTTATCCCTATATCGAAAAGCATATACATCAATCCTCATGCCAGTTCACCCAATTCGACCAAGGTGTATGATAATCGTCAAAATGTTCGTTTTTTGTAAACAGACTTAAACTATAATTTGACAAATAAAGCCACTTTAGATTTTTTGGCAACACTTGTTAGCCAATAAAAGACAATATATAGCGAAAGAACCTTTGTTGACCCGGTTTGTACAGGGCGGCTTCCCAGGAATGAGAACTCTCTCCCTGGGAAGACGACCTTCCGGCCTTTGGAATCAAAGGCCGGACAGTTCCATTAGAACGAAAGGGTATTTTCAATGCCCCAGCTGGTAGCCTTAGCGTCGATCTCATATTTCACTTCCGCCAAAGCCAGCCAGTTGGAAGCCAAGGCGTAGCTGGGGCTGAAAGTCACTTCGGTGTCGGGATCATCGATCGATTCCAACTTGACACCGCTATAACGGACCGTGGCGGCAACCTTATCCGTGGCCTTGAAGTTGATCATGGCGAGCCAGCCGTTTCCGGATTCATCCGCGGCCAGCCAGTTCATAAGTATGCTGTACTCGGCGGCGACGGTCAGGGCTCCCTTGGAGAAGGAGGCCCAGGCATTGACTTCCGACTGGCTGTCGTGGTCAGTGGGGTCATCGATCATCTCATGGAGGTAGGTGAACTTGGCGGTCAAGCCTTCCATGGGCATCAAGGCGAGCTGAGCTTCAAAACCCGGGTCCTTGATGTCGGTGGTGTCGATTCCCCACACGCTGGCGAGTACGGCGCCGTACAGGGCGAATTTAGGGGCCGTGTAAGCGACATTCACGCCGCTCTCGTAACCGCCGTAGGTGGCGCCTGCGTAGCCATTCAACAGTTTGGAAACTGAATACTGGTACAGGCCGGTGGGTTCGGCGGCTTCGAAACCGGAGCAGCTGAGGAACTTGCCGAGGGTCAGACTCAACGCACCAGAAGTCGCGGTAACGAAACCCTGCTCAAACGTCACGCCGCCGACGGGGCCGAGGCTATTGATATCCGCGCGGGCCGAAATGGCGCCATACTTCAAGAAGAAGTCGAGTTCAAATTGATCGAAGGACGCAATTGCGGTCGCGTCCCCGCTATCCGGAGAAACGCCGCTGGCCGACATATCGAGAAAGCCCGCGGTGGATAGGTTATCCGTGAGTTTGATTTCCGCGAAGCTGGTCGCGGCCCCAAGGCTGAGCATCGACAATGCCATGGTAAATGATTTCGACTTATTCATTAGTACTCCTCATTTTCCCTTCCGGACTGGTAAGGGGTCTGCATGTTCCCTTCTCATCAATCCTCATGCCAAGTCCAGACACCCCGGCATTAGGATATGAAATCCAAGAGAAATGAGAATTTTAGGCGTTTTGGGATACAAAGGTTATGTCATTTTATTACAAATATGGGAATTTATTGACATCTTTTGATAATTTGGGCTTTAATGCTCTAGATTGTCAACCTTCCTGGTGAATTTGTTAGGAGACGGAATTCAAATGCCTGAGCGGCAGGTGGACGAACGTGGATTGTCGAATCCCGGTAAGGAGTTGGGATAAGAAACGAATGCGATGAAGTCGGGGGATTAATCCGGTCCCCCGGAGCTAATCAAAGCCTTGGAGGCTTCTCAAGGATGGGGCGAAACTTCGGGCTGACCCATGAGCCGGATTTTTGATACAAACGCCTTCTTCCAGAAATCGGGCAGGGAGGCCGGATTGATCGAGCCGCTCGCCTTAGGCGCCACGCCGATCCAGGAAACCACGTATCCCGTAGCCACGGGTTCGGCGGCATGGCCTGGGTGGGCGGAAGCGGGAAGGTACAGTGACAGGATCGGCAAAGCGATCATCAATGCAGCAGGGGTTTTCATCAGGGTCTCCTTTTCCATAAATTTACTTATCAGGCGGGATTCAGCGCGGCTTTCCACGCACGCAGCACATGGCCGGCGATTTCCTCGACCCCGAGGTTCGCTTTTACCTGGGAGAAAAGGAAGGGGCCGTCACCGCGCATCTTCAGGGAATCGCGTCGCATCACTTCAAGATCAGCGCCCACCAGCGGCGCAAGATCGGTTTTGTTGATGACTAGCAAATCGCTTTGGGTGATGCCCGGACCGCCCTTGCGCGGGATTTTGTCGCCGCCCGAAACATCGATGACATAGATGGTATAGTCGGCCAGTTCCCGGCCGAAATGCGCCGCGAGGTTGTCTCCGCCGCTTTCCACGAACAATAGGTCGATCCCGCCCTGGAAGCGCTCCATCAGGCGTTCCAGCGCGGCCACGTTGAGCGATACGTCTTCGCGGATGGCCGCGTGCGGGCAGCCTCCGGTCTCCACCGCCAGGATGCGGTCGGCTGTGAGCGCCTCGTTCCTAATCAGGAACTCCCCGTCTTCGCGGGTGAATATGTCATTGGTCACCACGCCCAGGCTATAGGCCTCGCGCAAGTGCCGGCACAGCGCCAGGGTCAGAGCGGTCTTGCCCGAACCGACCGGTCCGCCGATGCCGATGGTATAGGACCTTTTCTTGTAGTCGCGATCGGGCAGGGAGAGTTCGCGCAAGCGGTATTCCCCCGGAGACTCCATGATCTCGTGTGTGTGGCCATGGGGGCCAGAGTTTCCCTGGGAACCATGCGCGTGCGGGGCGTGGGAATGCCCATCGGAGCCGCCGTGCGAATGCGCGATTCCGGCGGCGTGGAGGTGTTCGTGATCCTTTTCGGGTCGCAGCGGCGTAATCTTCATGGGTTCTCTCTCTTCATCAAGGGAATCATCGCATGAATCATCCTTGGAAAATCAACTTAGGAACTTCAGCTTTGGAACAGCTTGGAATAAAGGTTGGGATGGCTGGCCTGGGCCAATTCAATCATCGGCGCCGAACGCGAGGCGCGGCCGAACTCCCAATCCGCGCGGAGGACGCGGTGCATCTCGCCCACTTGGAGGAATTCGCGGTGCAGTTTCTGCGCATGCAGTGAACCGAGCAAACCGAGGCGCACGGCGGCGCCCAGCTGGTCGCGCAAGGTCAAATGCAGCAGCAGGCTTTGCGCATCGGCGCGCCGGATGCCCGCGGCCTTTAAGGAGGCGGAGAAGATCATCAGGAAATGCAACGGCAGATCCCGGGCCTGGAACCACGGCCGCAAGGCGAGGATGCCCGGATCCCCGAAGGTCTCCTCCATGGCGCGCGACCACGCTTGTCCTTGCGCCAGGCTGCCCTTGCGCTGGGCGGGCATGAACAGCCAGGCATCCCATTCGCGCACCACGGTTTCGAAAGCTTCCTCCTCCCCAAGGGCATGCAGGTGGGCGGAATTGAGGAAGGGCATCTCCGAGGATGTGACTTGCTCCAAGTGGCAATCCAGGTATTGTCGGAAGTCCCTCAGTCGCTTGACGTAGCCCAGCTTGGCCAGGCTTTCCAGGCCGTTGGAGAAGGCGAATCCGCCGGAAGGGAAACAGGCGTCCGCGAGCTGCAGCAATTGCAAGAGCTCCAACGCCGGCCGCGCCGCGACGGTCTCCCCGGTCCTGGCGATCAAAACAGCGAGTACAGTTGCGCCAACGGCAGGGACGCGGCAGGTTCGCAGGTGAGGGCGGTTCCATCCGCCGTGACCAAATAGGTTTCCGGATCGACGCGGATGTCCGGGGTCGCCCCGTTCAGCTTCATGTCGGCTTTGGAGATGTTCCGGCAGCCCTTTACCGCCACCACGTTCTTGGCCAGGCCGTATTGGTCGCGCACGCGGCGCACCGAAGCCTGGGAAACGAATGCGAGGGAGGTGAGCCCCACCGCGCCGCCCATGGATCCGAACATGGGTCGGGAATGGTACGGCTGCGGAGTGGGAATGGATGCGTTGGGATCGCCCATCTGAGCTTGCACGATGAAGCCGCCCTTCAGGATCATCTCGGGTTTGGATCCGAAAAACGCGGGCTTCCACAAGACCAGGTCCGCGAGTTTGCCGATTTCGATGCTGCCGATTTCCCCGGAAATACCGTGGGCCACGGCCGGATTGATGGTGTACTTGGCGATATAACGGCGGGCGCGGAAGTTGTCCGCCCTCAAGCCGGATTCCTCCGGCAGCGGGCCGCGCTGCACCTTCATCTTGTGGGCGGTCTGCCAGGTACGCGTGATGACCTCGCCCACGCGGCCCATAGCCTGCGAGTCCGAGGACATCATGGAGATGGCGCCCAGATCGTGGAGGATATCCTCGGCGGCTATGGTCTCGCCGCGGATACGGCTTTCAGCGAAGGCCACGTCCTCGGGGATGTTTTTGTCCAGATGATGGCAGACCATCAACATATCCAGATGTTCGGCCAGGGTGTTTACGGTGAAGGGCCTGGTGGGATTGGTGGAGGATGGCAGTACGTTGGGCAGGCTGCAAACCCGGATGATGTCGGGAGCATGGCCGCCGCCCGCGCCTTCGGTGTGGAAACTGTGTATCACGCGTCCTTTAAACGCGGCAATGGTCGCTTCCACGAAGCCGGATTCGTTGAGCGTGTCGGTATGGATGGCCACCTGCACGTCGTGCTCGTCCGCGATGGACAGGCAGGCGTCGATGGCGGCCGGGGTGGTGCCCCAGTCCTCGTGCAGCTTGAGGCCGATGGCGCCGCCTTCGATCTGCTCGGTGAGGCCGCCGGGCAGGGAGGAATTGCCTTTGCCCAGGAAGCCGAAGTTGAGGGGGTAGGCGTCGGTGGCGCGCAGCATCATCTCCAGGTTCGCCGCGCCCGGCGTACAGGTCGTCGCGTTGGTACCCGTAGCAGGGCCGGTACCCCCGCCGATCATGGTGGTGATGCCCGAAGCCAGCGCCTCGCCGATTTGCTGGGGGCAGATGAAATGGATGTGGGAATCGATGCCGCCCGCGGTCACGATCATGCCTTCGCCCGCTATCACCTCGGTGGTGGGGCCGACGATCATGTCCGGATCCACCCCCGGCATGATGTGGGGATTGCCGGCCTTGCCGATGCCGCGGATGCGCCCGCCCTTGATGCCGATGTCGGCCTTGTACACTCCCGTATAATCCAGCACCACGGCGTTGGTGATCAGCAGATCCAGCACGGCCGACTGGGGCGCGCCCGCGGTCTGGCCCTGGCCGTCGCGCAGCACCTTGCCGCCGCCGAACTTGCACTCCTCGCCGTAGACGGTGAAGTCCTTTTCGATCTCGATCACCAGGGCGGTGTCGCCCAGGCGTATCCGATCGCCGGAGGTGGGACCGTACATGTCCGCATAGGCCTGCCTGTCAATGGAAAGGCTCATATCTCCCCCTTCGTGGTGTGGCCCGGATGCGCCGTGGACGCAAAGCCCAACGCGTTCGCGCGTCCGATGGCCGCTTGTCGGTTCGGTCCGTCCACGGGACCGGAAATCAGGCCGTTGCCGCCGAATACGATGCGCTCGCCTTCCAACGGGATCAGGCGCACGGTCTTGGTTTCACCGGGCTCGAAGCGCACGGCCGTGCCGCTGGGGATGTCCAGACGCAGGTCCACGGCTTTGGACCGATCGAAACGCAGCGATGCGTTGGTTTCGAAAAAGGGATAGTGCGACCCTACCTGGATGGGCCGATCGCCCAGGTTGGTGACCTCCATTTCGACCGCATGGCGATCGGCGTTGAGGAGGATGGGCTCGGACCGAAGCAGGTATTCGCCCGGCGCGGGGTCGGAAAGCGGCGGCGCGGGGATGGGCTTCCCGGGAAACTCGATGCCTTCCAGGCCAGAGCCGTAAAGGGCCCACCGTCCCTTGTCGACGCAGATGGGACGATGCACGGTCACCAGCTTGGTGCCGTCGGGAAAAGTGCCTTCCACCTGGACTTCATCGACCATGTCCGCCACCGCGGGCAGAACCTGGCTGCGGCCCAGGATGTCCTTGCCCTTGTCCATCAAGGTGACGACGCTTTCGCCGTCGCGGATGAATTCCAGCAATTGGCAGGCGATCAACGCGACCGCTTCGGGATAGTTCAGGCGGACGCCCCGCCACAGTCGCTGCTGCGCCAGGAATCCGGCGCCGTGCAGCATGAGTTTTTCGATTTCCTTCGGCGAGAGCCGCAATCACCACCTCCTATGCCATGGATTAAAACCCAACCAGGCCGCATCGGCCAGGGACGCGAAAAGCATTTCGTGCAACGGCTGGAGATCCCGCCTGTCCCCGCCCAAGGCCCGGACTATGCAGCCTTCCCCATCGCGTTTGCCCACCCCGACCCAGATCGCGGCGACTCCGTCGGCACCCGCGCCGCCGTCCCCGGCTATGGCGGAAACCTTAGCTTGCTGCCTAGGGTCGACTCCCGCGCCGTCCACCGGTGCCACCGATGCGGCGGCTTCCGGACCTCCGCGGGCTGCAACGGGATCCGAAGTGCGCCGGTCCTGGCCGGTCTTATTAAGAGCCAGCATCCCCGCTGCAAGGGAATCCGCCAACTTCAATGCGCGCGGACCTATCATGTACACGTTCAGCAAGGAGCGGAAGACTCCGAAATGGCCGCAACGGAACGGATCCTGGCTTTCCGGTTCCACTTCGAACCGTTCGGACAATATCGGCCGGCCCCCGGGGCGCGTGACCCTGAGCTCGGATCGCAATCGGCTGTACGCGAAAACCTCACCCCGGGCGGCTCGACCGGGCTGTAGCCAATCGAAGAGGATCAGATCCGCTTCGGGATGCACTTCCCAGGTTTGCGTTTGCCGGTACCGGCTGCCTGCGAAGGGGACCACCGGATCCGCACATACCACGGCCAAGGCATTTGCATGAACCGTGCCAATCGTTTCCTGAGAGCAGCCCCCCTTGCCTTCGCTCTTATAGACCTTGGTGCTCGATTGCGTTCCCAGGTAGACACGCGAACCCGGCAGACATTCCACCGACATGGCGATGGCATCTCCATCCACCAGCCCTCCGCCGTAATTGGAAACGTAAACCTGGCAGATCCCGTGTTGCGGACGGGGATTGATGAATTTGATGGGAGGATAGCCCAGGCACCGGGTGAGGCGCGAAACCTCACCATCCCTCTCATCCTTTTCGATCACTATGGAATTCAATGGATCCTGCCAATCACGCTGCAAAGGATGCCAAGCAATTTTTCATCCAGCTTCAAATTGGCCAAATTGGACATTATGTGACTACTTGCGATTTTTGTTATTAAATGTCGCTACAATTGCCCTTAAATGTCAATAATTGGAATAAGGTTTTTACCAATTGCCGATCCTGCACCGCTGAAGCCTACCAGCCTCATGGCATTTGAATTGCTTTCCCCTCCAAAGTCTTTATCACCGAAACCTCGGATAGGAGAGTCAACGATGAATCATTCGCAACCCTTTTTCCATGCCGCCCGTAAGGGCCTCGGCGCTTTGGCGCTGGGTCTGACAGCGTTTTCCTAC
>JBDSIO010000421.1:0-3912 GCA_039917895.1 Fibrobacteria bacterium | reverse complement strand
GATGGACGTTGACGTCCACGTCCTCGGTGGGCATGGTCAGGAAAAGTACGGCCATGGGGAAACGGCCGGGCGGGAGCACGTCGTAGCTTTGCGAAAGGGAACGCGAAATGAGCCCGCTCTGGATGTTCCGGCGGTTGATGTAGAAATATTGGTGCGTCGACCGCAGCCGGGCCTGCTGGGGCGTGCACACGTAGCCTTCCACATGGATGGATCCGGACGAACCCGTGGCGCTTTCCGACCACTCGACCGGCGCCAGTTCATTGGTGATGTTGAAGCCCAGCACTTCGCCCACCCGGTTCTTAAGGGTGCCCTCCGCCAGGGAAAGGACTTCGCGGCCCTTGTCCAGGACCTTGAAACCCGTGCCGGGATGAGCCAACGCCACGCGGCTGAGCATGTTGAGAATGCGCGCCGATTCATGCTTGCCGGTGCCCATGAATTTGCGCCGGGCCGGATTGTGCTGGAACAGGTTCCGCACCGTGATCGACGTCCCGGGATTGCGCGAAATCTCACGGTTGCCGGTTTCGCGGGAATCCGAAACCGTGATGGCGACGCCGGTGGCCTCGGAGGCGTGCCGGGTCTCGATGGTGAGTTCGGCCACCGCGGCCATGCTGCACAAGGCCTCTCCCCGGAAACCATAGGAGGCGACGGATTGCAGATCCTCGACCACGCGGATCTTGCTGGTCGTGTGCGGCAGCCAGGCGATCAAGGCATCTTCGCGGACCATGCCCTTGCCGTTATCGCTCACCTTGATCAGTTCCAAGCCGCCATCGTCGATGGAAATGACGACCTTGGTCGCTCCCGCATCGAGGGCGTTTTCGACAAGTTCCTTGACCACGTTGGCCGGGCGCTCGATGACTTCGCCGGCCGCGATTTTGTGGATGGTGGCCGGGGACAGGCGGTTTATGATGGAGGATGTTGCCATAAAATGTGAGAGAGAGTTCAAAGTGCAAATTTCAAAGTTTAAAGTGCAAAATGGGAAGCCGAAACGCGCCTTCGGCATCGATTTTTCGTCCCTTGGAAGCGCAAGCGATCGCCATGCCGTTAGACCGATGCGCCCCTCTTAAAACTTTAAATTTTTCACTTTAAACTTTGAGATTTGGACTCTACCTGCCTTTACCCACTCATACCATATAACGCATATCAGTTTTATATGTTATATTCTGGATATGAAGGTGACGTCAAAGACTATGTATACGTTGCACTTCCTGACCGCATTGGCAATCAAGAGCAAAGATTGGCCGTCCAAGCCCATCCATTTGCGGGAAATCGCCAAGGAATACAACATTCCGTTCAAATTCCTGGAACAGATCGCCATTCTCATGAAAAGCGTGGGCCTGGTCCGGGGGGCGCGCGGTAAGCTGGGCGGCTATCAGTTGGCCGAACTGCCGGAAAACATCACTTTGTCGCGGGTCATCAAGGCGACGGAAGGCGAAATCCTCCCCTGCGCCGAGATTGAAGGCGGCACCGAAGCGGTCACGTCGCTGCTCCACCGTTTGTTCCAGGAAGGGCGCGAATTGGTCGACCAGAAGCTGGAATCGGTCACCCTGGCCCAGGTGGCCGAGAAAGCCAAACAGCAGTTGGAACCCGTACCCATGTACTATCTGTAAGGGTATCAAAATGAATCCCGATGCAAAACCCGATCCCGTTTTCCAGGCCGCGGTCCCGACCGCGGCAACCGCCGCACCCCCACCAACTTCCGCAGCTGCCGCCAGAAGCGGAACCGCCGGCGCCCTCGACGCTGCGATTCCCGACACACCCGCTGCGCCCGGTTCCCTGGAAGCCTTGGCTCAGGAATTGGACCGGGAATTCGCCGCCCTTTCCGCCGACGATCGCATCCGCAAGGCTTTCGCCCTTTACGGCAAGGAGCTGATCGCGACCACGTCCTTCGGACGGGACGCGGGTCTGTTGCTGCACCATCTCAGCCGCCTGAAGATCGACATCCGCGTCTTCTTCATCGACACCTCCTTCCATTTCCGGGAAACCCTGGATTACCGCGACACCCTGACATCGGCCTTTCGGCTGGATCTGCGGGAATCGCGCTCCTTCGAGCCCGACAACCGCCGGTACGCGCGCAAGGTGGAAGGCCAAAACAGTTTCGTCGCCATCGCCGATACCAAAGCCTGCTGCGCCATCAACAAGGTCGGCGTGCAGGCCGCCTTCCTGGGCCGCGCCGACGTGAAGGCCTTCCTGACCGGACTGCGCCGCGACCAGAGCGATACCCGGGCGCATACGCCCTTCGTCCACGTGCAGAAAGGCAAGCTCAAGATTTGCCCCTTCGCGGACTGGCCGGCCAACGACGTGGACCTGTATCTTCAGGTATGGGAAATCCCCGAACACCCTCTCGCCAAACAGGGCTACTCCAGCATCGGCTGCAGCCCGTCCACCTGCACGAGCAAACCGGTCGATCCGAACGATCCGCGCTCCGGCCGCTGGGTCGGCGACGCCAAAACGGAATGCGGACTGCACCTGGACTATGAACCATGAAGACTGCCCCCGGAACCTCCGCCAAAGCGTCGCCGTCAACCGCCCCTTCGGGCGCTTCCGCTCCGGAGAAAGGCATGACTTTCTGCGCCGACCTCACGGGCCTGATCGGCAAGACGCCGCTGGTGCGTTTGAACAAGGTGATCCCGGACAACGGCGCCCTGTTCCTGGTGAAGTTCGATCAACGCAACCCCGGCGGCTCGGTCAAGGACCGCATCGCGCTGCACATGATCCAGGAAGCCGAGAAATCCGGCAGACTCAAGCCCGGCATGACGATTATCGAACCGACCAGCGGCAACACCGGCATCGCCTTGGCCTGGATCGCGGCGGTCAAGGGCTACAAGTCCATCCTGGTGATGCCGGAGGCGATGAGCATCGAACGGCGTAACCTGCTTTCGGCCTATGGGGCGGAGCTGATCCTGACCCCTTCACCCCAAGGCATGGCCGGCGCGATCGAAAAAGCCAAGGAGCTGGCGCGCGCCAACAAGGATTATTTCATGCCCCAGCAGTTCGACAACCCGGCCAATCCCGACGCCCACCGGCGCTGGACGGCGGAAGAGATCTGGGAGGACACGGCCGGAAGGGTGGACGTGTTCCTCGCGGGGGTGGGCACGGGCGGAACGGTTACCGGCGTCGGCGAAGTGCTCAAGGCCCGCAACCCCAAGGTGCGCATCGTGGCCGTGGAGCCGAGCGGATCCCAAGTGCTAAGCGGAGGCAAGGCCGGGCGCCATGAGATCCAGGGCATCGGGGCCGGGTTCATCCCCAAGGTGCTTAACCAGAAGATCTACGACGAGGTCATCAGCGTGACGAATGAAGAGGCATTGGACATGACGCGGCGATTGGCGAAGGAAGAAGGCATCCTTGGCGGCATCTCCACCGGCGCCAATATCAAGGCCATGATCGAGGTGGGCAAGCGCCCGGAGTTCGCGGGCAAGACCTTGGTCACCTTGGCATGCGACACCGGCGAGCGCTATCTCAGCACGCCCCTGTACGGCGGTTGAACCAGGCCGCCATGGCAATCTTCTCCGAATCCCAGATGCGCCGCTACATGCGGCACCTCATCCTGAACGAGGTGGGCTTCAAGGGCCAGATGAAACTGGCCGCCGCCAAGGTGTTATGCGTGGGCGCCGGCGGGCTGGGCTCCCCCGCCCTGATGTACCTGGCCGCTGCGGGCATCGGAACCATCGGCATCTCCGAGGGCGACCTGGTGGACGACTCCAACCTGCAGCGCCAGATCGTGCATTTCACCGCGGACGTGGGCCGGCCCAAGCTGGATTCGGCGCGCGAGACCCTGGCGCAGATCAATCCCGAAGTCAAGGTGGTCGGCCATCCCTTCCTGGACGCGGAAAACGCGGTGGAGATCGTCTCGCAATACGACTTCGTCGTGGACGGCAGCGATAACTTCGGCACCAAGTTCCTGGTCAACGACGC
>JBDSIO010000420.1:0-2360 GCA_039917895.1 Fibrobacteria bacterium | reverse complement strand
TCCCGCACGCCGACTACGTTATCAAGAACGAGACCACCAAGGAATACCTCGCCGAGCAGGTGGATGCCCTTTGGGAAGATATCATCCTCCATGAACAACAAGACGAGGCGGGATTCGACGCCCACGGACCGGCCTGACCGGCCGGCGGTTCCGGTTACCGTGCGGCCGGCATGGGTCTTTTCACCGCCTTTCGATTGCTAAATTCGATCCGTTCCCTTTCCAAGGAGCTTTAAGTGGACAAGAAATTCATTTTTCTGGCGCTGCTGGCGGCCGTTTGCGCCAGCGGTTTGGCGGTTTTCCAATCCCGGTCGAAACTCAGCGCGCCCTCGCAGGACCTGTTTCCGCCGGAAAAGCTCCTGGGGTATGTCCAGAATACCCACATCACGGTGAAGGAGGACGGCAAGGGGGGCCGACCCGTGCTCGCCGTGGCGGTCACGCCCTATGGCATCAAGCCCGAACAGGTGGCTCCGACCGGTTACGGTGCGCTCAAGGCTCTGCATCGCTCCTTCCCCAAAACCGACTGGGTTTCGGTCCTCATCGCGGAAGACTCGGCCATGGCCGAGGCCAGCAACTGGGTGGGTGTGGCCGAGCTCCGCGGCGGCAAGGTTACAGTAACGGGCGGGATACCCACACAGGCCCAGATCGACTCACTGGGCAAGCTTTCCCGGCCCTTCCGCCGGCCCACGGCGGCGGATCTCAAGGCGGTCGCTACCGTATTCGACAGCGCCGGATCCCTGGCGGTTGAACGCTGGGATCTGTCCCAGACCCTGCTGGGAGCAGGTTCCGGCCGCATCGATAAGTCCCGCTTCTTTTCCATGGACGTCGAAACCACCGCCTTGCACGGGGCCGCCAAGGCGCTCGGGACGGATCCCAAGCAATTGCAGGGCCTGGTCCAGGGCGTGACCCGGTACTATTGGTCCCTGGCCGGGGATCCCCAGTGAATTCCCCGGGGACAGCCCTTTCCGGGCTTGATTCCCGGTGTTTTCCCGCTTCTCCCGCACGGGAACTTTTCCCCGGTTCCATTGTCTAACGCACAGGACGCGTCCGCGGCCACCGCGGCAACCGCCCCGGCCGGCGCGCAAACCGGAGCCATGGAGCCCGGCGACGCCGAGGACGTCAAATGGGTTTTGCTGTTCCAATCCGGGAAAGAGGAAGGCTTCAACCGCCTGGTGCTCAAACACAAAGATCGCCTGTTCGGCCTATGTCTCCGCATGCTGGCCGGCGATCGGCACGAGGCCGAGGACGCGGCCCAGGAGACTTTCGTGAAGGTGTACCAAGCCCTGAACGGGTTCCGCATGGAAGCCAAGTTCTCCAGCTGGGTTTACCGCATCGCCGTCAACACCTGCAAGAACCGGTTCACGTCGCGGTCGTATCAGGAATCGCGGCGAGCGCGGGATCTCGAGGCCGCGGATGCGGATGGCACCCCTTCCGCTGGATTGGCTCCCTCGCCGGCCCAGGTGCTCGAGGCGAAGGGCAAGTGGCAGCGCATCGAGGCGGCCATCGCGCGGTTGCCGGACGAACAGCGCGTCCTGGTCGTGCTGCGCGACGTGGAGGGCCGATCCTACGAGGAGATCGCCGAATCCACGGGACTGAACCCCGGCACCGTGAAGTCGCGGCTCAACCGTGGTCGGCGACAATTGCAGGAATGGCTGAAAGGGTATTTCACCGCCTTGCTGGCGTTGGTGCTGGGAGGTTGGATGTGGGCGGCCAAGATCCTCTGGATCAAGG
Organism: Fibrobacteria bacterium; assembly: GCA_039917895.1. GTDB lineage: Bacteria > Fibrobacterota > Fibrobacteria > UBA11236 > UBA11236 > Chersky-265. The sequence goes on along the minus strand of JBDSIO010000420.1, from coordinate 632 downwards.
ACGCGATGGGTAACGGCAATGGATAACGTCATGGACATGCACTTGGATGGAGATCGGATCTGCGATTTGGCGGAAGGAGCCTTGGATCCCGCCCAGCGCGCGGAAGCGGAAGCGCACGTGAAGGGATGCGCGGATTGCCGCCGTGAACTGGAAGCCGCCAGAGCGTACCTGCGGGATCTGTCCGACCTGACGGCGGTCGATCCCGTCAAAGCGCCCCCGAACTTTCTGGCGAGCGTCCGCGCCCGGCTTCCGCAACCCTCGCCGATGAAACGCCTGTGGGACGGTTTCCTGCGGCCCTTTCGCGTGATCCCGATGCAGGTGGCGTTGCTGACCGTTTTAGGGCTAACCGCAATATCGTCCTACCTCTACCAGCGCGGCGGCCTTCACGAATCCCCTTCGATGGTGGCCGTAAACCCGGCTTCGGCGGACTCCGAGCCTCCCTCACCCCAACCTGAGCCATCTCCGGGTCTCGCGGCGAACAAGGAAGCCGAACTTATATCTGCCCTGCCAAAGCGAAAAGGACACTCCAGGCAATTGGCCGCCGTGCCCGACGCGGTTTCCGGAAATGCCGCAGGTTCCGGCGCTTCGGTGGGACGGATTTCGCCCGTCCATCCGGCCAAACCCGCCGCTCC
>JBDSIO010000419.1:0-16664 GCA_039917895.1 Fibrobacteria bacterium | reverse complement strand
ATTCCCTGGCCGCGGGAAAAAAGGACTCGAACTGACGCTGGTCGGGCAGGGGATCGGTGCGCGGGGAAGAAAAGTGCGAACCGTCGGGGAAGATGCCGGATGTGTCGCGCAAGGCGAAAAAACCGTTATCTAGGGAATCCTTATCGATTTCCAGGGACGCCAGCCCATAGTAGAAAGGGGAGAGGAATTGCAGCCGCGCATTCACCGATGCATCCGCCAGGAGATCGGACTGTTGCATGTGGTGGGGGGAAAGAACCATCCCCTCCAGCCAAATAACTTTATCACTCATGGATAGTTCCCGGAAGTCAGGGTTGGGCTTGCATTTCCAACGGGAAAATCTAGCATATTAATGCGTTTTCAAAGTATCGCGGGAAAAATCTAAATTCCGGATTTGCTTTTAGTCGCGTTAGGTTTCAGGAATCAGAAAAGGGATGAGAATGAATCTCCTGGGTAGAAACGCATTGCGCCTTGCAGCCTTCTTACTGATGGCCGCGACGGCCGCCGTTCGGGCCACCGGATTTCTGACCCTGGAATCCAGTCCTACGGGAGCCGAAATCTGGTATATCGGACCGGATGATCCCGACAAAAAATATCTCGGGGACACACCGCTCGAAAGCCGCGAATTGCCGGTCGGCAGGTACAACCTCTGGCTCATCCTCGCCAGCCACGACACCTTGGCCGTTCCCGACGTGTATATCGCGGAGGGCCAGGTTACCCAGATGAACCGGGAAATCCCCACCCATTACGGATACCTCGAAGTCGCCACTGATCCGGATAGTTCGGAAATCTGGCTGGACGGAGTGCGGATCGGTCCGTCTCCCTATGCCAATAATCTGGTATTGCCAGGCACTTCGAAACTGAAAGCGATTCCGCGAGAATCCCATTTCAAGAATTCCTCCCGCAACCTGAATGTGGGCAAAGGGGATTCCATCAACATCACGGTCAGGGCGCCTTATCGGGATAAGAACTTCGGGCATGAAAGCCTTTCCCTGCCCGAGTGGCGTTTCCAGGTGGAATCGGGATTGGAGTTCCGTTCGTGGACGGGGACCTACCTCAATCAAGGCAAAAAGGAATCCCTTCCTACGGACAGCGCCGATCTACCCAGCCAGTGGGATTTCCCGGTCTCGGTGCGTTTGGGCCTCCCACAGGACTTCGAAGTGCATTTGCAACTGCCCTTTAAGTCGAGCCGCAATCCCCAGGCGCGTAGGGATACGATAGCGGTTTTCAAAAGCAATATGACGGCCGGCGTCAAATACACCTACCGGCCTTTGAACCTCGGCTTGGACGTGAGCTACGGATTCGGATTCAAGAACAGCAGTCCGGCCCTTGATCACGATTTCCTCGCGTTGACCTTGATGGCCGCCGGATCCAAGGGCAAAATCTACGGGCAGGCGCAGGCCGGATTCGAATTCCATTTCTCATCGAAGGTCAACAATAAACTGAATCCCGGCGATGTGGGCTTCGCCCATGTGCAAGCGGGATATCTTGTGGACCCATTCACCCCTTACTTGGGAGCGACGGCCCAATACCGGTTGGACGGGGCCCTGGCCGGCAAGTCCAACAAGGACGTTGGCTATATCCTGATTCCCGAACCGGGTTTCGTCGTCGACATGGCGGATATCATCTCGTTCCAATTCGGCGTCCCCTTCACCCTTATCGGAAAGAACTTCCAGTCGTCCTGGGGGCTGCACTTTTCCCTGAGCCTGGGCCTGGCTATTCTCTAAGCCTTCCCGCTACGGTGGACGACAGTTATCACAAAGGCAAAAAGAAAGGGAGGGTTCCTGGAAACCCGCCCTTGGCATGTGGAGGCTTGCACCGGAACGGATTCCGGCGCGAATTGGACTAGGTTGGACTAGGCCTTGGTTTCCTCGGTCTTGGCTTCGGGTTCGTTCACCTCGAAGCGGGGCTTCTTCTTCTGCGCATGCCGGCGGCCATGCGTCATGTCGGAATCGTCACGGTTGAACATCGCGTCATCGGCGGCAGCGTTGGCGGCTAACGGATCGTGCGACGGGAAATCCTTGGCTTCCACCTCGTGAGCCACCGTGGACGGCAGGGGCCGGCGGGGAGCCAGGGCCGCGGGAGGGGTATGCTGCGCTGGCGCTTCGGAGGCTAGGGGAGAGTTACGGGGGGTTGAATCGGAAGGCGCCTGGACCGGCGCCTCGCCGACGGGGGATTCCGATCGGGTGCGATTGCGATCGCCGCCTTCGCGCCCGCCGAAACGATCTCCGCGATCACTGCGTTCATGACGTTCCGGGCCGCCGCGTCCGCCGCGTTCCCCACGGTCGCCGCGATCACGGGGAAAACGATCGCCGCCGCGTTCGGGGCGGGGGCCGCGGTCTGCGCCATTCCGTTCGAATCCGCCTTCACGCGGTGGGCGTTCGCCGCCTTCGGCGCGTTCGGGACGAGGGCCGCGGTCGCGATTGGCGTCCCGGGGAGGGCGTTCGCCGCCGGTGGTTTCAGGACGGGGTCCACGGCCTGGTGCGGAGGAAGCGGGAGCATTGTTGCGGGAGGGAGTGGAGCGACTGTCACCTTCGGCACCATCGACCTTTACGGGCTTGAGGTTGAGCTGGGGGGACATCTTTTTGACTACGGGTTGTTCGAGCAGATAGGTGATGGTCTTGATTTTCATCAACACGTATAAGCAAAGGCCTGCGCTCAAAGCCGAAAAGGCCAAGGCAGCAATCTGTACTGTTTCCATGGATAGTGTGTTCTTTCTTCTTTCTAATTGGGTGATAGAGGTGCGGCTAACGATGTTATGCCGGAATAGCAGGCTGATAAGAAAGCATCGCCTGCGTCACCTTGGTTTGATTATACCCTTTTCAATCTGCGCGATCTGCGATCCGCGAAATGACTTTTCCCAGACCGAACGGGGTGGCACTTTTTTTACTGGGTTTTGGCGTTTTTCAGCACAGGAGAACCTGTGGTGGGGGAGTGTTCCGTTTCTTCGGCTTTGTGCAAGACCAAAAGGAGCCTGTCTGCCTGTCGAGTCAAGCTATTGACTCGACTTATCAATGACAGAACCAAGGCCAGGAAAATCAAAAACCCCAAACTCAGTAACAAATTAAGAAGTACCACATTGATAAAGTAACAAAAAGAAACCTTACATTCAATGAAAGTTAGTACTGCACGTCTTGACACCTAATTATTTGTGCAGTATATTTTTGTAAAAGCGGAGGCTCCTGTGGAAACCAACCTTGAAACTCAGGCCAAAAAAGACCGTAAAGCGCTAACCCCCAGGCAGCGTGAGGTTTTTGAGTTCATCAAAGATCGCATCGAGCAGACTAATCGCCCGCCCACTCTCCGGGAAATCGGCCTCCGATTCGACATTTCCTCCACCAATGGCGTTCGCAGCATCCTGGCCGCTTTGGTCAAGAAGAACTTCATCGCCCGCTCGCCCAAACTGTCCCGCGGAATCGATTTGCCCCAGACCACCCGGGAACCCCGGATTCCCGAGGATTTTTCCGCGGCCGAGTCGCAGGCCATGGAAATTCCCATCGTCGGCCGGGTCGCGGCTGGCGCGCCCATTCTGGCCGTGGAAAACCTGGAGGGCACCGTGGTCGTCGATCGCGATTTCCTGATGCGCCAGCAAAACGTATTTGCTTTGCGCGTCCATGGGGACAGTATGAAGGACGCCGGTATCCATCACGGCGATCTCGTCTTCGCGCGACAACAGAACACGGCGGAACGCGGCCAGATCGTGGTCGCCCTCATCGGTGAGGAAACCACGGTGAAATATTATTACCCCGAAGCCGGCCGCGTGCGGTTGGAACCGGCGAATGAAGCCTTCGGGCCCATCATTGTCGACAATTCCACGCCCGACTTTTCCCTTCTGGGCCGAATCATAGGAGTGATGCGTAAATATTGATGGATTCGGAAGCGGGACGATTGGCCCCCATCCCGTCGCTGCTGTCGTTCCAACCCTTCGTTCTTTTCCCCATAAATTGGCTATCGTTAACATGATGAAAGCCTTACTGCTTTTTACCACACCTGCCCTCGCCGTTTTTTTCGCGGCATGTACTTCCACCTCTTCGTTGGTGGAAAAGGATTTCTATCCGGACAAGCGGCCCAAATACTCCATAGCCGTCGATAAGCAGGGGCATAAGGACGGCCCGGAGACGTGGTGGTACCCGGATGGGACGAAAAAATACGCGGTGACCAACCGGAATGGCGTCCGCGATGGTGAATTCAAGGCCTGGTTTCCCGATGGCAAGCAATGGTACCGGGGCTTCGAGTTCCATGGCAAACCGGAAAGCACCTTGACCTATTGGCATCCCAACGGAAAACTGAAAAGCGAAGCCCTGTTCCGCGACGGGATCCAATTGGAGCGCAAAGATTACGACGAGAACGGCCGGTTAATCGAACCCAAGGTGTTGGCGGGACGGGAGGGCTTACCATCGCCGGATGAAGAGGCCGAAAACGCCGACGCCACGGAGCGTCTGCGGAAGACCAGCCTTAACCTTTGGGCGGGCAGAGTGCGCCAGACCGTGGAAGCATACTGGGTGTTGCCCAAGCAATTCGAAAAGGAGCGGCCCTATCGCGCGGTGGCCAAGATCAAGGCGGGGAAGGATGGCCGCATTCTGGGCGTGACCTGGATGGAGAAGAGTCCGTCTTCCGCATTCAACACCATGGCCCAGAACACCTTCAAACGCATCAAGCGGCTGCCCGCGTTTCCGCCCCAGATCAAGGATCAGACCCTGGAGATCCAATACGAATTCATTTCGCTGGGAAAACCCGTGCCGCGGCGCAAGCTCGAAGCCCGCGAAGACCCGGATCCCGGCGCCGCTCCGGAAGAATAGGGCCGGGGAGGCCTACCCAAAGCGGCAGGCTCATTCCGGCTCCCGTTCCAAGGCCTCCAAGGTCCTTTCAATCTCCTCTATAACGACGGGGTCGGTTTCTCCCTCCAGGCAGGCGCGCAGCGGCTCCAGGGCCGAGGTATCCCCCAGGTTACGTACCGCGATCGCGAGATTGCGGACCAGGCTGCGGCGTCCCGCACGCGACAACGGCGTGCGCCGGTAACGGCTGCGGTAACCGCCGCTTTTGCGAAGCAGGGCGGCCCAGGCAGGGCCTGAATCCGGGAACAGGGTAGTGCCCGCGGCAGGGTCGTCGTTGCGTTCCGCGTCGCCGCCGCGCTTATGCTTGTGGTTCCACGGGCATACCTCTTGGCATACGTCGCAGCCGAACATCCATCCCTGGAAGCGGCCGGAAAGTTCCGGCGGGATCTCCTTTTTGTTCTCGATGGTCCAGTAAGAGATGCACTTGTTGGCGTCCAGACTGCCGGGCGCGATAAACGCATCCGTTGGGCATTGATCGATGCAACGCGTGCATCCCCCGCAAAATTCCTCCAACGGGACCGCCGCCGGCAGGGGGATGTCCAGGAAGAATCCTCCCAGGTGGAAGGCCGAACCGTGCTTGCGGTTTAGGGTGCAACAATTCTTGCCGCGCCAACCCAGCCCGGCTTCGGAGGCGAGGTCGCGTTCGAATACGGGCGCGGTATCGGCGAAGGCGTAGAAGCGGATGTCTTTCAGAGCCGGGTCGGACCTGAGGTGCTTTTCGACCGCGCGGTGGATGGCGCGCGCCCGATCGTGGTAATCGTCCCCATGCGCATAGGCCGCCACCTTGTACCGTTCCGAGGTCGTGCCCAGGCGATGCAGGTACGGGAAGGCGAAGACCACGGCCGATTCGGCCCAGGGATGGAATGTGCGGGGATCGAGGCGTTCGGCGAGCCTGGCCGCCATGTATTCCATGCCCGCATGGCGTTTTCCGTCGATCCAGGACCGGAGCAGTTCGGCGTTTGGGGTAGGGCGGGCCGGGGCGATGCCCCAGTCAAGCACGCGGGGATCTTCCTCGAAGAAAGCGCGCAGGGAGGCCGAGCAGGCTGCGATCAACGTTTCGGGCGCGGGCCGTGAAGACCCAGGCCCGGCCTCGCGACCTGGCTCGGGCGGATTCATGTCTTGCGTTTTTTCTGGCGGGCCGCCGGGTACAGGACATTGTTGAGGATGAGCCGGTAGCCGGGCGAGTTTTTGTGCAGGCTGAGATCGGTTGGCGAGTCGCCGACTGCGTGGGAGTAGTCTTCCGGGTCATGCCCCCCGTAATAGGTGAACTGGCCTTGCCCCAGGTTGCCGTGCAGGTAACGCACCGCGTCCTGTCCGTTCGCCTGGCCCAGTACCGTGATGGATTTCTTGATCAGACCCTTGGGAAAGGAGGTAGCCAGCCCGAAAAACCCCTTGATGAGATCGGTGTGGTTCTGGCAGAGCATGGCCGGCACGGGATCGTATTTGGGGGAAAAGTCGAAGAGGATGAAATCGTTGGCGGGCTTGCGTTTGAGCGGACCGGCGTTGACCTGATTATAGTCGATATCGCCATGGGACGAAGACATCGGGTCGGTGTCGACCGTGAAACCCGTGAAGGCCAGGGAGAGGTTGTAGTCCAACTCTTTGGCCAGATTGGGGCTGGGAGGGCTGCCGTCGAATACGGCATCGGCGGCGTCGGTTTTGACGGAAGCCAGGGCCATGTCCAGGGTGTTGCAGGCCAGGCACATGGCGAACAGGAACCCGCCCTTTTCCACGTAATCGCGGATTGCCAGCACCACCGCCTTTTTCAGCACCACGTTGTTTTTGAATCCCAGTTCGGTCGAGAGTTTTTCGCTGGCGTCCACGTTGTTGACGTACCAGGGCGCGGCGCGGAATGAAGAAAAGAACTTCGAGTGTTGGCCGGTGAAGTCCTCATGGTGCAGGTGCAGCCAATCGTATTGCGAGAGTTTTCCCTCGATGATTTCCCTGTCATAAATCTTGGTATACGGGATCTCCGAGTAGGTCATCGCCAGGGTCACGGCGTCATCCCAGGGCTGTTTGGTCAGGGGGGTGTAGACGGCGATGCGCGGCGCCTTCTCCAACAATACCTTGTCCATGTTGCCCGATTCGATCTCGACATACATGCGATCCACTTCCGCCTCGCCTGGCTGTTCGAAGAGGACTCCGCGCTTGGCCGCCTGGCGTTTCAGCGTGGCCACGTCGTCCATCAGAAAGCTGCCGCCGCGGTAGTTGAGGAGCCATTCCACCGGATGCCCCCCTGCGACCGACATGTAAGCGATTCCGTAGGCTTTGAGATGGTCGGTCTGTGAAAGGTCCATGGGGATGAGGATCTTCCCTGCTTGAGCGGCGGCAGGGAGCAGGAACAAAACCGGGGCCAGGACCGCGGTCAGGAAGAATTTGTTCATTTGGATAAAGTACCCATTTCCATGTCTCAGGAAACCACCTCTTCTCCGCCGATAGCCACCAGGAGGACTTCGTGCTCCTCGCTTACGATTTCCTCGTATAAATCATATTCAGGGTGATGACGCATGTGCACGGCGATGAAATCGGCCTGGGCGCCGGGGCGCAACCGGCCCAGATCGTCCCTTCCCAGGGCCTTGGCTCCGTTGACCGTGGCCATGGCAAGGATGTCACGGCAGGAAAGGTCCGGATGCGATCGGTTGAGTTCCGCCATCTCGTCGAACAGGTTCAGGCCTTCATTCGAGGCCAGGCTGTCGGTGCCCAGGCACAGGTTCACGCCCGCCGCGCGCAGGGACTCCAGGGGAAACCCCTGGTGCCCGAAGAAGGCGCGGCTTCGCGGGCAGTGTACCACCGAGGTTTCCGTCTCCGCCAGGATACGGATGTCCGCGGCGTCGAGCTGGTTGCAATGGGCGAAGAGTGCGCCCTTGGGAATCAGTCCGTGGCGGGCCAGGAAGGCGACGGGAGTTTCCCCTTTCTCCATCCGCAGGGTGGGGTGGATGCGTTTGCAGAATTCGAAAAGCGCGCCCTTGCCCTCGCGGAACATGGCCGTCTCTTCGGCGCTTTCGGCCACGTGGAGCGTATAGGGACCTGAGCGCAATCCCGCGCCTTCGACCACCCGGCGCATCAGTTCCGGGGAACAGGAATACGGCGCATGGCAGGTGACGCCCGGACGGTACCGATGGTTGGCGGGCGGCATGCCGGCCAGGCGGACGCGGGCCGCGTTCACGCGGGCGTCGGCGAGCCCGGGATCGAGGCCGATGAGTTCAAGATTGGGGAAGGAGCGGATGGGCAATCCCGCCAGTTCTTCCAACGCCGCGCCTGAATTGCCCACGTCGACCACGGTCGTGGTCCCGTTCTTGAGGCATTCCAGGGCCCCGAGGCGGGCGGCCTCGCGGTATTGGACCTGACCGGACCCTTGCAGCGATTTGCGCAGTCGCGATACCCACATGGGAAAAGGCTCTCCGCGCGGCAGCAGGCTGCGGGCCATGCCGAGCTCCAGATGGCAATGGGAATTGATGAGACCGGGCATGATGACGGAGTCGGGAATATCCCGGATGGTTTCGCCGCGCCAATCGATGTCCTCGAGCGTTCCGACCTTGGCGATGATGCCATTTTCGACCCGCAGGCATCCGCCTGCGATGGGCGGTCCGTTCATGGTCACCACGAATCGGGCTCGATAGATCAACGGCGCTTGCTTTCCCTGGAGGGAGGTCCGGAACCCGTGGCGGCCCCGTTTACATCCCAGGAACAATAATAGTATCGTACAATGGGCTTCCGGGTAAAGAAGGGGAAATGGGGAAACCGGTTCTGTTGGTCGAAGCGCTCGCCTCGCGCAATGATTCAGGATTGGGCAACATGGCCCGCCTCTACGTGGACGGACTTCATCGCTTTGCGGCGCGCGTAGACATCCGCGTAATCCTGCCGTCCGGCAGCGCCTATCGACCCATGTTCCCGTGCGAAATCATTTTTGTGGAACCCAAACCCCAGCGTTTCTGGATCCATTTCGCCTTCCCCCTGCTCATCCTGCGGCACCGGCCGGCCGCGGTCTTGTGCCTGGGCCAGACCCTTCCTTGCTTGCGGCCCTCCACGTGTTACGCGCTGGCCGTTCCTGATGCCGGTCCCTTGGAGGATCTGGGTTGGGCCACCTCTTCCCACGATCCCTATAACCGACGTTGGCTCAAGCGCATGGTCCCCAAAGCCGATGCCATCATCACCCTGTCGGAATTCACGAAGTCGCGCCTCATGTTCCTGCTCGGCATCCCAGGGAGCCGCATCCGCGTCGTCCGCCCGGTCCGTCCCTCTGGGCTCGCGGAACGCCCTCTCGCCGTGGAATCGGGGACCAGGGAATCCGAAGTCCAAGCTGAGGGGGACAGTCCATTTCCGCAACGGGATCCTCTGCCGCGCCCCCCCTTGGGCGAATACTTCCTTGCGCTCGGCAATCTTGAGCCCCGCAAGAATTTCCCCGGCCTGGTGTCCGCTTACTCAGAACTCAAGCGCCGCCGGCCGGACGCGCCGCCGCTCTACATCGCCGGTCATAAAGCCTGGGGCTGCGCCGCCGTCGAGTCCGCAATCGCTGAACACGGCTTGAGCGGCAGCGTACGGCTCCCCGGCTATCTCAGCGACGCGGATAGGCGGGCCTATCTGGCGAATTGCCTCGCGTTCATTTCCAGTTCGCGGTATGAGGGCTGGGGGCTGCCGCTTTTCGAAGCCCTCTCCCAGGGCAGGCCTTCGGCGTATCATGCCGGGTCGAGCCAGGATGAGTTCGCGAAAGGCATGGCGCTTGCCGTGGATTGCGGAGATTCCCTGGCGCTCGCCGGCGCAATGGAAACCCTGTGGACCGATGGGGCCGTGCGTCATCGGCTGGAAGAGGCCATGCGCCGGGGATTCGGAGCCCAAAGGGATTACGACCTGGAAGGCGCGCTGGAGGGGGCGTTGGCGCCCCTGGTTAGGGAAATGGAATAGGGTTTGCGGGAAAAGGTCGCCGGAACTTTTGCGTAATGTCTGGCGGAAAGGCGGAGACGCTCAATTTTCCTGACGATACGCATAGGTGGCAATGGAGTCGGCATGCGCGCCGCTTTGGCAGTAGTCGAGATCCGCCGAAGGATCCAAGGTAACATAGGAGAAACGTACCGACACCGAATCCTTGAACCTGGCATAGGAAGCTTGGTTGAAGGCGCGGCAGGAAACGAGCGGCTCTCCGAAGAGCATGCGCGGCGCCTGCGAAGATGAATCCCGGAACGTCCAAGGTCCTTTTGACAAGGTGCCATCGGGTCCCAATACTCCAACCAAGCTGTCCAGCCCAAGGGTTCCGCGCACCACCTGAGCGCGATCGGTGACTTGGCCCGAAGAATTCGCCACGCGTGCGGAATCCAGGTTGCCGCTGAATATGTGGATTACGGTGGTATCGCGGCCGGCGGAATCGAGCGCGCAATCGGGGACGGATGGCAGACGGATCCGCGAGACGGGCCGGAAAGCGGCCGGGCTTCCGGATGGAAGCGAAGACAACTCCATCCGCAACACCTCCGAACAGGTATAGCCCGTGTTGAACCGCATGAACCGTAGGCGGGTCGGCGCATCGGCGATGACGAAGCGGCTGCCGAAGGGAAGGATGCGCACGCTATCCACATGGATGTTGTCGACGGCGGTCGGCTTGCGATCCCCATAAACGCCCTCGCCGCACGCTGCCAGGCAGAGCAGGGCCGCGCCCGCCACGACGCCAAGGGTTTTGACTATCCCGGGGGTATCGCTGGTACGCCTATGCATCGACATCTCCGCCAAACCGCATCGGTCCCAAAGCGGCGTAGGCTGCCAAGGTTTCGCCTTCACCGAGGGAGAGACAACCGCTGCGCGCGAGCATGAATATCGCGCGCCCAAGGTCCTCTCCGGTGCGCAGGCCGAATCGATCCAACGCGTTGGACGAGAAGGAACCGAAATCGTCGGCAACCTGGCGATGAAAAATGTGGAACACTTCCGTGACGGACAGATCCCGGAATCCCTTGCCCCGGTAGGAGGCGCGGAAGACCAGTTGGAAAACGTACTCCAGGCACTCCGGCGGAAAGGAATCGATGCCGGCGCGCAATTGCCCCAGATAGGCGGCGCGCAGATCAGAGGCCATTTTCCGCCCTCGCGATTCCCAGGAACCCGAATGGGTCCGCCGGGATGCCGTCCCGTTCGATTCTCACTTCCAACGCCTCCGTGGTAACTCCCTGCATCGCGACGAATCCCAGGGTATCGCCCATTCCAATCATGTCTCCCGGCTTCATGCCGGGCCGGAGCGATGAAAATCCCCGGTAGCAGGAAAAAGTATTCTCACCATGGTAGATTTTCACCCACTGGGCCGTTTGTTCGGATGCCAGGGTGCCGGGCACCGCCACCACCCTTCCGGCCAGCACGGGTCTGACCACCGGACCTTCGAGGGAGAAAATCCGCATCACCCGGTCTTCTTCGCCGGCCATGGCTTCCACAGCGCTCCCTGCGGACCCGCCTGAATCGACCCCTGCGGAGGGAATTCCGATGCGACTCCGCGAGAAAGGCAATTGTGTCCGGCGATCGTCCAAACAAAGGCCGTCTCTGTCTGTTTTGCCGCCCTTGTTCCCTGCGCTCACTGCGCAAAAAGCCCCAGGCCGATGCCCGGAGGGATGTTCCAAGGTCAGGGTGCTGCGGGCGCTCCTGAGTTCCACCCGGATCAACTCTAGATCCGGGGAGGTTCCATCGAGGGGTTCTCCGGCTTCGGGGAGGCGGGCGAATTTCGCGCTGAATCCGTTTTCCGCATCGGCATCCCACTGGATCCGGGCTTTCTCCATCACCGCTCGCAAGGTTCCGACCGGCTCACGCCCCAGGCTGCTCCAACTTTCCAAGCAGGCTGCCGCCGCGGGTCCGCTGCATTCCGCTTCCAGGAATGAGGAATCCGGGGACCAATTCAAGCCGGCTCCGAAACCGACGGGAGGGGCGCCTTCTCCATGCCGCATGGCATGCCAGAGCCGGCCCGGTTCGCTCAGCCTCTTGAAAGCCTTGGATTGGACCACGGTATCATATTTCAGGTAAACGGTGACGCCGAGGGCGGCAAGCAGGAGAATGCGCAAGGTCGGCCGCCGCTTTAGGGGCTGAGCGACGTACTTGGAACGTCGCAGCGGCCGGAAGTCCCGGTGGATAAGTTTCACTTATTGCAAAGTCAGATGCAGGGCCTTGTTCTTGCCTTCGTTGACCATATGCTCGATGGTGGCTTTTTGTCCGCTCTTGGTCATCTCAATGCGATGCTGTCCGGAAGGGAGCTCCAGCTTGGCGGGAGTCTTCTTGCCGGAGTTCTTACCGTCGATCAGGATGTCGGCGCGGGCCGGACTACTGGACAGGAAAATGATTCCGATAGGGCCGTCGCCGGGCGTAGGCGACGATTCGACGACCTTCTGCTTGGGGGCGGGCGGTTCCGGGTCGCGGGCGACCGGTTCATCGTAGTCCGGCTTGGGGTCCGGTTTCTTCTCGACGCGCTCAGGCTCGGGGGCCGGGCGGGTTTTGGCCACCGGCGTTTCCCCGCCTTCTTCCTTCTCCAGGGCGACTTCCAGGTCACGATCCGGATGGTTCTTCGGCAAGGTGGTCTCGAAGCGCTTGTATCCCGGTAGCCGTACAATGATCTTGTTCGAGTTGTTGCTCAACGGGATGTCGAGGGGGGTAACGCCTTTCTTCGAGAAGTTGACGAGGACTTCGGCTCCGGATGGATCACTGGTAATGTGTAGGCCCTGTTTGCTCGTCGAAGGCGCTGGCTCTTCGGAAGGGGGAGGGGGCGCGATCTTTTCCGCACGTTCCCTCGGCTTCGGGGTCCTATGGAAAGCCGTCTTGGGTGGCTTTGGTTCCGGAATCAGCTTGGGAGGCGGGGTTGGTGCGGGGGGAGCTTCGGCAGAGGGCTCAGTCGGAGTCATAGCGGCGGGCGGGGTGACGGGGGGCGTACTCGGGGCTGGAGTCGGCGTGGCTGGAGCGGGAGTAAGGGCGGTAGGGTTGGAGGGTTCCGCCGTAGCAGGCGTAGATGGAACCGCCGGAGTTTCCGGTGCAGGCGTGGCAGGGACTTCAATCGCGCTATCGGAAGGGAATTTCTCCGGCGGGGCGCTCTTCTTCGAAAGGAACCAGAAGCCCAGGATGCCGGCTCCGACGAGAAATAAAAGGATGATGATCTTGGCTGGAAAGCGCGCCTCCTCGGCCAAGCTGTTCGGCGCGGACGGAGGGAGGTTGTTGTAAGCGGCGAATTTGTTCTCAGGCTCGCGCAGCATAGGATCCTGCGCTTTTTCCTGCGCATAGACAGTCATATCCTGCGGCGATTCTTCATCTCCGGGCGCCTCTCGGCCCCCGACGCGGCGACCCTGCTGCTTCCGGGCATTGGGGCTGCGCATGCGTTCTTGCGAGGGCTTGCGTTGGCGCGGATCCATGAGGTTGTCAACGTCGATGGAATCCTGGGGAGGAAGTCCATGGCCTGAGCCGCCGGGCGGGGCGACGGGAGCCGGTGGCTGACTCAGATTTCCGAACTGGCCAACGGGCAATTGCACGGTAGGGAAGTCGAAATTGGGGGGAGCCTGGTTGTAGTTCTGGTTGACCTGGCCCGGGAAGGTCGGCGTGGTGTTAACCATTCCGCCGAAGGCCTGATTGTTGAAGTTGTACGCCGGCGCGGGCTGGCCCTTGGGGAATCCTTGGGCGGGCGCTTCCGGTATCTGGGTCGATCCGAATCCTGGCGGATTGAAGGACGGATAAGGCGATCCCGGCTCGCGGGGAGGGGCCGTAAAGGTGGGCGCCCCCGGGGCCGCATTCTGCGGAACGCCCAGTTGATACTGCGGCAATTCGTTGTTATCGAGTTTGGAGCCGAGGCGCTGGCCCATCTCGGCCTTGAATTCGTCGAACTCGGTTTTGGGGATGGGCGGAGCTTCGGGCTGGGTCGATATCTTCTGCAGTTCTTCGATGCGATAGCTCGAGGTCTGGCGCAGGATCTCCTTGGAGTCCGCGATCATTTCCGCTTCCGAGCGGTAGATGCGCATGATGTTGTCCAGGCCGGCCCGCTTGAGGATGTCCTGGACCTTGGGATGCTCGGTCAGGATCGCGATGCGGCCGCTCACCTCGAGCATATGCCGGTTGGAGGCGATGAAGGCGTTGATGGTATCGGAGTAAAGGTATTCGAGATTGCCGAGATCGATGACGACATTGCGCATATCGTTCTCGATCAAGAAGCGGACCGTGTTCTTCAGTTTAGCCGAGTCGAATACTTCTCCATCGGCCAAGCGGGCGGAAACCACATCGAAAATTCCAACTGAGCGAATGTCGAACTTGATAACTACCTCCCGGTGATGCCCGTCACCTCGGGCAAGCCGCATTCAACGCGGCTGAGCCCTGTCCCAATTTCGGGGATCAACGAATTATAAGCTCCCACAAAAGTTATAAAAAAACCGGTCAGGCAAAGTATCTTTAGGAAAAATATCGGCTTTTTGGCCTATTTTAGCGACCTTTGAGCCGGCTTACGGTATACCATTCGGGCAGACTTCAGCTTGGATTTGGCCTGTTTCTTACCTGTTTTTAGCCTGTTGGAGTTCAGCTGCATAAAGTTGCCCTCCACATGGATCGTAGCCCGGATCAGAAGACCGTAACCAGGACTCGGCTTTCCCCCGATTGAGGGCTATAATCAACGCAACCGGAAGGGGCAGCCCGTGCGCGATGAAGACCAGTTTCCGACCGTCAAGTTCCAGAAGTGCGGAACTTGCGGTCACGTATACACCGGGTTCCCGAACGGCGTCGCGCCCTGTCCCAACTGCCATGCCCCGGCCAAGGAAAAGGCGCCACCCGGCGGGCAGATCCGGTTGCAGATGGACGGTCCCCACGCCTTGTTCACCATTTCCGGAAACCTCTATAAGATCCAGGAATTGGAGGAGCTTCGCTCCCAGATTAACGACGTGGTCGCCGCTGATGCACTGTCCATCGCCTTTGCTTTTGAATATTCGTCCTTCCTAAACAGCAGCACCATCAACCTGCTGGTCAAGACCATGCAAACCCTTTCCGTCCATGGAAAACCCACTTTCATCATCACCAGCGAACGGGAGGTCTTGGAAAGCCTGGAGATGATGGATTTGGACCGGGTGATGCGGATTATGCCCACGGTGGAGAAATACCGGGCCGCGCTAGCCTGAGTATTTGGCAGCTTTGCCTTACTGGCCTTCTTCGTCCGTTTCGATCAATTCAGCCGGTTCCGCTTGGGCCGGTTTGGGGGGGAGAGCGGGTTTGGCGGGAGCGATTTCCTGCTGGTCGGGTCCCGATCCGGTTTGGGCAGGCTGCGAAGCAGCCTTCGCGGGAGCCTCAGCGGCTCCGGGAGCAGGTATCACCGGATTGACCGATTCCGGTTCCGGGGTTTCTTCTTCCTGTTCCGGACCCGTTGCATCCGGCCGGGGCTCTGCCGGAGTGAAGGCAGGTTGGGGGCGGGGCGAGTTCCGGTAACGGAAATCCCGGCCTTTGAACTTGGGAAAGGTGGGCGTGAACTGCAGGGAAAGATGGTGCGACGACAATTGATCCGGATGCGGTATGAACGCGTAATCCAGGCCAAGAACATGGCGCCAGTTATAACCTATTCCCAGGGTGGATACGGAGGCAAAGGACTCGGAAGAGAATTCGTTCAACCCGACCCGTACGGCCAGGCCGAAATCGAAAAGGAATTCGGCGCCCAGGTTGCTTGACTTTAAGAACCGGCCGGGTTCGTCCCAGGCGCGATCTGCGTTCAGTTCCACGGCAGAGCGCGCGGTTCGGTGGAACATCCCTTCGCTCTGCCAGGCGGCCTCCAAGGTGCCATAGAAATAAGGGGCGGGAAACCTGGCAGCGCCGCCAAGGTACATTTCCGGAGCTTCATATTCCGCATAGCCGGATTCCCAGGATACGGTGGAGGGGACCAGACCGCGCATCAAGGTGCTCACGCGATAGCGGCCATCCCAGGTGTAGGCCGCCATGCCGTCTGCGCGCATGCCGATGCCATCCTGATCCAGATGCCGGTACAGGAAATTCATGTTAAGGCCGAGGTCGAAGCCGCGCCATCTCCGCGCGAACGCGCCCACCAATTGATAGTCGGCCAGCGAAAATACCTCCGACGGGCTGGCGAACGACGGGTTCGTTCCTTCCGGGCTCAGATCGATGTCGCTGACACCGTAGCGGGACAAGCCCAATCCCAGAGTGCTGTTGGCTTCGAAGGGGAAGAGGAACGCGAAATGGTCGAACTTGGCTTCACCGAATTTTTCCACATGGGAAGTGGAAAAGTTGAAATCGTCGACGTCGTTCATGAAGGCGGGCGCATTCGCCACGGCATCGGCGTCCCTCTGGAAGGCCGGAAAAGCTACGGCCATTGCCGACTGCCGGGCGCCGAATCCTTCGTCCAGGGTGAGGTTGACCCCGCTGGCCTCATTGAGGCCGTCGAATTCGCCTGCATGGGAAACCTGGGTGGCCACCAGGACCGGGAACAGCAGAAAGCATATCCGGATATGCGTCGAGATAGTGGCAGACATAGGGGCAGGCATAAGGGCATATTATAACAAGAAGGCCCGGACAAGCCCTTCGCTTTCCAGGTATTGTTCGGGTATTGTTGTTCTTATATTAGGAACATGAATCTTGGGTTACTCCCTGTTTTCCCGTTGCGGAATCCCTGCTTTCCGGGCCATAAAATAGCCCTCCGCGTCTTCGAAGACCGCTATGTCCAAATGCTCAAGGATATCGCCGACAAGCCCTTTTTCGTGATTTCCATGATCAGCACCGGGGAAGAAGTGGGGCCGACGGCCACGCCGTACCGGGTCGGGACATTGGTGGAATTTGATGCCATCGATCGCCAAGGCGATTTCCAGATCATCCGGCCCAAGGGCCGCCAGCGGGTTTATCTGGAAACCTTCGATC
>JBDSIO010000418.1:0-9325 GCA_039917895.1 Fibrobacteria bacterium | reverse complement strand
GCCGGAAATATGGAGACTCCAACTCGCAAAGCCGCCAAACAGGCGAAACTACCCTGAATGGGGAAAGCATCGAAAGCGCTCCTGAAACACTTTCTCAGTTCAGGGTTCCCGCAAACGGATCCTCCGCCACCTGAAAAACAAGGCCTGGTCACGTTCGCCGCCGCGCCTTGAGCCGGCGAAGCGGCGCCGACCTGGCAAGGACGAGTGGGTGAATTCCGCGATTATCCCGCGTTTTTGGCCACCACGTCTTGCAGGCCAACCGGCACTTTGCCGGCCACCGGTAATTCGACTTATTGGGTTAAGGCGATTTTTAAGGTTCTCTCTCTGTCGCCGGTCCGGAGACGAAAGATATACCCTCCCGGAGGGACTTCGTGACGGGGCAAGACAATCTCGGCGGGACCTGAATTCAGGACCCTGTCCACCAAGGTCCCGGCTCCTGCTTGGTGGCTCTATTCGAGTAGAAGCCCGGGGTGGAAAGGGTTTTGGGTGTTTTGGAAGTGTCCTTGACTTTCTAGTACTTGAAAGCCGGGAGCTGAGCCGAAGCCAAGCTCGCGAGGGCGAACAGGCCGATGCCGCCTCAGAAATCCCCCTGGGACGATGGGTATCCTCATTTTGAAGCACAAGATCTACGGAGCCGCTACCACCTTTTGGGAGAAGGGGGCGCCGTCCAATGTGCCGGTCAGGAGATGCACTCCGGCAGGCAAGGTGAGAGCCATAACCGCCGGTCCGGTTGCGTTGACTTCTTGAAGTACACGCCCATCCAAGGTCCAAATCTTTGCGATTACCTTGCCGGCGCCTTGCAGGTACAGAGTACGGGCATTCACGTAGGGATTCAGGAGGTTTTTCCCCTGCGACGTTTTCAAGGCGACCGCATTGCCTTCCGGGTCTCTGCCGGGACCGATTTTGTTCAAGGTGTACCGGGCGAGCGCTGTATGCAGCGCCTTGCCGTCCGCGCTCCTGACCCCCTTGGCGTCCAATCTGAAGACGGTGGACTGGAGTATGCCGGCCCCCTGTTCATGCTTGAGGTCGTTTTCGTTGAGAACCAAGGTCACTCTGGTATCGACGCTTCCCGGTGTCACGCTCACAATTGTCGCGCTCCTTTTTTTTACCATGGCGCCGTCGTTGTAACCGAACTCGGGATGGTGGGCCCAGCGTTGAAGGGAGTAGCTGGCCTTATCCAAGGCTGAGGGTCCGGGTTTTGACGTGAACTCCAATTCAAAGCCGTTTGCAACTGAGCGCATGGCGAGTATTTCGAAGGTCGACTCCCCGGTCAGGGTCATCTTCATCATGGTCCGCTCCCCTCCGCAGGCGGCGGACCAGTTCGTCACCGAGCCAATGCCTCCGATGTAGATGGCGCTGCTGTCCGGCGCATAGACCATTCGGTTTGGCGTGGACGTGAAGGCTTTGCTATCCAAAACCACGAAACTCGCGCCCTGCCATTCCCCGCCCACTTTTTCCAGGAAGAGCCGCATGAGGTTGCAGGCATAGTGATCGCCTATCAGCATCTGGTTCTTGAAGATGCCCTTGGTAAGGAGGATGGGTTGAGTGGGGGAACTGCCGTCTCCCCGGTATTCAAACCAGATCGCCGGCAGCTTCTGCTGCATGGTGGGTTTGTAAAAAGGCCCTAAACTGTTGTCGAACCCGAAAAAATCCCCTTTCGTCACATGCACGAGCTTGGCGCTGGGTACCCAGTGGCCCTGGTTGTCGCCCACGAAGAAATCTCCCTCGGGTCCGATGTTTCCGCCGTTGGGTTCCCGCAGGCCCCCCGCGATATTCTCCTTTTCTCCGGTGATTCGGTTGACTTTGAGGAATGCCCCGCGCTCGGGAAGCGGAATAAAGGGTGGTTCCACGGTATAGTAGGGTTGGTGCACAATGCTGTATAGGAAGCCGTCCTTGTACATGGGGGTGGAATGGTATTCGTGGTAGTTGCCGCTCCAGGGAATCTTGGCCAGGAGGGTGGGAGTCGTGGACGCGGCTTTCGGATCGATCCAGAAAATCCCGTCTTTGTTGGTTACGTATAGGGTGTCGTTCACGACAACCAGGCCCCCATTATCGTTCATACCACTGGCGATTTGTTTGGCCGTAATGGGTCCGCCCCCCAACACGCCGCTGAGCAGGTACACCTTGCCTTGTTTGGGCGACTCCCGCTTGTCGCCCCCCCAGGTCGCCACAGCCATGCGACCGTCTTTGAGAAAACCCAAACCGTTCACGCCCATGTCCTCTTTGAGGTTGATTCCTGCGCCCGTGAGATTCAGGGTCTCCACCTTGAAACCGGGATGCTGAGACTGTGCCCCCGCGAAGCTGGCCGCCAGCAGGATTGCCGACAAGGCGATTACAAGCGAGCCGAATCCGTCGCTTTTCCGATTAGAACGCATAGCAATCCTCCAATTCTAGCCGCCTCATTAAATCCACCAGTTGCTTAGAAAATAACCCAAATATGACTCACTGCCGTCAAAAATAGCAACTGAATATTACCGGCCTCACAGCCGCTTGCTCACTGCAAAAACCGCCTCAAAAAGGCCATCACCCCTTATCGGTTACTAAAGGTGGACCAGGAATGGAACGAGAGGGGCATTTCCAGGTGCTCATGGATTCTGACCCAAAAATACCGGAACTACCCAACAAATCCGGTCTTCCCGAAAACAGCTTTTTTCCCCGGAAAAATGTTATACATTTTTGACGAGGAATACCTCTAGATGAATACCCGAATTTTATGGTGCGCGCTCGGCCTTTTTTTGGGAAAGTACGCGCTCGCCCAAAAGGTAGTCGACTGGAAAATCGACAACCTGAAAAGCATCGGCGGCATCACCCCCACCTTACTGGGAAACCCGAAAGTCATCCCAATCGAGGGCATATCCTCCGTCGCCTTCAACGGCAAGGTCGACGGCCTTACCCTGGAAGCCAGTCCCATGATCGGAGCGGAGGAATTCACCGTCGAGGTGATTTTTTATCCTTATTCCGGAAACGTCAGCACGGCGCCGCGGTTCGTCCATATGCAACAGGACGAAGACAATCGAATTACGGTAGAGCTCCGAATCCTAGGTACGAATAAATGGATTCTCGACACCTTCATCAAGTCCTCCCCTTCCGAAAGGACCTTGCTCTCGGATACCGCCTTCCGGCATCCTACCGATGCCTGGCATCATGCCGCCTTGGTGTACCGTGCCGGGCAAATGTCGCACTTCGTCAACGGCGCCAAGGAGCTATCGGGCGCGGTAACTTATCGCCCGGTGACCGGCGGACAGTCCTCCCTGGGAGTCCGCCTCAATAAAACCAATTACTTCAATGGCGCCATTCGCCAGTTGCGCGTCACCCACAAGGCCTTGACGACGGATCAATTTCTGTCCGCCGACCCTGTCGCAACGACCATTTCTACCGGGGGTATCAATCGTAAAGGGGACGCCGGATCCCGATGGGAGTCTGTTTTCTGCGACCTGGGGTTCCAGCCTGTTCCGTGGACAAAAAATCATTTCCTCTCCAACTTCGATGTCACTGGAAAAAGGCGAACGGACTACGGGGTTGGCATCCGAATAATGAAAGACACGCGGCGTTGAATTATACCGATTCGCATTGATCCTCGCTATCTCCCTCGCCCGCAGCCTTCACGCAAATTCACTGTCCGTCCGAAAATACCGTTTCCAAATCCGGGAGGGGTCTATTACCTTTTCCAAACTTTTTCCCCAAACTTTTTCCCTTGAGGATGGGCATCAATGACAAAGCAGGTATCCCGGTGAAAAAAAACTTTTGCTCATGCATTTCGATTAGTCTGTTCTCGCTTTCCCTTTATGTCGCCGGAGTATGCCAGGCGGAAACGGTCCTCAAGCCGATTAAGTTGGGTACTTATACTGCCTTAGGGGCGATTCATGCAGACAAGACCAGGCATATCTATGTCGGGCAGGGGGGAGGGGGACAAGGGTTGGAGAATCAACCCTTTTCCCGCACCGCCGTTTGGCTCACCCAAGAAGCGACCATTGATGAGGCCCTGCTCGTATCCGTGGGCGTGGGCGGCATGTTCTGGTATCCCCTTCCCGCGGAACGGCAAGAGCCCTGGGCGCGGCTCATCAATTTCGGGCCCGGAGTTCACATAGCAGCCGCCACCTATAATTTGGGCGATGTGAATAGCCCCTGGTTGCGTCTCAAGATGGGGTATTTCCCGCACAAGTACAATCCCGACGCCCGCAATTTGGGCGAGTACCTCTTCCGATCCGGGACCTATCCGGGCATCATCAATACCGGCGGTTGGGCTATCGTCAACAGTGCGAGTTATGGGGCCAGCGGCCTTTTGGGCTCGATGTCGTTTTTGGACGATCACTTGAAGCTGGACGTCGGGGTTTTCATGGAAAGGGACCTGGAACCCAATTTCGATCTTTCCCCCAGCATAGTGGCCAGTTACGACTTTGGCGGATTCCTTGAGCTGGGGGCCGGCATCGTGTTCGCCCACCTGGTGCCATTTGTACCTGAGATGACCTCGCCGAAGAATAGGCGCGCCGCTTACTACACCGATCCGGCAACGGGGAAGGAATCGCCTTTGCCTGCCTCTCAGTACAATAATGCGGGCTTGAATGACAGTCCCACGGCCGACCCGTCGGTTTCCGCGGTGCGGCCAAATGGCGATTCATTGATTGGACAGGACCTCCCTGCCGGCCATCGCAGCCGGGGGATTCTGGAAGAAAAAGGCTTTACGGCAAAATACCTCAGCGATTCCGCCAACGGTATTCCCGAAAATCGTCTTTCCTATTACACCTTCCAGGGCCAAAAGGTCATGGCACGCGCGGCTATTCGACCCCAAAAACTGTTGCAATCCGACCTTCTGGGTCCCAATGACCTCACCTTATACGGGGAAGTAGCCCTGTTGGGTATCAAGGACTATCCCTTCTACTATGAAAAAAAGACTGAGAGAATGCCGGTGATGTTCGGATTCAACTTTCCCACCTTCAAGCTGCTGGACGCCTTGACCTTGGAGTTCGAGTATCACAAAATGCGATTCCGCAATAGCTCGTATGGAGTTTTCCAAAACGTCTTGCCGGTATGGGATCTCGGGGAGCTCGATATGGCTTTATCCGACCCCCAGGAATGGGAGCGCCTTGAAGCGGGCCAAGGTACTCCGGCCCGGGTTGCGAAATTCAATCAGGTTCACGGCGATCCCAATTGGTGGTGGTCGTTATTCGCGAAAAAGACGGTGGTACCCGGGTTCGCAGTTCACCTCCAAGTCGCAAGGGATCATTTCCGAGTCATCGGCCCTTCCCGTGCTACCAGTTTCGAGCCGATTTTCCATAGGCAGGGTTGGTTCGATGACTATTACTGGGCCCTCAAGCTGGAATTCGGTACGTAGAGTCCGTTAGGGAAAAAATGCGTTACGCCGAAGATGGTGTTCCGCCCGCCCGTTAAGGCGCAAACCCTCAATTATCCCGGAGCAAACGGACGGACAAGGCGTATTTCTTATAATGGACGTTCTTGACCAGGCCCGTGCGGTTGTGATACAGGCTGAAGAGCCATGCGCGAGTGGTATCCCCGCCGGACTCCGGCACAGAACTCCACCAAAATCCAGTGCTGTCCTTGGCGATGAACCGATCTTCAATCGGGCCCGCGTCGTGACGACCTCCACCCGGGAGAGCTGAAAAACCGGTGCTATTGTTGGCACCCGAGCCATTTCCGACCGAGCCGGCAAGCTCGCTGGAGATCCAATCCGTTTTGGCCGCCAGTGATTTCGCAACTCGGTTCCCCGTTGTCGTTCCATCCCAGTTATATCCATTGGTTATGAGAAAGCTATTCAGTGCTTCCCATTCAACATCCGTGGGCACATGCCACCCCACCGGGGCAATCCTGCCTGTACGCACGGTATACCAGTGGTACATGGCGCCGTATTTGTCCTTGTTGGCGGGATCGTTGTCGTAAAAGCAGTGCGCCCCGGTGGCTAGGCTTGTCCATTCCGTGTTGTCGGTGACGAGGGGAATGGGCGTTCCATCATTGTATTTCGTCGACTTCAGGTTCTCTACCGTCCATACCTGGTCCCCAATCCGAACCGATTGATAGACATTGCCATCCGCATCCGTCACATTGCCGGCATTAGGAATCATCTGGATCATGATGCCGGAAGTGTCCAGCGTCTTGATTGAATCCCTATGGTTTATCTGGCCCGCCTTCACAATGGACAAAACATCCCTGAACACGGCCGATGCTTTCCCCTGCTTGGATAGCGCCCCTGAACTCGGTCTACTTGACTCGGATGCCTCTTCGCCGGAATACCATCCTGCCGGCGATGATTTGAATGTGGTAATATTTTGCCCGATTGCGACCGTATTCCAGTGCATGCTTGCCGCGTCGGCGGGAAATGGGAGCAGGTAGGTTCCGGCCAGATAAACCCTTTCACTTCCGCGGATCCGCCTGCCGCCGGCATCGTGAACCTTGATTGCAACCAGGGTGTTTTCCGAAAGCGAAAACCGTAAACGCCCGTTTTGGAAGGTGATTGGGCTTTCCAAAAAGGATGTTCCCTTATCCTTCTCGCGGATCCCCGTGAGCATACCCGTGAGGTTGAAACTGCCGTCGGAACCGGAGGTCGTTGAGAGATTGGCGGCTTCCAATTTTACCGTAGCGCCGGATATTCCGGCACCGGCTTTATCCTTCACCATACCGCGAATATTCACCGACTGTGCCGCACAAAGCGATGCTACGGCACAAGCCGCAAGGAAAACTTTTTTGGAAAGCAAGGTGGAAAAGGCCTTTCTACGTGTAGCTATTGGATGGTGACCGGACGCGTATAATCCAGGTGCCCTGACTTCACCTGGAGATAGTAGATCCCGGTTTCCAGCCCTTGTAATCCATACACCATTTCGCCGGTCCCGGTCCAGTGGTGGCGGATGCTCCCACGGACATCGAATACCCGCACCGAGTGCCGCCCGGCATCCTTGATATGGACCTGGTTTTTATCCACTTCAAGCTGGGCAAAGGGCATGTAATGCTTGCCATCGATCCCCATCGGGACCTCGCTGGTAAGATATTGCATCCAGGCCCAGATGGCTTTTTTAGCCCAACCCGTGCTGAAATCCGGCCCGGAGTGCCCAATGGCGGAATAAAGAAACTCGCCTTTTCCAATCTTCTTATGCCAGGAGTAGGGATGATCGGGGATATCCGTTTGGGCTTTGTTTACAGTCTGCAGCATGGTGACGCCCTCCTTGCCGCGGGGACTCGTATTGTACACATAGATCTCGGTATTCGGGATCTGAACCTGGTTCCCCAGGCCGCTCGCATCCCAGACGGCCTTGAGGGCGGGCAGCTTTGCAATTTCCGAATCCGTGTCCAAGGTGAATGCCGCGAAAAAGTCGTCGGTATACCAGGAGCCGCTGCCCACGACATTGCCCCACCAATCCCAGTAACCGCGGACGTCCAGGGCGCCGTGAATGCCGATGGCCTTGCCGCCGCCAGTCAGCCAATCCTGGAGTTTTTGTTGGACCGCAAGCTTGGTGAATGCGCCAAACGCCGTACTGTTGAACACTACGACGTCGTAGTCACCTATGTTCATAACCGCATCCTGGTTTTTCATATGGGTCACGGTGAACTTGTGTTCCGCCGCCAACTCATCCAGGAGATTGACCATGGGCTGTTGGGCGCCCACGTGTGGGCGCTCGCCGAAGGCGTACAGGTGCAGGACTTTTTTGGGTGCCGCAAGGACGGCCGCTTGGCAAAGGCCGATGGCCAAAACCGCCCTTGCTACGATTGGAAATGATTTCATGACTACACCCTTTGCTTTATCGTTGACTTTATCGTTGTCTTTATCGTTGTCTTTATCGTTGTCTTTATCGTTGTATAGGACGGAGGCTTTTGGAAATTGATACTGGCTTATCAACTGAAATCTTCCTCCCTGACTGTACGGAGGTGAATACCGATTTCGGTGAGGATTGGGCCGGTGACAAAAAAATGCTCGTGAAAAAAGGTTTCATAGGATTGCCAAAATCAGCTTGTTCCGACGGATTTTGGGCTTACTTTCACAAAGGTATAATAAATCCGCATTTGGTTTTCACCACCTTAAATTTCAGAGTTGGGTAAAACGTCGCGTTTTACATTTCCAGCACTCGCATGGCTTTGGCGACCCACTCGCTTGCCTTTGGTAATAGGTAAATACATATGAATTTCAGGTAAATACTTATGAATTACCCATTATAGGGGTACGGGATGGCCCCCGATTGGTGCCCGCTGACCGGTGGGCACCTTTCCCTCCCCGATTCGGACGGGAAAATCGACGCATCGGGAAAAGGCTGCGGAATTGACCGCCCCCAGCCGCCTTATTTCCTTATATTTCCATCCACAGCGGACCGCTCCATGGGTTGGGGAGGGGCGGCCCCGCGTCGGACCGGTTTTTACCCGGACCTCGATTTACACCCATTTCCTCCCACTTCGGAGTCAGGCATGAGCATATCCAAGAGGACGCTTTTCAAAAGGACTCTTTTCAAAACATTTTTCCTTACCGCGATGCTTGGCCTCTTCGTCGTCGGCCGGGCTCGGGCCGCCGGCGCGGTGGACCTCACGAAGGTGCCCGCCTCGGATTGGATCGATATCTTCAACGGGAAGGATTTGGACGGCTGGGTGCCCAAGGTGGTAGGGACCCCGGCGGGCGAGGACCCCTTGAAGACCTTTTACGTCAAGGACGGCCTGCTCCTGGTGGATTACGCCAATTATACGGGAAGCTTCGGCAATCGTTACGGGAACTTGACCTACCAGAAGCGCAAGTTTTCCTATTACCTGGTCCACGCCGAAGCCAATCCCTGGGGCGTCAAACAGCCGTCGGGCTCGCCGGACTGGGCCAACCAGAACAATGGGCTCCTATTCCATAGCCAGTCCATGGAATCGATGAGCCTTTCCCAGAGCTATCCCACCAGCGTCGAGTTCCAAATCCTCGGTTCGCTGAACCACCTGAACAGCGACAGCAAGACCGAGAATGGCACCACCGCCAACCTCTGCAGCGCCGCTCTCGGCACTTCCATGATCGTCGACGGTAAGCGGGTGACCCCGAGTTGCCTGACCGCCAAGCACGTCAAGATCGATACCTCCCATTTCCAGGTCGTCGAAGCGTTGATTCTGGGCGATTCCCTGGTTAAGCATATGGTGGCCGGCGATACCGGGAAAGCCCTCGATACGGTGCTGACCTATTCCAAGCTTCAGCAGGGTGGCAAGCCCCTGACGGAAGGCTATCTCACCATCCAGGGCGAATCGGCCCCCTATAAGTTCCGGAAGATCCGCATACTCGAACTGGCCGGCTGCACGGATTCCAAGTTCGCGAGCTATCGCAGCTATTTCCTTAAAAGCGACGCGTCCAAGTGCAGCAACACCG
>JBDSIO010000417.1:0-4024 GCA_039917895.1 Fibrobacteria bacterium | reverse complement strand
CAGAGCGGCTGAAAGGGAATTTTTCCATTTCCCAAAACTTCCCCAACCCGGTGCGGACCTTCACTTCCTTCCGCTTCGTGCTGCCGCAAACCTGGGATGCCGCCGGCAAACGCGAGACCACAGGCTACCGCCTGCGCCTGAACGTATATGACTACTCCGGACGCCTCACGGCCAGGGTGGCGGACGCGACCTTCAAACCCGGCTCCCACACGCTGGTTTGGAGGCCCCAAGCCCTTGACGGGGGCGTGCTCGCCAAGGCGGCCTATGTATACCGTCTGGAAGTGCCGGGCTTCACGAAGAGCTTGAAGCTGCTCGTCAAATAACGCTTCAAAATTCGCCACGACGCATCCGGAAGCGCAGACCCTATTCGTCACTTGAAATTTTCCCATAAGGCGACCGCCGCCATATACAATCTATCCGGCACGTCCGATATTCATGACAGGGCCGGCTGATTATGCGCAACCTCATTTCGATTTTCGGGAAGGCCGGAAAGGGCCGGAAGCACCGGTTGCAACCCGTGTGCTTCGCCTTACTCGCCTTCTCCCTCACCGCGTGGTTCGGCTGTTCCAGTCCCACCTCCTCCAAGAAAACCGCCTGCGCCTGCGAAAAGGACAAGACCAATCCCAACACCATCGGTACAGGGCTCGAGAAGAACGATTCCTTGGTCAAGGCGGCCAAGGCAGCGGGCAAAGGAGTCATCACCGGCGCGCTCCAGGGCGAAGGCAAGGATGTGGTCAAAGGCCTGCTGAAGACCGGGGCCAACGCCGCCGGCGAGCGTCGCTACCTCTCCACCGCTCCCGTCCCCCTTTCGGGCGCCACCATCCTGATCTTCGACGCCCTGCGTCCCACCACCACCGCGGAAACCACCCTCACCACCGACGCAAAAGGCAATTACTCCGCCGTGCTCAAGGCCGGCCGTTATTACGGTTTCGCCGTCCACCTGGATCTCACTACCTTCCGCCTCATCACCGCGGCCATTCCTTTCATCACCCCCAAGAAAGACACGCTCGTCAAACTGGATACCGCCGTCGCCATCGAGGACGTCGGGAGCCCCACCGTGACGGGCGTGTACGATGCCACCTCGCCGGACGCCTCGGGACTGTTCCTCGCAGGCGCAATCCCCGCGGGCAATGCGCGCATCAACATCGCTTTCTCCGAACCCGTGCAACGCGAAAGCGTCAAAGGACTGGTGGTCGGCAAGGTCGACGAGAAGAACGCCGGCGGTTCCGTGCAATTGAAGGATTCCTTGGCCGCTTCGGCCATCACCGCTTCGTGGAGCGGAGACAGCAAGCAGCTCACCTTGGCTTTGGGAAAGCTGGAATCGGGATCCCGCTACGGCGTCAACATCCCCACCTCCATCAAGGACCTCGCCAAGAACCCGTTGGAAAAGGAATACCGCGCCGTGTTCGAAGCCGTCTCCGATAGCAAGATCGCGGACCAGGCTTTCACCATATCTTCCACCTATCCGGCCGACAAGGAAGCGCTCAAACCAGCCCAGAACCCCCTGATCAATTTCTCCCAGCCGCCCCAGATCTTCTCCGCCCTCAACTCCATCGCCATGGATCCCAAGATCGAAGGCTATTGGGAAGTCACCGGCTCCAAGCTGTCTTTCGCGCATAAGGAACCTTTCCGCGTGGGCGTGACCTATAAGGTCGCCATTCCCGACACCCTGGTGGATCTGGGAGGCCGCAAGCTCGGCCAGGTGTTCCGTTTCGAATTCACGGTCAAGGACTACGAAGGCGCGGCCAAGGACAAAAAGGGCCGCGATCAGGCCGTGGCCCTGCTGATGGAGGATTTCTTCAACGCCTACGTGCAAGGCGACATAGGCCGGCTCGGCTCGCTTCTCGACCCCTCCTTCCGCATGGAGACCGGCAGCCAGTTACTTTCGCAGCCGCAGTTCCTGGACAGGATCCGCCGCGAAGTCTCGGAGAAGAACCTGCTCAACGCCGGCTTCAGCGCCCCCGTGTACAAGCATGATGCGCTTTCCTGCTCCACCAAGGTGGCGCTCTGGAAGGTCGCGTCCGCGGACAGGCGGGACACCCTCTGGGTACAATCCAACGCCGCCCCCGGCATCCTGCCCAAGGTGTTCCGGATCGCCCAGGAGATCAATTCCGGCATTTCCTGGTCCAAGACCGAAGCGAAATTCACCTTGGACGGCAAAGAATACGTGTACAACCTTCCCGCGGCCGGGGGCCTGGAGAACGCCATCGGCGATGCCCGCTTCCAGGGTGAGCGCCTGCGCCAAGGCACTACGGCCGTGCTCAATCCGGTCAAGGACCTCATCAAGGAAGAGTTCACCATCGACGGCGGCATCGCGGTCACCGAAACCGAAGCCAAGGTCGCGGTCAAGGTCACCACCATCGTTACCCGCGGCCGTTCCGATTGGGACGCCAACCTGGCCTGCTCCGAACCCGCGGCGCGCGACACCAGCTACCGCATCGTCAAGTTCATACTCGGCTATACGGGAACCAAGTGGATCGTGAATCACGCCGTGGACGGCGGGGCGGTCGGAAAAACCCAGTTCAACCAGGCCGTGACCGCGGCGGATTTCAAGGTGAAGGAGATCAAGCCGTTGAACCTGCTGGGACCGGTGGGCGGCATCGATGGCGCGGGCGACGCGGGAGGAAAGATCACCTTACGCTTCCGCGGCTTGGATTTCGACAGCGTCGGCGGCTATCTGTTGGGCCTGGCGGAAGATCCCAAGTTCACGGGCGGACGCCCCGCCTTTGGCGGCCTGTATTACCTGAAGTCCCAGGGCAAGGGCCTGGAACACCGTCTCATCCTCGATGCCAACGCGCAGGCCGTCTCGGGCGGATCCTCCATATTGCGCGAGGTCCAGACCCTGGAATTGCCGGGCTGGGAACGCGTCAATTTCAAATACCCGCTCGCCGAACTGTTTAACGCCGACAAGAACATGGCGGGCGTATACCAGTGGAAGGTCATCGCGATCCGCGACACCTCCGCGGCGCAATTCCTGGCCAATGGCTTCCAGCCCGACCGCTTTTACGGCGAATCCGATTTCGGTTCCGCCCGCGGCGCTTTCGCGGTCAAAGGCTATCCCAAGGAATCGGACTTCAAGAAACTGGATCAGCAGGCCGCTCCCGCATCGGCGCAGGCCACCGCCGAGAACTTCACGGACCGGGATCTGGACGGCTTTCCCGACTACATGGAAACCAATTACAAGACCAATCCCGCCGACAAGGGCAGCTTCCCGAACTTCCTGGTGGATACCGATCGCGATGGCCTCGCCGACTTCCTGGAACAGCTGATCGACGCCGCCGGCATAGAGCAGGAAGCCACGGAGGTCCAGAAAACGGCGTTCATCAAGGCCTTGACCGCCAAGGGCGTGAAGTGGATCGATACCGACGGGGACGGCATTCCCGACGACATCGAAAAACTACTGGGCTACGACCCTGCCGATGCCGCCAGCAAGCCGGCTACGCGCGCCCGTGTCTCGGCTCCCTCAGGCATTTATTCCGGCCTCGTCAGGCTCGGCGATAACTCGTACGCCCTCAAGTTCAAGATACGCGCGCAACAGGACACCCTATTGGTCTCTTATTCCGTATATTTCAAGGACACGCTCTCCGACACCGTGGCCGCCAGCCTGAACGAGTCCATGGGCGAATTCCTCTTCCCAATCCGCCTGCCGGACAATGGCCCGGATTCGGGGAAGAGTCTGCTCCTGCGCGGCACCTACGACAAAAACCGTGCCTTCCTGCAAGGCACGGCATATCGCATCGCTTCGGTGCCGAAGCTCAGCACCGCGTTCACCGGCGGACCCTTCGTGGGCCAGTATGCTGCCAGCGGCCGCGGCGAAGATGTGACCGCATATCTGGGCATCCAGAAAACCTCACCCGCCGGAACCGTATCCACCCCCATCGTCAGCGCTCCCACGACTGGCGGCGGCGCCGCCCCATCTGCGCCGGCGCTCGCCGCCCTCATGACCTATCGCAAGCCGCCCTCAGGCCTCGGCAACGCCCGCATGACGCTCCGCCAGAACGGATCAAAACTGTATATCCTTACC